>JBKBXX010000004.1:0-62065 GCA_046313915.1 Burkholderiales bacterium | reverse complement strand
GCGACCTGCGACGGCCTGAGGCAGGAAGCCGCCCCTTTGATGAAAAGGTTGTTGGCTTCCGTGCCGCCGCTGGTGAAAATCACCTGCGCCGGCTGCACGCCGACGAGCGCGGCAACTTGCTCGCGTGCGCGCTCGAGCGCCTTGCGCGCGACGGTGCCGAACTCGTGACGGCTCGAAGCATTGCCGTATTCGCCGCGTAAATAGGGCAGCATCGCCGCGACCACCCGTTCGTCGGGAGGCGTGCTCGCGTTGTGGTCGAAATAGACGTGGCTCATCATCGAAATCCGCTCTGCAGATGGCTCAGGGCGACAGGGCTCGTTTCCGGCTGGGCGAAACGGCTTGCGACCACGGCGCATTACTCATCGTCCCCACCGCGCTATACCGAAACCGTTTCGCGTCTGCTCGCGATGCTACGCATGTCGTGCACCTGCGCGACACCCGCTTCCTTGGCCTTCTGGTTATCGACCAGCTGGCGCAGGCTCACCGATTCCAGATAATCGAAAATGCGCTCGTTGAGCGTCGCCCACAGGTCATGCGTGATGCACTTCTGGTCATCGCGGCAATTCTCCTTGCCGCCGCATTGCGTCGCATCGATCGGTTCGTCGACGGCGAGGATGATGTCCGCGACCGATACGTTGGCGATGTCCTTGGCCAGACAGTAACCGCCTCCCGGACCGCGCACGCTGCCGACCAGCGCGTGGCGCCGCAGCTTGCCGAACAACTGCTCGAGATAGGACAGTGAAATTTTCTGCCGGGCGCTGATTTCCGCGAGCGTCACCGGACCGCTGCCGTGATGCATCGCCAGATCGACCATCGCGGTAACGGCAAATCGCCCTTTAGTCGTCAGTCTCATGGGGCACCTCTATAAAATACTCAAATTAATCAATTATATATAGCGAAACCCGCTACCCGACTATTTCCGTAAACTATATCTTACCCGACAAATTCAGTCAACCATTTTGTTCAGCTGACCCGCATCGAGCTTCGCCGCCTGGCGCTCTTCGAGTTGCACGCCGAGGCGTTTGAGGTCGGCGAGTATCCGATCGATGCGTTTGTCGGTGTCGACGCTGTGAGCGATGAGCTCGTGTATCGCCTTGACCATCGGGTCGTTCGTATCCTTCGCCAGCGCATAGGGGGCGAAGCGTCCGGCCGTAGTGCTGCGTTCTTCGACGATGCGCGCGGGAACACCAATCGCGGTCGCACCGGGCGGCACGGCTTTCACCACCACGGCATTGGAACCGATCTTGGCGCCGTCGCCGATCTCGATGGGACCGAGTATCTTCGCTCCGGCGCCGACCACCACGCCTTTGCCGAGCGTCGGATGGCGCTTGCCCTTGTTCCACGAGGTGCCGCCGAGCGTGACGCCGTGATAGAGCGTGCAGTCGTCGCCGATCTCCGCAGTCTCGCCGATCACCACTCCCATGCCATGGTCGATGAAAAACCGCCGGCCGATGATTGCGCCCGGATGGATTTCGATCCCGGTCAACCAGCGCCCGAGATGCGAAGTCAGGCGTGCGAACCACTTGAAGCCTGCTCCCCACAGCCAGTGCGCGAGACGATGAAACAGCAGTGCATGAAAACCGGGGTAGCAGGTAATGACTTCCCAGGCATTGCGCGCCGCGGGATCGCGTTCGAACACGACGGCGATCTCTTCTTTGAGCCGGTCAAACATCGCATTCCAGATAGATAAGACACGGAAAAGTCTACAATACCCCACTATTTCTATCAACTATTGGCGCTGGTGATAGAAAATAACACTTAAAATACAATGAGTTATAAATAACTTTCGCCGCTCACGGCTTATTGCGCTTTTTCGGCTGGCTCAGCGCCTTGAGTATGCCGCGCAGGATGTTGACTTCTTCTTTTTCCAGCTGCGCGCGCGCAAACAGCCGGCGCAACCGCGGCATCAGCTTCTTCGGATGCCCGGGATCAAAAAAACCGGCCTCGACCATGGTCTGCTCGAGATGCGCATAAAAACCTTCGATCTCCTCGTGGCTCGCCATGGTTCGCGGCTTGCCGCGCGGCATCGCCGCGCCTGCCGCCATGCGCAATTCGTAGGCAAACACCTGCACCGCCGCCGCGAGGTTGAGCGAGGAATATTCGGGATTGGCCGGTATGGTGGCGATCATCCGGCATTTGTTCGCTTCCTCCGTGGTGAGGCCATAGGTCTCGTTGCCGAACACCAGCGCCACGGGCTGGGCATGGGCGACTGCGACCAGTTGCGTCGCGGCTGCGCGCGCCGTCACCTCCGGTACCGCGATCTCGCGGCTGCGCGCCGAGCACGCCACCGCCAGCGCCACGCCGGAGAGCGCTTCGTCGAGGCTCGCGCACACGCGGGCGCCCGTCAGCACGTCGGTCGCGCGCGATGCGCGCCACTGCGCCTCGGGATCGGGAAAACGCTGCGGATTGACCAGCAACAGCTGCGACAGGCCCATGGTTTTCAGCGCACGCGCCGCCGCGCCGATATTGCCGGGATGCCCGGTTTCGCACAGCACGATGCGGATATTTTTGAGCGGGTCGATCTCAATCACTTACAATATGGCCTATGCAAACCGCCACGCACACGAAAACCCGGCGGCGAAACGGAAGCACCGGGCCTGTTCTCCATTTTTCACTCTTCGCCCTTCGCCCCTGACCATGCACCCCATGCTCACCATCGCGGTGAAGGCCGCCCGCCGCGCCGGCAACATCATCAATCGCGCCACCCGCAACCTGGACATCGTTTCCGTGAGGGAAAAAGCGGTCAACGACTATGTTTCGGAGGTCGACCACGAAGCCGAGCAGGCGATCATCAGGACACTACTCGACGCCTATCCCGATCATTCGATTCTAGCAGAGGAAAGCGGTGCTTCCGGCAATTCCGAATACCAGTGGATCATCGACCCGCTCGACGGCACCACCAATTTCCTGCACGGTTTTCCGCAATACGCGGTGTCGATCGCGCTCGCGCACAAGGGCCAGGTCACCCAAGCCGTGATCTACGATCCCGCGCGCAACGACCTTTTCACCGCCAGCCGCGGCCGCGGCGCGTTTCTCAACGAAACCCGCATCCGCGTCAGCAAGCGGCTGCATCTCAAGACCAGCCTGATCGGCACCGGCTTCCCTTTCCGCCAGCTCGAGCACCTCGACAGCTATCTCGCGATGTTCCGCGACATGGTCAAAAATACCGCTGGCGTGCGCCGCCCCGGCGCGGCCGCGCTCGACCTCGCCTATGTCGCGGCGGGGCGCCTCGACGGTTTCTGGGAGCTGGGCCTGTCACCGTGGGATATCGCGGCGGGCAGCCTGCTCATCACCGAAGCCGGCGGGCTGATCGGCGATCTCGAAGGCAACGAAACCTACATGCAAAGCGGCAACGTCGTCGCCGGCACGCCCAAGGTTTTCGTCGAGATGCTGAAGCTGATCGCGCCGCATCTGACGCCGGCACTGAAATCGAAGCCGCCAGTCCGGAGCTGAGCCTGCGCGGCAGCGGGCAATCCGCCTGCTGCCGCGTTGCCGCTCATGGCTGCGCCCTTGCCAGAAACGGGAAATCCGTTTCGGGCGCCTTGCCGCCGATGATGGCGGCAAGGGATTTGCCCGAACCGCACGCCAGCGTCCAGCCCAGCGTGCCGTGACCGGTATTGAGAAACAGGTTCGGATAACGCGTGCCGCCGATCAGCGGCACATTGCCCGGCGTCGCGGGCCGCAGTCCCGCCCAGAACCCGGCACGATCCCGGTCCCCCGCAGCGGGAAACATTTCGAAAACGCGGCGCAGGATCGCTTCGCAGCGGGCGCGGTCGATGGCGGTGTCGTAACCGGCCAGTTCGGCGGTGCCTGCGATACGCAGGCGGTTGCCCAGGCGCGAGAATACGAGTCTGTGTGCTTCGTCGGTCAGGCTCACCGTGGGCGCATCGTGCTGCGAGTCTACCGGCAGCGTCACCGAATAGCCCTTGACCGGATAGACCGGAATGGCAATGCCGATGCCGCGCACGAGTGGCGCACTGTGGCTGCCGAGCGCCACGACATAGGCGTCGGCCTCCAGCGTCGCCACCGCACCGGACGGCACCGCGACTTCGACTCCCGAAACACGTCCGCCGGCAACGCCAAGCCGCCGCACCGCATGCGTATACAGAAAAACGACGCCGCGCGTCTGGCACAGTGCTGCCAGACGCTGGGTGAAGAGATGCGCATCACCCGATTCGTCACCCGGCGCGTAAATGCCTCCCACCAACCGCGGTGCCGCCGCGCGCAACGCCGGCTCCAGCGCGACGCATTCCGCGACCGTCTTGATTTCGCGCATGCAGCCCCAGGCCCGCATCGGTTCCACCAGCGCTGCGGGGCGCGCGAAGTCGCGCCCCGCGGTGGAATAACAAAGGATGGCGCGGGCCCCCGCGGCGTAGGCGATGGCGGTTTCCTCGCGCAGCGCGCGTAATGCTTCCACACTATGGAGCGCCAGCGCCAGGATGCAACGCGCGTTGCGGCGCGCGCGCTGTGGCAGACACTCGAACAGAAAGCGCGCACCCCACAGCCACTGGTCGAGATCGGCGCGCGGCCGGAACAGCAGCGGCGCATCCGGCCTGCCGAGCCACTCGAGAATCTGCAGTGGTGCTGCCGGATTGGCCCACGGCTCGGCATGGGTGACCGAAATCTGCCCGCCGTTGGCAAAACTGGTTTCGAGCCCCGGGCCAGGCTGCCGGTCCACTACCGTGACCTCGTGGCCCGCCTCGCGCAGGTACCACGCGCTGGCAACGCCGATGACGCCCGCGCCCAGAATGACGACTCTCATGTTTGATTTTGATATGTGCTACAACCTTTGCGAGTGACCGCACTTTACCGCAAAATCCGCTCCCGGAATCGTTGCAGCCGGGAATCGTGTCAAAATACGGGCCCCGGCGGGTCTCCAGACATGCACGAAATGCCCGAAAAACACACGCCCATGATGCAACAGTACCTGCGCATCAAGGCGGACCATCCCGACATGCTGCTGTTCTACCGCATGGGGGATTTCTACGAACTGTTCTACGACGATGCCGAGCGTGCGGCGCGGCTGCTCGACATCACGCTCACCACGCGCGGCGTCTCGGCCGGCAAGCCAATCAAAATGGCGGGTGTGCCCTACCATTCGGTCGAGCAGTATCTGGCGAAACTGGTGAGGCTCGGCGAATCGGTGGCGATCTGCGAACAGATCGGCGATCCTCATGCCGGCAAAGGGCCCGTCGAACGCAAGGTGACGCGCATCGTCACGCCCGGCACCCTCACTGATTCGGCGCTGCTCGACGACAAACGCGACAACCTGCTGCTCGCGCTGCAGCGCGAACGCAATCGTGTCGGCCTTGCCTGGCTGTCTCTCGCCTCCGGCCGCTTCAGGATCATGGAAACCGCTGCCGCGAATCTCGCCAATGAACTGGAACGGCTGCGCCCCGCCGAAGTGCTGATCGCCGATGATGCGACATTTCCCGAACTCGATGGCGCAGGCATTGCAGTCAAGCGCCTGCCGCCGTGGCAGTTCGATGCCGACATCGCGCGCCGCAACCTCGCACGCCAGTGCGAAACCCTGGACCTCGCGGCTTTTGGTGCCACCGATCTCACTGTCGCGGTTGCCGCGGCTGGCGCCTTGCTGGAATACGCCCAAGCCACCCAGGGCACCACGATCGCCCACGTCAAGGCACTCGCCGTGGAACACGAGCGGGTTTACGTGCGCATGGATTCGGCAACCCGCCGCAATCTCGAAATCTCGGAAACTCTGCGCGGCGAGGCGGCGCCCACTCTGCTCTCACTGATGGACAGCTGCGCTACTGCCATGGGCAGCCGGTTGCTGCGTCACAGCCTGCACCATCCGCTCACCGACCGCGAGGTGCTGCAGGCGCGGCTCGCTACCGTTGCGGCGCTGGCAGGCGAATCCGGTAACGGGCCGCAGCACGCATTGCGCGCCATCCTGAAACAATGCGTGGATGTCGAGCGCATCACCGCGCGCATCGCGCTCAAGTCGGCACGGCCGCGCGATCTGTCGGGATTGCGCGAAACGCTCAAGCGTTTCCCCGAAATCGGCGCTGCCTTGGCGGGTGCGTTCACACCGCGACTGGCCGATCTGGCGCAGGCGCTCGCGCCACAGGACGATCTCACAACGCTGCTCGCGGCCGCGATCCAGTCCGAGCCGGCGGCGGTGCTGCGCGAAGGCAACGTGATCGCCGACGGTTTCGACACCGAACTCGACGAACTGCGCGCGATACAGAACAACTGCGGCGAATTCCTGATGCAGCTCGAAGCGCGCGAGCGCAGCCGCAGCGGCATCGCCAACCTCAAGGTCGAATACAACCGCGTGCACGGCTTCTACATCGAGGTCACGCGCGCGCAATCAGACAAGGTACCCGAAGACTACCGGCGCAGGCAAACGCTGAAAAACGCCGAGCGCTACATCACGCCGGAACTCAAGGCTTTCGAGGACAAGGCGCTGTCGGCTCAGGAACGCGCGCTGGCGCGCGAAAAATTCCTCTACGACAGGCTGCTCGATGATCTCGCCGCCCACGTCGCGGCACTGCAGCGCGCGGCGGGCGCGCTCGCCGAACTCGACATGCTCGCCGCATTCGCCGAACGCGCGACGGCGCTCGACCTCAATGCGCCGCATTTCGCCGACGAGCCCGGCATCGAAATCGAGGCCGGCCGCCATCCGGTGGTCGAATCCCAAGTCGACCACTTCATCGCCAACGACACCCGGCTTGCCGAAACGCGCCGCATGCTGCTCATCACCGGCCCCAACATGGGCGGCAAGTCGACCTACATGCGCCAAGTGGCGTTGATCGCGCTGCTCGCGCACTGCGGTTCGTTCGTGCCGGCGAAGCGTGCAAAGCTCGGCCCCATCGACCAGATTTTCACACGCATCGGTGCCGCCGACGATCTGGCGGGCGGACGCTCGACTTTCATGGTGGAAATGACCGAGGCCGCATACATCCTGCATCACGCCACCGAATGCAGCCTGGTGCTGATGGACGAGATCGGGCGCGGCACCTCGACCTTCGACGGCCTGGCGCTGGCGTGGGCGATCGTGCACCACCTGGTCGAAAAAAACCGCTGCTTCACGCTGTTTGCCACGCATTACTTCGAGTTGACGCGGCTTGCGGAAAAATTCCGCCAGGTAGCCAATGTCCATCTTGACGCGGTCGAGCACAAGGACCACATCGTGTTTCTGCACAGCGTGGAAGAAGGCCCCGCCAACCAGAGCTACGGCCTGCAGGTCGCAAGCCTCGCCGGCGTGCCGGCCTCGGTGATCCGCGCCGCCCGCAGGAACCTGGCCGAACTCGAACAGCACGCCGCCGCTGCCAGCCCGCAACGCGACCTGTTCAGCACACCGCCGGCGCCAGCGGCACCTGCCGAAGCGGCAGCCCATCCGGCGCTGCAGCTGCTACACGACACCGATCCCGATACGCTCACGCCCAAACAGGCGCTCGAACTGCTCTACCGGATGAAACAGCTCGATACGTGAGTAACGGTGGGCTACGGGATAAGAGCCCGCGGCTCGCCGCTCACCCAATTCAATGATGGTGGCCGTGCGCGCCGTGGGCGTGGCCGTGCGCTATCTCTTCGGTGGTGGCGGCGCGAACGTCCGCCACGGTGCACGAGAAATTCAGCGTCTGTCCCGCGAGCGGATGGTTACCATCGACCACCACCTTGTCTTCGGCGATATCGGTGACGGTGTAGATCAGGACCTCTCCCGAGTTCTCGCCCCGGCCCTCGAACTGCATGCCGACGGCGACGTTCTCCGGAAACTTGTCGCGGGTCTCGACGTGCACCAGATCGGAATCGTAATCACCGAACGCATTGTCGGGATCCAGCCTCACCGCACAGCTGTCGCCGACGGTCTTGCCGTCGAGCGCCTTTTCCACCTCGGGGAAAATACCGTGATAGCCGCCGTGCAGATACTCGATCGGCGTATCGGCTTTTTCGATGAGGTTGCCATCGGCGTCCGACAACTCATATTGCAGCGTCACTACGGTGTTTTTGGCTATTTGCATTTTTCCATTTTCCTGACCAGATTGAGCACTTCCGCGGCATGGCCGCGGGGGTTCACGCCATAGAGCGCGTGTTTGATGACGCCTTTGCGGTCGATGACGAACGTCGAACGCACTATACATGTTCTTTTTCTGCCGTCGGTTTCCTTTTCCTGGATCACGCCATAACTGCGGCAGACTTCGCCCTCGGTGTCAGCCAGCAACTGCACGCACAGGCCGTGCCTGTCGCGAAAGGAACCGTGGCTCAGGCAATCGTCCATGCTGACGCCGAGCACCACGGCCTTGGCGCGGCTGAATTCCTCTTCCAGGTCGCTGAAACCGATCGCCTCCAGCGTGCAGCCCGGCGTGTCGTCTTTGGGATAAAAATAAAGCACGACGTTATGGCGGTTCCTGAAACTCGCCAGGCTCACCATGTTCATGTCGGCGTCGGGCAGGTCGAAAACCGGCGCGGGTTGTCCCGGTTGCAGCATATTAACAGATCCGTCTCGCTCCTCGAACATCGATTCCATCCAAACTCCGGGGACAGTATAGGCGTCGCGCCGGCAATGCGGAAGTGCCGCGAGCAGCGCACGCTATAATGGCCGAATGCAGAAGAAATTTCTCGCCGGCCTGACCACGACAGCCTTCCTGCGCCGCCATTGGCAGAAAAGACCGTTGCTTGCGCGGCAGGCCCTGCCGGACTACGCCGCCATGCTCGACCGCAAAACGCTGTTCGAGCTCGCCGCGCGCGACGACGTCCAGTCGCGCCTCGTGATGCGCCAGCGCGGCCGCTGGCAAGTCGCGCACGGTCCTTTTACGAAACGCGCCCTGGCGCGGTTGCCGCGAACCGGCTGGACGCTGCTGGTGCAGGGGGTGAACCACGTCGTGCCCGAAGCCGGGGAACTGCTGCAGCGTTTCGCCTTCATTCCTTATGCACGGCTCGACGACATCATGGTGAGCTATGCTCCTGCCGGCGGCGGCGTCGGCCCCCACTTCGACAGCTACGACGTGTTTCTGCTGCAGCTCGCCGGCACGCGGCGCTGGCGCATCAGTGCACAGCGTGATCTGGCGCTGGTCGACGGTGCGCCGCTCAGGATACTGCGCCGCTTCCGCCCGCAGCACGAATGGCTGCTCGCGCCGGCAGACATGCTGTACTTGCCGCCGCGCTACGCCCACGACGGCATCGCCGTCGATGAGTGCCTGACCTGCTCGATCGGTTTTCGCGCCCCGAGCGCACAGGAACTGGGGTCGCATTTTCTCGAGTTTCTGCAGGACCGTCTCGCGCTCGAAGGCCGGTATCGCGATCCCGATCTCGAACCGCAGCGGCATCCGGCGCAGCTCGGACCGGCGATGCTGCAGCAGATGCAGCACATGGTCGCACGCATCCGCTGGCGTGAGCGCGATGTCGCCCAATTCGCCGGCCAGTTTCTGACCGAACCCCAGCCCCATATCGTGTTCGACCGTCCCTCGCGGCCGCTCACCAGTGCAATTTTCGCGGCGCGGGCGCGGCGCGATGGCGTGCGTCTGGCACTGAAAACGCGGATGCTGTACCGCGGCCACCGGATTTTCATCAATGGCGAGTGCTGTGAAACACGGGGCGAGCGCGTGCTGTTGCGCCTCGCCGACCGGCGCTTTCTGCCGCCTCGCACCCCTCTCGGCGCCGAAGCCGGGAACTGGCTCTATCGGTGGTACTGCTGCGGTTATGTCGAGCTCGGCTGCGGTCCAGGCTACCGGTGATTCCACGGAAAATTCGCGGCAAGCTTCGGCAGCCGCCGTAAGCGGGCTGTAAGAAAACGGCGATAAAATGGAATGTTTTGAGGCTGCTGGCGGGTAACATAAAAACCACTTGTAGCCCAACCTTGGCTATAATTGCATGTCAACGGCTAGGCATCAACGGCCGTTAATGTCAGGTCGATCCGCGTTGGCCGTTGTTTTTTGGTGTTAACTATTTACTGATCTAAGGGAAAACAAACATGAAACGCTCGCTCCTCATTGCTGCTCTTCTGGCTATTGGTCTGAGCGCCTGCGGCGAAAAACCCGCTCCGGCGCCCACCCCCGCTCCGGCGCCTGCCCCGGCACCCGCTCCGGAAGCGCCCAAGGCTGAAGCGCCTGCTCCGGCTGCTCCCGCAGCCGAAGCGCCCAAGGCCGAAGGTGCTGCCCCGGCAGCCCCTGCCGCTCCCGCCGAAGCAAAGAAGGAAGAGAAGAAGTAATTTCTCGCAACACAAAAATGCCGGCCTTTCGAGGCCGGCATTTTTATTTTAAAATCAATGTGTTATATTGATAGCCAAGCGCAGCCTCCACGCTGGTCGGCGACTTCCACCCAGCGCGGGTCGCAATCGAGCACCCGCGACAACGCAGCGCGCGCGAGTTCAGGGGTGTTGTTCTGCTGCGAGAGATGGGCTGCGACGACGTGCTTGAGGCGGCTGCGATCAAGACTGGCCAGCAGCGTCGCGGCCGCGCCATTGTCGAGATGGCCGAAACGGCCGGCGATGCGCTGCTTCAGGAGCGGCGGATAGCCGCTTTTTTCCAGCAGCTCGAGATCGTGGTTGCACTCGATGACCAGCGCATCGAGCCCCGAGAGCATGCTTTCGATATGGGGCGTCGAAGATCCGGCATCGGTCAACACACCCAGGGCGGCCCGACCGTCGCCGAACACGAACTGCGCCGGTTCGCGTGCATCGTGAGGCACCGGATACGGCCGCACCTCGATATCGCCGACAGCAAACGGCGTATGGCTATCGATGATCGTGACCTGCTCGAGACTGCGCCGCGAGCTATCGAGCGCAGTGAGCGTGCCAGAGGTCAGATAGACCGGGATCGCGTGCCTGCGCGCCAGGCGCTCGACACCGCCGACATGATCGCCGTGCTCATGGGTAACGATGATCGCCTCGAGATCGCCGGGCTCGAGACCGAGACGGGCGAGCCGCAGCGTCGTTTCCCCAATGCCGAAACCGCAATCGAGCATCAGCCGGGTGCAACCGGCCTCCACGACCAGCGCATTGCCTTCGCTGCCGCTGCCCAGCGATGCAAAGCGCATCATTGGGCGTGGCGCATGAAACGCGAAACGTGAAAAGCAGAGCCCACTTCGTAGCCAGACAGGGGATCACGCTTCACTTTTCATCGCTCACGTTTCACTTCAACTGCTCGTAGAGCAGCGACAGTATGCGGCTTGCGGTCTGCGACTGCTCGCGCGCCCCTTCCTTGTTGAGGACATTGACTTCGGCGCCCGGCGGCACGTCCTTCACCACGATGCGGTACTGCTCGCTCTTGGTTTTGGAATCACTGCTCCAGAACTTGAGCTTGGACAGCCAGCCTTTGTCGTCCGCCGACTTGTTGTCGATGCCGGGATCGATGTAACGCACGAAATACACCCCCTTCGAACGATCGCGATCCTCGACGGTGAAACCGACACGGTCCAGCGCGAGACCCACGCGCCGCCACGCACGGTCGAACTGTTCGTCGAGCGCCAGCATCGCCGTGCCGTCTTTGGCCGTGGACAGTTTCGCGCGGAGGGGAGCGGTTGCATTGGCGATCTCGGTTCGCGCGCGGTCCTCCTGCACGCCGAAACGCACCATCAGGCGGCGCAGCATCTCGGCTTCGAGTTCGGGATCCGGCAGGCGCGGCTGCCAGCGGGTATCCCGCACATCCGGGCTGGAGGAAGCATAGACTTCTTCCATGCCGCGGTGGCTGACGTAGATTTCCGTCGTGCCGGGCTCGGAACCGCGTTCGAGCCGGGTGCGGAACTTGTCGCGTTCCGAAGTCGAATAAAGCGCATTGATCGCCTTGCCCAGCAGGCCGCGGATGCCGAAACCCTCGTCGATCTTGGCGCGGTTCTCGGCCCAGTCCGTTTCCATGATGCCGGCTTCCGGCATCTCGAGGTTGACCACGAAACCGGACTCCAGCCAGAAATCCTTGACCACCGGCCACAACCGCTCCGGATCGCCTTTGACCACCAGCCAGCGCTGGGTGCCGGCGCGCTCGATGCGTGCATTCTCGAGCTTGGGCAGCACGCCGGAACCGACTCCCGCTCGTTTTTCTCCCGCCCGCTCCCTGCTATAGGCCGAATAGGTTGCCGTGCTTTGGGGGTTGACATCGGGCACCACGAAGCGATCATCGCTGCCGGGACGGGTGAGATCCGGCGGAATCTCGAGCGGTGGCAGCTGACTCGTTGATTTGTAATCGATTTTCTTGCTGGGCAGCTCGATGGACGTCGATTTGCACGCCGCCAGCGACAGGATGAGCACCGCGCCTGCCACCTTGCCGAGCAATCCGCGCCGCCGTGCGCCGCCGTCCTTTCCCGATCCGCCGCCAAAAATTTGCTTCATGCCGCGATTCCCGCTTCCTTCATTGCCTGCCGCACCCGCTCATGAAAGCCGTCGGCGAGCGGCGTGAGCGGCAAACGGATGCCGCCCTTGATCAGCCCCATCTGCTGCACGGCCCATTTCACCGGAATCGGGTTCGCTTCGCAGAACAGATGACGGTGCAGCCCCAGCAGGCGGTTGTTGATTTCGCGCGCTTGCGCGACGTTGCCGGCAAGCGCCGCCGCGCACATTTCGTGCATCAGCTTGGGCGCCACGTTGGCGGTCACCGAGATCACGCCATCGCCGCCCAGCAGCATCGATGCAAGCCCGGTGGCATCATCGCCGCTATAGACCAGGAAACCGGCGGGCTTGCGGCGCAGCAGATCGGCAGCGCGTTCGAGATTGGCGGTCGCGTCCTTGATACCGACGACGTTCGGAATCTTGGCCAGGCGCAGCACCGTATCATTGCCGATGTCGGCGACGGTGCGGCCGGGTACGTTGTAGAGGATCTGTGGAATATCGACGGCTTCGGCAATCGCCCTGAAATGGCGGTAGAGCCCTTCCTGGGTCGGCTTGTTGTAATACGGCACGACCGACAGGCTCATGTCGGCACCCGCGTCCCTGGCGTAAGTCGACAGCTCGATCGCCTCGCGGGTCGAATTGGCGCCGGTGCCGGCGATCACCGGGACCCGTTTCGCCACGTGCTCGACTGCGGTCCTGATCAACAGGCGATGCTCGTCGAAATCGACCGTCGGCGATTCACCGGTGGTGCCGACGACGACGATACCGTCGGTGCCTTGTTCGATGTGCCAGTCGATCAGTTTGCGGAATGCGTCGAAATCGAGGCCGCCGTCCTCCAGCATCGGAGTCACGATTGCGACCAGGCTGCCCTGCAGCGTAGCCATTTACCGGGGTTCCCTTGGAAAAGGGCGCAAACCGATGAGTTTACGCCTTGACTAAATCGGGCCATTTTACCCGATTCGCCATGGTGCGGGATAGTCGATGAGACGCGGCGCGGCGGCAGAGGCTGCAGCGGACGGTTATCGCCGCATCGCCGCGTGACCTGGCTGACGCGAACAAGGGGCCGGGCAAGCGCTCGCAGGACCCATCGCGGATAAGACAGGCCCTGCCACCCAGCATCGGCAGTAATGCCGCTGACCGGCCGTTACGCCGGCAGCAGAGCCGGCAGACTGTGCCGGATGCCTAGCTCTGACAGCGATAGAACTGCTCGAGGAAAGCGTCGGCATCGACCTCCGCAGGCGCCGCCAACGGCTCCCGACAGGCGTGGGCAACCACCGGTTCGGCCACGGCGGCCACCACCGGATTCCAGCTCGCGCACAGCACCTCCACCCCGTAGTCTTCGGGTGGGGGCACGTCGCTCACCGTATCCGCAGCAGCCATGATCGCCAGTCGCATCGTTAGATGGTAAGTTGGAACAATTTACAAAATCCTTACTGTCTGTAACGACTGACGGAAAAAAAGGTTGAGTCCCCACTCAACTTTTTTAAGGGGCACCGTTCAGCAAGCCGGAGCGACCGCACAGATCCGCTGCACCAGCGCGGGCCCGGGGTCGGCGACGAATACGTCCTCATAGGCGAGAACCCGCAGGCGTCCACGCACGACTTCCAGCAATTCGCCCGGCTTGAGCAGAAAATCGGGGTTGCGGGGCCGCCCATACTGCTCGTGGCCGGCAGCGAAAGTCTCGTAAATCAGCACGCCGCCCGGCGCAAGCGCTGCGAGCAGATGGGGGAAAAGCGGACGGTACAGATAGTTTGCCACCACGATGCCGGCAAACCGGCACCCGGTGTAAGGCCAGGGCCCCGATTCGAGATCGGCGCACAAAGGGGTGATCCCTGCCACCCCCGCGAGCCCGGCAAGCGCAGCCGCATCGCGATCCACTGCGTCGACCGGGTGGCCGCGCGCCGCCAGCCAGCGGGCGTGGCGTCCGCCACCGGCAGCGACATCGAGCACCCGTCCGCCGGGCTGAATCCGCTGCGCCCACCGGCATACCCAAGCCGACGGGGTGTCAGGATGGGAATGCCGGCGGCTGTCGGCCATGGCCTGGTTTCACGGATAAAAAACAACGAACACGACCGGCGCACCGCTTTTCCCGTCGCTTTTTGCTCTTGAACCGCATTCCCGCGTCACACGACGCGAAAGTTCTTGAATTGCCACGGATCGGAGGTGTCGAGATCTTCGGGAAAAGGATGGTTACGTCCTTGGAGCGGGGTCCAGTCGGAATAGACGCCAAGCTGGGTGCCGAGATAGGGACTCGCGAGTTCGAGCACGCGCTGGAAATCGATTTCGTCGGGCTCGAGGATGCCAGCCATCGGATGCTCCATCATCCACACTACTGCCCCCATCACTCCGGCGGCAACCTGGAGGCTGGTGGCATTGTTGAACGGAGCGAGCTTGCGTGCTTCGTGAATCGAAAGCTGCGAGCCGTACCAGTACGCGCCCCTGGCGTGCCCCATCAGCAGCGCCCCGAGTTCGTCCGTGCCGTCGTAGATCTCGTCCATCAGCACACGCCTTTGCTCCTGCCCCACCCATCCTTTACCGGCAAGTTCATATACCGACAGCACCGTGTGGTCGCACGGATGGTAGGCGTAATGGCACGTCGGGCGGTAGATGATCTCGTCGCCGTTACGCACGGTGTAGTAATCGGAGATCGAGATCGCCTCGCCGTGAGTGATAAGCAAACCATGATAATGGCCTTCCGTCGGCGTCCACGAGCGCACCTGCACCGAAGCGCCTGGCCGGGCGAGGTAAATCGCCGCGTCGCAGCCAAATTCGTGGCGCCTGCCGTCGGGAGGAAAATGCTTCTCATGCGAACCCCAGCCCAGCTCGCACGGCTGCGAGCCCTCACCGATGAAACCGTCAACCGACCAGGTGTTGACGAATTCGAAGCGGCGCTTGCCGGGATTGGCGGTCTGGGTGTCGCGTTCGGCGCAGTGGATCACCTTGACGCCGAGTTCCATCGCGAGCTGCGCCCACTGCGCCCTGCTCTGGGGGATGACGGTCTGCCCGAGAATATCACGCGCCAGGTTGACGAGCGCCTGTTTCACCCAGTGCGAAATCAGACCGGGATTGGCGCCGTGGGTCGGGATCACCGTCGGCCCGGCAGGATATCTCCGGCGCAGCGCCAGCACCGCTTCGCGCAAGCCGTAATTGGACCGGTGTGAGGGGGAAACGCTCTGATCGGTATAACCGCCGTGCCATGGCTCGATGCAGGTGTCGAGATACATTGCACCCCTGGTGCAGCAGTATTCGATCAGCGCGACGCTGGAAACATCGACGGAAAGATTGAGAAGGAAATCGCCTTCGCCGAGCAGCGGATCGAGCAGCGCAGGGTAGTTTTCGCGCGTGAGCGGCCTGACGATGAAGTTTATGCCGAAATGCCGGGCTTCCGACTTGCCGCGCTCATCGCCGGTAATGATGGTGATGTGGTCCCTGGGCATGTCGATGTGACGCAGCAGCAGCGGCAGCGTCCCCTGCCCGACCGAGCCGAAACCGACGATGACCAGTCTCCCCTGATAGCTGATGTGCTTTGTTTCGTCCATTTCATAAACTGGGCATTGCTGTTTTTCGGGAATCCGGAGTCTATCAACTTTCGGCCGGAAACGCACACGAAATGCGCCGGATCGCAGCAGAAGGCGGACGATTGCCACCAGCTCGAGAATTTGCGCCGCGCCGGCGTCGCGTCGCAGCGGACGATCCCGTTGCGGGCAGGCCCCGGCTTTGCGAAGCCGGCTGCCCCCTGCCATGGAGGCGCGCCGCATCCGCCCGATCCGGCCACAGCCCGCGTCGTCGCACGCATCGCCCTTTTTAGAATCCGCCCACGAAAATCGCGCATTTGCCCGCAGGCCGTTCTTTTTGTGATGGAAACATATAACCTATTGTTATTACACTTATTTATTCCGGCGCCTACAATGAAACGGGAAAGCGCGAAACCGGATGAAAGCGCTTGCATATTGGCGCGCGTTTCACTACTCTTGACGCCTCGAACGCGAAAAACGGGACACGGGCTCGCAGGCAATCCAGGCCTTGTATCCTCGACCGGCACAACAACAAAGCGAGGCTTCGCGTTCAACGGGAAAACACACCAAAGGAGGGGGTGACCATGAACCGACATGCGCTTGACAGCAAATCGACCGTGGCGCGGACGCTGGCCTTGTTTGCGCTGTGCGGCATGCCGCTCGCGGCTGCGGCACAGGAGAAGTACCCGACGCGACCGATCGAATTCGTCGTGCCGTGGGGGCCGGGCGGCGGCGCCGACCAGCTCGCGCGCAAGATCGCTCCCGGCCTGGAAAAAGAGCTCCGTGTTTCCCTGCCGGTGATCAATGTGCCGGGCGCCACCGGCCAGAGCGGACTCACCAAAATGCTGACCGCTCCCGCCGACGGCTATTCGATTTCGGTGCTGATCGCCGACACGCTCGCGCTGCAGCTCGATCCGGCTACCAAATGGAAGCCTGCCGATATCGTTCCGGCAGCAATCATGATCCAGCAGCCTTCGGCTTTTTTCGTGGCCGAAAACAGTCCGCTCAAGACCTGGCAGGATGTCGAAGCCGAAGCCAGGAAGCGGCCGCTCAAGGTCGGCGTCACCGGTTTCGGCAGCGCCGATGACCTGCACGTCGTCTACTTCAACGGCAAAGGCCTGAAACTGACCTCGGTGCCTTTTCCCAAACCGTCCGAACGTTACAGCGCGATCCTCGGCGGACACGCCGACCTCCTCTATGAACAGCTGGGCGACGTCAAAAGCTTCCTCGACGGCAAGCAGATGCGGCCGATCCTGATTTTTGCCGAACAGCGTTTTCCGGCGTTCGCCAGCATCCCGGCGAGCCATGAACTCGGCCACAAGATCGCGATCAGCCAGTTTCGTTCGATCGTGATGAAAGCCGGAACCGACGCGGCTCGTGTGAAAGCGGTATCGGACGCACTCGCGAAAGTCGCGGCCACCGACGATTACAAGGCTTGGCTCAAGGACCAGTATGCTGACGACAAGAGCTTCGTCGGCGCTGCCGGCGCAGCGGCGTTCATGAAACGCGAGCTCGACATCATGCGCCAGTATGCGCCCGGGAAATAAGTCGCGGCATGGAGCGCCCTCCCCGGTGCCCTGCCTGAGCACTTGTTTCGGTAATACACTGGTGTCGAGATGACCGCCGGATCGCGTTGGGCCGGAATACTTCCCTATCTGACCGTGGGCGCTGCGGCCGGCTTGCTTTATTACGCCGCCACCCAGTTCGAATTTCACCGTCGCGCCGGCACCCTCGGCCCCGATTTCTGGCCGAAAGCAGTCCTGATACTGCTGCTCGTGACCTGCGTCTATGAAATCGGCAAGCGCCTGCTGTCGACAGCGCCCGACAATGAAATCGGCGGCGTGCTCGAGGAAATCGTCGAGGAATCCGCCGAGCAGCACGCCGAGATGGGCGCCGCGGCAACGAGCGAAAGCCATCCCTGGACGCTGCTCGCGGGCATGGCGTTGACCGCGGTTTACGTGTCTGCGGTCCAGAAACTCGGCTTTTTCCTGGCTACCGTGTTCTATCTCGCTTTGTTCATCGTACTTGGCGGCTACCGCAAGTGGAGCGTGATTGCCGCGGTAAGCCTGCTCGGTACGCTACTGCTGCTGTTCTTTTTCATGAAGGTGGTCTACGTCTCACTGCCGATCGGCGAGGAACCTTTCTCCGTCATCACGCTGTTCCTGATGCAGATCATGGGAATCCGCTGACATGGACGGCACGCTGCACAATCTTGCAATCGGCTTCGCGCACGTCTTCGAGCCGCTCAATCTGCTGTTTCTGGTGATCGGCATCGTTCTGGGATTGCTGGTCGCGGTGCTGCCGGGGCTGACGCTGGTGATGGGCGTGGTGCTGGCGCTGCCTTTTACCTACAGCATGCACGTGATCCCGGCCATCATCCTGCTCACCGCCATGTACGTGTCGGGCACCTACGCCGGCGCCTGGACTTCGATTCTGTTCCGCGTCCCGGGCGAGCCTATTGATGTGCCGCTGCTCTGGGACGGTTACCCGATGGCGCGCAAGGGTGAGGCCGCCTACGCGCTCGGCTGGACGCTGGTGTCGGCGCTGATCGGCGGGCTGGTGGCAGCGACCGTCATGGTGCTGCTGGCAAAACCCGTCGCCAAGATCGCACTCACTTTTTCCACGCCCGAGTACTTCGCAATCCTGTTCTTCGGCCTGGTGAGCGTGGTCTCTCTGGGCGGCGCCTCGCTCGTCAATGGACTGATCAGCCTGTTCGCCGGGCTGCTGATCGCCACCGTTGGCGTCGACGACACCTACGGCACGCACCGTTTCACCTTCGGCGTGCCGCTGCTCGCCGACGGCATCGATTACCTGGTGGTGATGGTCGGCGCCTACGGCCTGGGCGAAGTTTTCATGCGGCTGGAACAGGGTTTCAAGTCCGTGCCGCTCGAAGCCGTGACTGAAATCAGGACGCGCCTGCCGCGCCTCAGCGAGATGCTCGACAGGAAAGCGACTTTCGCGCGCGGCAGCGTGATCGGCATCATCGTGGGACTGGTTCCCGGCGCCGGCGCCACCGTCGCGTCCTTCCTCTCCTACGGCATCGAGAGCCAGTACGGGAAACGCCGGCGGGAAATGGGCAGCGGTATCGCGGAAGGCATCATCGCGCCGCAGGCCGCCGCCACCTCTTCGGTCGGCGGTGCAATCATTCCACTCGTCACCATGGGCATTCCCGGCAGCGGTGCGACCGCGATCATCCTCGGCGCCTTTCTGCTGCACGGCCTGCAGCCGGGCCCTCAGGTGTTCGCCACCTCGAGCAACATCGTCTATGCGATGTTCGCGTCGGTATTCGTCGGCATCATCGTCATGTGCGTGATCGGCTATTTCACCACCAGATTCATGGTCAGGGTGCTCGAGTTTCCCGAAGTGATCGTTTCGGCCTATGTCGTGATGTGCTGCATCCTCGGCGCGTTCGCCGCACGCAACAATATCACCGATGTCTGGCTGCTGGTGGTTTTCGGCGTGCTGGGCTATCTGTTCGAGCGCTTCCGCTTCCCCGTCACGCCGCTGGTGCTGGGCGTGATTCTCGGTCCGCTCGCCGAATCGGCCTTCATGACCACCATGATCAGCCATGGCAACGACTGGAGCGTGTTTTTCACCCGCCCGGTGAGCGGACCGCTGATGGCAATCGCGATCATCACGCTGATCTATCCCGTATTCAGGCACGCACGGCACAAGGGTAAAATGCACCAAACCGGGAAAGCCGCGGGCTGAGGACGATTCATGGCGATACCAACCGACACGCCGCAATCTGCAGCCGCGCAAGCGGTAAGGGATCTCATCCGCCGCGCGCGCGCGGCACAGAAAACCTACGCCCGCTACAGCCAGGCCCAGCTCGACGAGGCCGTGACCGCCGCCGGCTGGGCGATCATGAATCCGGAGCACAACCGGGCGCTGGCCAAACTGGCGGTCAGGGATACCGGGCTCGGCAATGTCGCCGACAAGATCGTGAAGAACCACCGCAAGACGCTGGGACTGCTGCGCGACCTCAAAGGTGCAATCTCGACCGGCGTCATCGCCGAGCAGCCGGAAAAAGGCATCATCGAAATCGCGCGGCCGGTCGGCGTGGTCGCCGCCGTCGTGCCGTCGACCAACCCCGGCGCCACCCCCGCCAACAACATCATCAATGCGCTCAAGTGCGGCAACGCCATCATCCTGTCGCCCTCTCCCAAGGGCTATTCGACCTCGGCCCTGCTGCTCGAGTATGTCAACGCCGAACTGCAGCGCATCGGCGCACCGCCCGACCTCGTACAGATGCTGTCGCATCCGGTGACCAAGGAATTATCCACCGAACTCATGAAGCAGGCCGATCTGGTGGTCGTGACCGGCTCTCAGAACAACGTGCGCGCCGCCTACTCGAGCGGCACGCCAGCGCTCGGTGTCGGCGTTGGCAACGTCGCGGTGATCGTCGACGATTCCGCCGACTGCACCGATGCCGCCGCCAAGATCAT
The DNA here is from genome assembly GCA_046313915.1 of Burkholderiales bacterium. Classification (GTDB taxonomy): domain Bacteria; phylum Pseudomonadota; class Gammaproteobacteria; order Burkholderiales; family SG8-41; genus CAKKQX01. Next base: position 41,819 of record JBKBXX010000004.1, on the reverse strand, counting down.
GCGTTCCAAGATTTTCGACAATGCCACGAGCTGCTCGTCGGAAAACAGCGTCATCATCCACGACAAAGTCTACGATGCGATGCTGGCGGCGCTGACCAAGGAAGGCGGTGTCCTGCTCACGCCGGCGGAAAAGACGACATTGCAGCAGGCGATGTTTCCCGGTGGCAGACTTTCGTCCGCCATCACCGCACAACCGGTATCGCGGATCTGCGCCGTGGCGGGGCTGACACGCCCCGCACTCGTCAAGGCGAAATGCCTGCTGGTGGAAGAAACCGGCACCGGCAGCGACTATCCGTTCTCGGGCGAAAAGCTGTCGCCGGTACTGACGCTCTATCGCGCCCGCGACTTCGACCATGCCTTCGGCATCATGCGCGGCATCTACGATTACATCGGCGACGGCCATTCGTGCGGCATCCACACGGAGGATGAATCGCACATCCGGCGCCTGGCGCACGAAATGACGGTGTGCCGCGTCATCGTCAAGCAGGCGCACACCTTCGCCAACGGCGGTAGTTTCGACAACGGCCTGCCGTTCTCACTGTCGATGGGCTGCGGCACCTGGGGCGGCAACAGCTTTTCCGACAATCTCAATTACAGACACTTCATGAACATCACGCGCATCGTGCGTACCATACCGCCTGACGAGCCAAGTCCGGAAGACATTTTCGGCGATTACCGCCGCAAGTACAAAATCTGAATGAGGACCCTCCGGCATTACGTCGATCTGCGTGCGCGCGAGCAGCCCGACGCCCCTTACCTGATCGCCCCCGAAACCGGAAAAACGCTGACCTACGGCCGGCTGCGGGAAAATGCATGCGATCTCGGCTGTTTCCTGCTGAGCCTGGGGCTGGGCAAAGGCGACAAGGTCGCACTGATGTTGCACAACAGTTATCAAACGGGGCAATTGTTGATCGGCGTGATGTATGCCGGCTTCATGGTCGCGCCGTTGAACTTGCTGGCGCAGCCCTCGCAACTGGCCTACGTGCTGGATCATTCCGACACCCGCGTCGTCTTCACCAGCAGCGAATTCGCCGAGCGCCTGACGGCAGCAATTGCCAGCGTCGGGCGCGAAATCAAAATGATCGTGATCGATCCTGACGCCACCGAACTGTTCGATGCTGCCGCACTGCCGGACGTCAGGTTGCCGGATATCGGCGAGGAAGACGATGCGCTACTCATGTACACCTCGGGCACCACCGGCAAGCCCAAAGGTTGCATGCTCACTCACAGAAGCGTGTGCGCCGGCGGCGAATTCACTAGCCAGGCGCATCGGCTCACAGCGCAGGATCGCGTGCTGTGCGCGCTGCCGCTCTACCATATCAATGGCCAGATCGTGACTGCGGTAGCGCCGCTGATACATGGCGGCAGCGTAGTCATGCCGCACCGCTTCAGCGTGGGCAATTACTGGGAACTGGTGGCGCAATATCGATGCACCTGGATCAATGTCGTGCCGACCATCATCGCCTATCTGCTCAACGCGCCCGATCCGCGTGAAGCAAGGCTCGATATCTCGCGCGTCAAGTTTTGCCGCTCGGCTTCCGCCCCGCTGCCGCCGGAACTGCACCGCGCGTTCGAAGAAAGATTCGGCATCAGCGTGATCGAAACCTTCGGCATGACTGAGACCAATGCGCCATGCTTTACCAACCCTTACGATCGCGCCAAACGCAAGATCGGCAGCCCCGGCCAGGCGTTTGGCAACGAGGCGAAAATCATCGCTCCCGAAACCGGCGAGACCCAGCCGCCCGGCGTGCCGGGCGAGATCATGGTGCGCGGCGACAATGTGATGAAAGGCTATTACAAGGATCCGGAAAACACCGCCCGGACGCTGGAGCACGATGGCTGGATGCATACCGGCGACATAGGCTACATGGACGAAGACGGTTTCGTGTTCGTCACTGGCCGCACCAAGGAACTCATCATCAAGGGCGGCGAAAACATCGCACCGCGTGAAATCGACGAAGCGCTGCTCAGACACCCCGCGGTGCTGGAAGCCGCCGCCGTCGGCATACCGGACAAGAATTACGGCCAGGAAATCATGGCGTGCGTGGTGCTCAAGCCTGGCCATGAGTGCAGCATCGACGAACTCGCCGAATTTTCGCAGCGCGAACTCGGCAAATACAAAACGCCCAAGGTCATCCGGTTCGTTGATGACCTGCCCAAAGGCCCGTCGGGCAAGGTACAGCGGCTGAAACTGCTCGAGTTCTGAATTCGGCCTGCGGCAAGACTCGATCGCCATCAGCCATGAGCTTCGGGTGCGCCATAATATATTGATTTAAGTCAAACTAGCTGTCCGAAGCGTTTGCGTCAGCGTATTTGCGCGCTTAATATTCGCCACATGGACATGGAACTGACCCGCTTGACAAGGCGTGTCGTGGCCGGCGTTACCAGCCTGATATTGCTGCTATATCTGACCGCAACGGTCGCTCATGCCTGCATTCTGGGCACCGCCGGCCCGCGTGACGCCGCCATCATGCCCGAACCATCGTGCTGCGAGTCAGCCGCGGTGGGCAGCATGGCGGCCGGACCAGACTGCTGCCAGGAGCACTATTTCTCGCCACAGGCAACGCCGGCCGTGCCCCATCTCGCAGCGCTCGCTGCAGCCGGGTTGTCGCCGCTCGCGGCACGTCCCGCTCAGCTGGTTTTTGCCGAGCGCGTCATTGCCGCGGCGGGGTTCCCGCCCGCCCGCGCCGCCTTCCCGCCACAACACATCCTTTACTCCCGCCTGCGAAATTAGCCTTCCCTCCTTGCGCCAGCGTTGTGCGACGGCCATTACGGCCGCGTTCTGGCACAACATCCTGATGCGGGGAGCTCGCGTTTGCGTTGCGATGCCGCCCCGACGAGGACATGGCATCGGGCCTGCGAATCTCATGGCTTGCGGCCGCCTCGCCGACCTCAGAGGGCCGCCGCCGAGGAAAGACAACGTGAGGAACCGCTCGCCATTTTTCAATTGGCCATGAAAGAGAAAAAAATGGAAGCATTGCGGATTACGTCCCACAGGAAAATTTTCTACGCCTTGGTCACTGCCACGGCAATTGCGATCGCGCTCGCGGTCTTCATCAGCCAGGATCAGGCGACAAAACCGGTGCCGGGTCCGGCGCGGGAAGCCGCTGCAGGCAGCGCACTCACCTCGCCCGAGCCGTTTTTCGATTTCGGCAGGATCTCGATGGCCACAGGAAAAGTCTCTCACAGGTTCACAATCGAAAACACCGGCCGGACCGCGATAACCATCACCAAGCTCTACACTTCCTGCATGTGCACGACCGCCACGTTGATAACGTTGGCGGGAAAGAAAGGGCCGTTCGGCATGCCCGGGCACGCAGCCATTCCGGGCATCGCCGAGACTTTGTTGCCGGAAGGCCGGGCGCAGGTGGAAATCGTGTTCGATCCGGCAGCCCACGGCCCCGCCGGCGTCGGCCGCATCGAACGCGCCATCACGATCCAGACCAATGCAGGCAGGCCACTCGAACTCGGCTTCGTCGCCATGGTAACGCCATAAGTCGGCCGACATGAATAAAACACTTGCGACTTTAATCGGGTTCGGCGTGCTGCTTGCCGGCTCCGTACTGCTTTTCCAGTCCGGAAATGTCGGCACAGCGGCACTCTGGCAGCTGTCGAACGAAGGCAAGTGGCTGCTGCCGCTCATCGTCGTCGCAGCCCTCATAGACAGCATCAATCCCTGCGCCTTTTCCATCCTGATACTCACGATCGCATTCCTCTTCAGCCTCGGCAAACTGCGGTCGAGCGTCCTGGAAATCGGCAGCGCCTACATCCTCGGCATCTTTCTCGCCTACATGCTGATCGGCCTCGGCATTCTGCAGGCGCTCCACATTTTCGACACCCCGCATTTCATGGCGAAGGTCGGCGCAACGCTTTTGATTGCGCTCGGCCTGATCAACGTCATCGGCGAGCTCTTTCCGACGTTCCCCATCAGGCTGAAAATCCCGCAGGCCGCACATCACCAGATAGCGACATTGATGGAAAAAGGATCGCTGCCGTCAGCGTTTCTTCTGGGCGGACTGGTGGGCGTCTGTGAATTTCCATGCACCGGCGGACCATATCTGATGGTGGTGGGATTGCTGCACGACCAGGCGACGTACGCAGCCGGCCTGGGCTATCTCGTGATCTACAACCTGATCTTCATCCTGCCGCTGATGATCATTCTTCGCATTTCAGGTGACCCGGCGCTCGTGGAAAAAGTGCAGGAATGGAGGAACCGGCAGTCAAGAACGATGCGCTTCGGCGGCGGTATCGCCATGATTCTGCTTGGTCTCGTTTTCCTCACTCTGTGATATAGGAGCCATGCACAATGAGTGACAACGTCGACGTGAGCAACACCGGTTTGCCGCGAAGAGTCGGACGCTGGGGAGGATTCGTGCCCTTGCTGCTGTTCCTCGGCATGGTGGTGTTGTTCGGCATCGGACTGACACTGAACCCGAGGGAAATCCCGTCACCGTTGATCGGCAAACCGGTGCCGGAATTCAGCTTGCCGCCGGTCAAGGGCCGCACATCAGGGCTCGCCAGCACCGACCTCAAGGGTGAGGTGTCGCTGGTCAACGTATTCGCCTCGTGGTGCGTAGCCTGCCGCGCCGAGCACCCGCTGCTGATGGAACTCAAGGAAAAAGGCGTTGTCCCCATCCATGGGCTCAATTACAAGGACAAACCGGAGGATGCCGAGAAATGGCTCGACGATCTGGGAGACCCGTATACGCGCACCGGCGCCGACATCAACGGCCGGGTGGCGATCGACTGGGGTGTCTATGGCGTGCCGGAAACTTTCGTCATTGGCCGTGACGGCCGCATCGCCTACAAGCAAATCGGGCCATTGACACCACAAATCGTGCAAGAAAAAATCGTTCCGCTGATAAATGAGCTGCATAAATGAAGCCGGCCTGCACAGCATCGCGTTCCGGGGCGAAGGAAACCTGCATGGAAAACCTGACAAAACAACAGGAAACCGGGGATAGCGGCGCCCAAGCCCTTGTTGCATCGCGAGTCCTGACGATCGTCCTGGCTGTCTTTCTGCTGCCCGCCCTTGCCGCTGATCCGCCGGATCGCGGTGCGCTCAAGGCAAATCCGCGGCTTGCAAGTCTGCAAATCGAAATCTGGCCGGAATTCGACCGCCCGGCAGCGCTGGTGATCCTCAAGGGCGAGCTGGCGGCAGACATCGCGTTGCCAGCCGCCATATCGCTTCGCACCCCGGCTTCATCCGGCGGCCCGACGGCAGTGGCCTCGGCAGCTGGGCCGGGGGCCAGGCTCTTCAACGTAAATTACGAGCGCAAGAATGCCGACGATTTCATCACGGTAAGCTTCGAGATCCCACAACGCCTGTTCCACGTCGAATTCTACGAACCGCTCGCCACAGCCGCGCCACAACGCAGCTACACCTATGTCTGGCCGGGCGACTTGGCGGCAGACCGGCTGAGCGTAGTGGTTCAAGAGCCCGCAGGAGCGCTCGGTCTCTCGGCGCAGCCGAACCTCGACGCCACCGCAATCGGCGAAGACGGGCTGCGCTACCTGTCGGCAGAATTGGGTGCCCTGGCGGCGGGGAAACAGCTGCCGATCAGGATCCACTACACGAAAACGGATTCGCGAACTTCCTCGGAGATACTTCAGCCCCAGACTCCCGGTCGCTCCAGCGGCAAACCAGCCGGCTGGTGGGCCATGATTCTGGCCGGCGCCGTGGCACTGCTCACCGGAAGCGGGGCGGCTTTTCTGTGGTGGCGACAGCGCGGAGCCGCAGCCGGCGTTCAACGGAAAAATTCCCGCCTCTGCCCCCAATGCGGCACCCGGCGGGCCCCGGACGACCGCTTCTGTGCAAAGTGCGGCACCCCGCTGAAAAACGATTGACGTGTTTGCCATGGCAAACTTCATGACCACCTCACTCGTCACGATCGTATCGATATTCGCCATTACGGGGCTGGCATGGCTGGCGGCAAAGATTCTGCCCTTCTCCATTTGTCCCATCTGCGTCGGCATTTCCGGAACGTGGCTGTGGATGCTGGCGGGGCGCTTTGCAGGCTTTGATTTTGATGTCTCGATGCTCGCGATACTTTTGGGCGCATCGGTGGTTGGAACCGGCGATCAGCTTGAAAAGCGTCTGCCCGGCGGCCGTTCGCCGCTGCTATGGAAAACGCTGTTCCTGCCGACCGGCTTCGTAGCTGCCTACGGCCTCGCCGTCCCGCACTGGAAGCTGCTGACGCTCGCCATCGTCGCGCTGCTGATTCTGGCGACGGCATTTTTCGTGCCGCGCCGCCAATCTGGAAAAAACAGCACCGTCATCGAAAAGCTAAAAGAAGACATGAAGAAATGTTGCTGAAAAAGAACATATCACCGCAACCCACGCACCTCGGGCTTGCCGGACTGCACTCCGGCATGAGAATGGAAAATGGGCAGGGCGCATTGCGATGAGTGATATCTCCAGTCTCGGCTTATTGACCGCCTTCGCAGCGGGAGTGATCTCCTTTCTCTCGCCTTGCGTGCTGCCGCTGGTGCCCGCCTATGTTTCCTACGTCGCCGGCCACTCGCTGACACGTCCGGGCCATGAGGAACACATCACCAGCAGGCTTTCGGCGCTCGTGCTGAGTCTGTGCTTCGTGCTGGGTTTCTCGACGATATTCATCGCGCTCGGCGCAAGCGCCACTGCACTCGGGCAACTGCTTTTGCGCTACCGCTACGAGACCAATATTGCAGGTGGTGCCATCGTCATCATGTTCGGCCTTTTCACGGCGGGGTTCCTGAAAATCCCGTGGTTGCAATACGATTTCCGTCTCCATCCCCGAGTCGGCAGCGGACAGCCGCTGGCCGCGTACGTGTTGGGTCTCGCGTTCGGATTCGGTTGGACACCGTGCATCGGACCGGTGCTGGGAGCGATACTCACGGTAAGCGCAGTAGCCGTCTCGGTCTCCGGTGGCATTATCCTGCTGGGCATATACTCTGTCGGACTCGGAATCCCGTTTCTCGCTTGCGCAGTCTTTACCGGCGCATTTGCAAAACGGCTCCGGAACTTCGGGCACATCGGCCGTTGGCTCCAGATCGTGGCGGGCATTGTGATGGTGCTCATGGGGTTTGCCATGATTACCGGCCAGCTTACGGCTTTTTCCTGGTGGCTGTTGCGGACTTTCCCGGTGTTGGGAAGCATCGGATAGTTCGCCACATCGCCATGAGCCTGTCATCGTCGATTCGCCCGCGCCTGCCGTGCTGTTCGTCGACGAGCGCATATGCATACTTTTCGAAATCCGGCCCAAGTGCGTTCTTCTCTTTGTGCGCAACGCGTGAACCTCCGCCGGTCCCGGCGAAAACCGGGCGACAGTCGTCGGAACATGGTGTTTTCTTGCACCCACTCATTTGATTCGTCACCACCATGATATGAGCTTCTACGACAAATGGGTACTACCGCGTTTCATAGACATCGCCATGCGGAACAAGGAGGCGACGCGTTACCGCGCGCAAATCGTACCCCGGGCGCGCGGCACGGTCCTTGAGATCGGCGTCGGCTCGGGGCTCAACCTGCCTTTTTACGGTAGCGGTGTCGATCACCTCTATGGACTCGATCCGTCGAAGGAGCTGCTGGTGATGGCCAGAAAAAAAACCCGTGGCATTACGTTGCCTGTCGAATTTCTGGCGCACTCGAGTGAAAAAATTCCGCTGGATGACGGCTGCGTCGACACCGTGGTCATGACCTGGACCCTGTGTTCTATCCCCGACCCGCTGAAGGCCTTGAAGGAAATGAAGCGGGTGCTCAAGCCCGGCGGGATACTGCTGTTCGCCGAGCACGGCCTCGCCCCCGAAGTCCGAGTTCAACGCTGGCAGCAACGGCTCAACCCGCTGTGGGGCAGGATAGCCGGAGGATGCAACCTCAACCGGAAAATGGATCAACTGATTCAGGCTGCAGGCTTCCGGATCACGGAACTCGAAACGGGGTATGCGAAGGGACCACGACCGATGAGTTACGTCTATTGCGGACGCGCCGAGCCGGCCGCATCGTGAAAGCAAGGAACACCATTGCTCATTTCGGCAACCAGCAGTCGTCAGCAGTGACCTCGGATCGCGTGCGGATCAGAAACAGTTTTTCGACCGGAACCACCGCGACGACGCCATCGCCGGGCAAACCGGTATGCGCAGCCGCCATGATCGCCGCCGTGATGGCATCCACCTCCTCCCGCCTGGTGAGTATTTCAAGCCTGACTTCCTCGACCATCCAGTCACGTTCGAAAAAATCCTGATACTCGCCGTATCCCTTCACTTTTGAGACGCTGATACATTCGACGCCGATTCGTTGCAGCTCCTTTTCCACCTTCTCCAGCCTGTCGGTCCGGATAATGGCGATGATGATTTTAATATCCATGACATCCTCCTCGGTTGCATTCGATTCGCCGCCTGCGGTTACAGTCCCTTTTACACGCCGTTGCGGCTGAGCGTAAATTCCTTCACCAGCGCGTAGATCGCGGGAATCACGATCAGGGTGAGGGCGGTCGAGGAAATCATTCCCCCGACCATGGGCGCGGCAATGCGGCGCATCACCTCGGAGCCGGTGCCGCTGCCCCACATGATCGGCAACAGGCCAGCCATGATCGCCACCACCGTCATCATTTTCGGCCGCACCCGTTCCACCGCGCCCTGCATGACCGCATCGTACAGATCAGACGCAGTGACAGGTCGGCCCGCTGCGTGCTGCCTGGCCACCGCCGTCCTGAATGCATGGTCAAGATAAAGCAGCATCACCACCCCGGTTTCGGCCGCCACACCGGCGAGCGCGATGAATCCCACCACGACCGCCACGCTGATGTTGTAATCGAGCAGGTACATCAGCCAGACCCCTCCCACCAGAGAAAACGGCACCGACAGCATCACAATCAGCGTTTCGGTGAGACGTCTGAAATTGAGATACAGCAGTATGAAGATCAGCAGCACGGTCACCGGCACCACTACTTTCATGCGCTCCTTGGCACGCTCCAGATACTCGAACTGGCCGCTCCAAGTAATGTAGTAGCCGGGCTGGAACTCCACCTGCTCGCGCACCGCCTTCTGCGCGTCGGCGACGTAGCCGCCGATGTCGCGGCCGCGCATGTCGACGAAAATGTAGGCGGAAAGCAGCGCGTTCTCGGTCCGTATGCTCGGCGCCCCGCGCGTGACCGTCACTTTGGCAACCTGGCCCAGCGGTATCATCGCGCCGCCCATCGCCGGCACCAGCACTTGGGTGGCAATCGCCTGCGGATCGTTACGCAGCTCGCGCGGATAGCGCACGATGACACCGAAGCGCTCCCGGCCCTCGACGGTGGTGGTCACCAGATCGCCGCCGAGCGCAGTGCCGATCACCTCCTGCAGATCGCCCACCGCCAGTCCATAACGCGCGAGCGCCACGCGGTCGGGCTCGATATCGAGAAAATAGCCGCCGGTGATGCGCTCGGCATAGGCGCTGGTGGTGCCGGGAACGGTTTTCACCACCGCCTCGATCTGTTTTGCCAGGCGCTCCATCCCGGCGAGGTCCTTGCCGAACACCTTGATGCCGATAGGAGTGCGGATCCCCGTGGACAGCATGTCGATGCGCGCCTTGATCGGCATGGTCCAGGCGTTGCTCACGCCCGGCAGCTGCACCGCCCGATCCAATTCGGCAATCAGTTTGTCGATCGTCATGCCCGGGCGCCATTCGTTTTCCGGCTTGAGATTGATCACCGTTTCAAACATTTCAATGGGTGCCGGATCGGTCGCGCTCCCGGCGCGTCCGGCTTTGCCGAACACCGACGCCACCTCGGGAAAACTTTTGATGATGCGGTTCTGGGTCTGCATCAGCTCGGCCGCCTTGGTGACCGACATCCCCGGCAGCCCCGTCGGCATGTAGAGCAGTGTGCCTTCGTTGAGGGTCGGCATGAACTCCGTGCCCAGTTTCAGCGCCGGTGATACCGACAACGCCATGACGGCGACAGCAATGGCAATGGTGAGCTTTTTCCAGCGCATCACCAGTGCGATGACCGGCCGGTAGATCCAGATGAGAAAGCGGTTTATGGGATTTTTCGCCTCCGGCATGATCCGCCCGCGCACGAACAGCAGCATCAGCACCGGGACCAGCGTGATCGAAAGCAAAGCCGCTCCCGCCATGGCAAAGGTCTTGGTGAAGGCAAGTGGAGCGAACAACCGCCCTTCCTGCGCCTCCAGCGTGAACACCGGCAGAAACGAGATGGTGATGATGAGTAGGCTGAAAAACAGCGCAGGGCCGACTTCGCGGCACGCCACGATGATTGCCTCCAGGCGCGATGCGCCCGGTTGCAGACGTTCCAGGTGCTTGTGAGTGTTTTCGATCATCACAATCGCGGCGTCGACCATCGCACCGATGGCGATGGCGATCCCGCCCAGGCTCATGATGTTGGAATTGAGACCGAGAGCGCGCATCGCGATGAAGGCAATCAGAACGCCGATCGGCAGCATGATGATCGCGACCAGGGCACTTCTGACGTGCAGCAGAAACACGATGCACACCAGCGCCACGATCAGGCTTTCCTCGATCAGCGTAGTCTGCAGGTTCCTGATGGCGCGATAGATCAGCTCGGAGCGGTCATAAACCGCTTCGAGGGTAACGCCCTGCGGCAATCCGGCCGCGATCTCCGCGATTTTGGTTTTTACGTTATTGATGACTTCAAGCGCGTTCTGGCTGTATCTCGCCATCGCGATGCCGGCAACGGCCTCGCCGTCGCCGTTCAATTCGGTGATGCCGCGCCGCTCGTCGGGGCCGAGTTCCACGCGCGCGACATCCCTCAGCAATACCGGCACGCCGCCTTCGGCTTTCACCACCAGTTGCTCGAGATCAGCAACACCGCGCAGATAGCCGCGCCCGCGCACCATGAACTCCGTTTCCGCCATTTCCACCACACGCCCGCCGACATCGGTATTGCTCATGCGGATCACCTGCGTGATTTTCGCCAGCGGAATGCCGTAAGCCTGGAGCTTGCGCGGATTGACGATGACCTGGTACTGCTGGACAAAACCGCCGACACTCGCCACTTCGGCAACCCCCTGCGCCTTGGTGAGTTGATAGCGGACGAACCAGTCCTGCAGGGTGCGCAACTCCGCCAGCGTGCGATTGGCACCGAGCACCACGTACTGATAAACCCAGCCCACGCCGGTGGCGTCCGGCCCCAGCGATGGCGTGACGCCGCGCGGCAGGCGGCCGGCCGCGAAATTCAGATATTCGAGCACGCGCGAACGCGCCCAGTAGATGTCGGTGCCATCCTCGAAAATGACATAGACGAAGGAGGCGCCGAAAAACGAAAATCCGCGCACCACTTTCGAGCGCGGCACGCTCAGCATGGCGGTGGTCAGCGGATAGGTGACCTGGTCTTCCACCACCTGCGGCGCCTGGCCCGGATATTCGGTGTAAACGATCACCTGCACGTCCGAAAGATCCGGAATGGCGTCGAGCGGTGTTTTGACCAGCGCGTAAATCCCGGCGCCAGCGACGAATACCGTGCCGAGCAGTACCAGAAAAACGTTGCGCACCGACCATTCGATGATGCGGCTCAGCATGTCAATGCCCCTTGTGGTCGGCGGCGTTTGCCGGCGCGCCCGCGGTCGGTGCCGCGGCAGGTGTGATTTGCGTGATCACGTACTCGCCCGGCCCCCGTTGCACAATATCGATTGCCACATTCTGACCGGGTTTCACGTTTTTCAGCAGCGCTTTGTCCCCGACCTGGAATTCCATGGTCATCGCCGGCCATTTGAGACTCGGAATCGGGCCATGAGCGATAGTGACAGTGCCGCTCTTGGCATCGATGTCTTCCAGCTTGCCCTGCCCCTTGTGCACTTGTGCCGCAGCGGGCGGCGCATCCGCGGCCGCTCGCTGCCGGACGAGTTCGCCACCCGCTGCACCAAACGCGCCCAATGCCGCCTTGAGATTGCTTTCCGAATCGATCAGGAAGTTGGCGCTGGTCACGACGTTTTCTCCAGCCCGCAGGCCGTCCAGCACCTCGACGTAGCCGTCGGCGCGCGCGCCAAGCTTCACCGTGCGCGGTTCGAACAGGCCCGCACCGAGCTGCACCAGCACGATCTGCCGCGTGCCGCTGTCGATCACCGCCGAGTCCGGCACAGCCAGCGCTTTCGCCTGCGGGCTGCCGGCGAGCAGCTCGACGTTCGCGTACATGTCCGGCTTCAGCAGTCCCCGCGGATTGGCAAGCTCGATGCGCACTTTTGCGGTGCGGGTTTCCGGCGTGAGCGTCGGATAAACGAACGCGACCTTGCCGGGAAAGGTATTGCCGGGATAGGCATTGACCGTGATTTTCACCGCCTGGCCGGGACGGATCAGCGCGAGTTCCTGCTCGAAAACGTCCGCGAGCAGCCATAACGACGATAGATCCGAAATTTTGTAGAGCGTCTCGCCCGGCATGAAACGCATGCCCTTCAGCGCCGGTTTCTCCAGCACTACGCCGCCAACCGGCGAGCGCAACGTCACCGTCTGTCGGGCAACACCTTCCTTCTGCAGGCGCTGCAGCTCGGTTTCGGAAATGTCCCAGTTCTTCAACCGTTGCAGCGCGCTGGACACCAGCTGCCGCATGCCGGCCTGGGCTTCCGGGCTGCCGTCCTTGACCGCCTCCACTCCTTTCCAGGCAATCAGGTATTCCTGCTGCGCGCTGACCAGTTCGGGGCTGTATACCTCCATCAATGGCTGGCCGCGCGTCACCGGTTGGCCGGTGGCATTGACATGCAATTGCTCGATCCAGCCCTCGAATTTCGGCGCCACCGCGTAGATGCGCCGCTCGTCCGGCTGGATGATGCCCACGGCGCGCACGGTGCGGATCAGTTCGCGCAGCGCAACGGCCTCGGTCCTCACGCCCAGTTTTTGCACCTTGTCGATGCTGATTTTCACTGCGGAGCCGCTCGCCGCCTGTTCCTCGCCTTCATAGACCGGGATGTAATCCATGCCCATCGGATCCTTTTTCGGCGTCGGCGAGATGTCGGGCAAGCCCATGGGGTTGCGATAGTAAAGTATCCGGCGTTCGGTTTTTTTTGCGGTCTCCGCATTGCCGGCGTCGGCGATTTCCGTCCTCGGTCTCGCGCTTTCGCTCGTGCGGCTTCCCCACCAGTAACCGGCCGCCAGCGCGGCGCCTGTCAGCGCCAGAACGAGGGTCGAGATGGCCATCCGCTTCATGATCGTCTCCAGGATTTCGGCATGATTATGGGTTCGTTCAGAATGACGGGCCGCCGGTGATCAGGTCGATTTCCGCCAGCGCCTTGTTGTAATTGGTAACCGCCGTCGCGTAAGCGATTTCATAATTGAGCACCGCCATCTGGCTGTCGAGCAACGTCATGAAATCGGCCCGGCCCACCTTGTAGGCGGCAAGCGACGCCTCGGCCGTAAGGCGCGCTTGCGGCAGAATGTCGCTGCGATAGAGCCGTGCCGAGCGCAGCGATTGTTCTGCGGTGGCGACCTGCTGGCGCAATTTCGCGCCGAGCTCGTTGCGCTGTGCCTCGTACATCATCCGGGCCTGGTCGCGCATGGCTTGCGCTTCGGCCACGCGCGGCGCGAGCTTGCGCTCGCGCCACACGGGAAGATTGATGGCGACGGTAAAGTTCACCAGATCGGCGCGGCGCGTGCCATCGGGCATCGTTTCGCGCTGGCCATAGGAAAAGCGCACGTCGAAGTCCGGATAATAGTCCTTCTGCGCAAGCTCCAGCGCCTTTTCGTTGCGGGCAATCGTTTTTTCCAATGCGAGCAGCTGGGGACGTGCGCGCAGCGCCGCTTCGTACAGCGCCTGCAATTGCAGCTTCGTCTCGCCGAGGCTGGCGGCTTCGGGCAGCGGCGCCGGCGCAGCAGCGCTGCGCCCCAGTGCGCGGTTGAGTTCGGCCTCCGCCATCGGGCGCTCGCGCTCGAGTCTGATCAGCTCGTCCATCATCTTCGAGAGTTGCGTTTGTGCTTTCAGCACGTCGGCCTGGGTGCCTTGCCCCACCGCATAGCGGGTTTCGGCAATGCGCAAGAGCTGTTCGATGATCAGCTTGGTGTTTTCGACCAGGCGTGTCGAAGCGATCACCAATCCGAGATCGAAATAGGCCAGCTTGAGGTCGCGGATGATGCGATTGGCGATTTCCTGGTAGTTGTAGCCGGCCGCCTGGGCTTCGCGCGCCGCCACATCTTCACGCAGACCGCGCTTGCCGGGATAAGGGAAACGCTGTGACAAGCCGATCATTTTCATCGTCATGTCTTCGCGGTCAAACCGCAGCGAGTTGCTCGGCAGGCTGACGATGCCCGCCTCGAGCATGGGGTCGTCGAGCGCGCCGGCGGGCGCGACACGCTCCGCTGCCGCCGCCTGCTCCTTGTGCGCAGCCCGGATCTCGGGATTGTTCTGCAGCGCCTCGGCCACCAGCTTGTCGAGCGAAACGGCGCTGGGGGCTGCCGGCAATACCGGTTCGGCAGCCGATGCGGGCAGCGCCAGTCCGGCAGCCATACACCAGAGCGCGATTGGAAGATAGCGTGCAGGGAGCTTGCGCGCTCCGCGCCACCGCCACCGTTTCGGGAACACCCCGAAGCGTACAAAAAACATGACACACCTCCGCAAAGAAAGACACGCAGCCGCGATCGCGGCGCACTACCACGTACAGGGGAGGATCAAATCAGGAAGCTGCAGAAACGGATGGCCTTGGGAGGATCCCGTGCCGGTTCGATCCGGTTGCGCATCGCCACCACGACGCCATCTGCCGGCGGTGGCGGTAGCGTCAAAACCGCAACGGTTGGCCGCGGGGGGACGACCGGTGCAGCAAACACGGCCAACTGGTCGCTATCCATGCACTTCACCGCGCACAGTTTGCCGGCGCTTACAGCAGGCATATTGCAATCGTCGTCCATCTGCCCCGACATCGCGCTGGCTACGGAAACGCCCGGCGTGATACAGGGCTGGGCCGCAAAAGCAGCCTGCGTAAACAGCAGCGCGATGATGATCGCGCGGCACAGCGAGTGCAAAAAACGCTCTGGATTCCTGGTCACGGCCATTAATCGGGGTCGATAGCGCGAAAAGCCTGGAAAGCAACCCCATGGCTGCCCTGACAGCTCTTCCCGGAGACGGATTATTCATGATGCCAGCCGTTTTCATTTGATGCAAATCAATAATCCATCGGACCATGGCACTGTCACACGCAAACCGTCCTATGCCACCGTAATCTCCGGCAGCCGGCAAAACCGGACCGCGCCAATCGCCCAGCCGCAACCTGCTGCAGTGGCAGCGCCCTGATGATGGACGGGCAACCCTGTCTTGCCGCCAGATTCCGACGTAAACTCTCCGGCTATCATCCATGGAGGAAACATGCATGCTGTATTATGTCGTAAAGCTTCTGCTCTCGGCCGGCATCATCGTCATCGTCTCCGAAGTCGCGAAAGCCAGTCCGGGGCTGGGCGCACTGATCAAATCGCTGCCGCTTATCTCCATCCTCGCCATGATCTGGCTCTACGTCGATACCGGGGACACCGGCAAGATCGCCGAACTGTCGGTGAGCACGTTCTGGCTGGTGCTGCCCACCCTGCCGATGTTCCTGGTGTTGCCGGCGCTGCTGAAATCCGGAATGGGTTTTTATGCCAGCCTTGGTGTGTCGATCGGCGTCATGCTCGTGTGTTATGTGGCAGCCGTGCCGATTCTTTCCCGTTTTGGCATTACCCTTTGAAAATCAGCCTAAACGTCGTGAGTCCGTTCGGAACGCTTTCGACCTCGACGCTTCCGCCGTGTAATACCGCAATCGATTTGACAATGGAGAGTCCAAGGCCCGACGAGATGTGCGACTGGACTCGTGAGGTGTCTACACGATAGAAGCGGTCAAAGATTCTTGGCAAATGTTCGGAAGGAATACCCACGCCGGGGTTGCTCACTTCGATCACGAACCTGCCTCCCGCGCGCGGGTATCCGCGCATCGTGATACACCCCCCGGGGGTTGTATACCGGATCGCATTGACGACGAGGTTGCTTACGGCACGCCGGAACAGGATGGCATCGGCAGCCAGGCTCCCGCTGGCGATTACGTCGAGCGATATACCTGCCTCTTCGGCCATGCCTTCAAAATACTCGCCTATGCGCTTCAGCTCCGTTTCGATGGACAACATCTCCCGGCGCAGCGTGACCTGGGCGTTTTCCGCATGCGCGAGGAACAGCATGTTTTCTATCATCCTTGTCAGCCGTTCATATTCCTCGACATTGGAAACAAGCAGTTCCTCGTATTCCTGTACCGAGCGCCGCTGCGCAAGCGTGACCTGGGTTTCCACCATGAGGTTGCTGATCGGCGTGCGCAGATCGTGAGCAATGTCCGATGAAAACTGCGTAAGCCGGCGAAAAGAATCTTCCAGCCGGTCGAGCATGAGGTTAAAAGCGCGCACCATTTCCTCGAGCTCAGGTGGAGCATCCTCGATCCGCAATCGTTCTCCAAGCTGGTGGACGGTGATCTCGCCTGCCGTTTTTGCCAACGCACGTAACGGCTGCAATCCGCGACGCGCTATGACATAGCCGAAGAATATCGTCGCAAGCGCGCCAGCCACTATCGTCCATGCCGCGTCCTTGCGGTGAGCTTCGAGTTCGGCAGTCATCTGCTGCCGCTCCTCCTGCGCGAGCAGCAGCATGACCCGGCTCCCCGAACTGTCGTTGACTTTTGCCCATGCGCTGATGATGTGCCCGCGAACTCCGCCGCTTTCCTGCCAATCGCGAATGCCAATGGCGCCCAGATCATCGCTCACGACAAAAGGCGGGACAGCGGGCAACAGCGCATAATTCCTTGAACTTGTCGCAAGCAATACACCTCTGGAATCCCTGATCGTCAGGAACAATCCTTTCCGGCCGTCCACGACATCCAGCAGTACGCCGGGATTCGCGCCAACCGCAGCAACGCTGTCAAAATCCTTCAATCGATCACGCAAGAGATTGACAATGCTTACCAATGCCGCATCATCCCGCGCCCGGAACTGATGCGAGAAGGGATGGTAGAGATGATAGCCGGCAATCCCGAAAGCCAGCGTGGCCAGCGTGGCAAAAAGCAATCCCAGCCGGGTGGCGAGCGACATGTACCTCAGCGATATCATTCGCGATCCTCGATCACATACCCCATGCCGCGCACCGTCTGGACGAGCTTGCGGGAAAATGGATCATCGACTTTTGCGCGCAGCCGGCGGATCGCGACATCGACGACGTTGGTATCGCTGTCAAAATTCATATCCCATACCTGAGACGCAATGAGCGCGCGCGACAATACCTCCCCCTGACGACTGGCCAACAAATACAGCAGAGCAAACTCCTTTGCGGTGAGATCGATGCGTTTGCCATTCCTTGCAACACGGCGCTTGAGAACATCGATCTCGAGATCGGCGATCCGGATGAATTCCTGCTCGCGACGACGGCCTCGCCGCATGAGATTGCGAATGCGCGCCAGCAGCTCCGCAAAAGCAAAAGGCTTGGCGAGATAATCGTCCGCGCCGAGTTCCAGCCCCTTGACACGGTCCTCGACTTCGTCTCTGGCTGTCAGGAACAGCACCGGCGTCTCCCTGGTTTTTCGGAGTTCCCGCATGATCTGCCAGCCGTCGATCCCCGGAAGCATCACATCCAGCACGACGAGATCGTAATCGCCGCTGCTTGCCATGTGCAGGCCGTCAGGTCCCGTGCGCGCCAGATCCACCACGAAACCCGATTCGCTCAAACCTTTTCTCAAGTAATCGCCGGTCTTGGGTTCGTCTTCCACCACCAGAATCCGCATATCGCTCCTCGTGTTCGGCTTTCATTGTGCCGCATCGTGACGCCGCCATGGGTTACAAACTTGTAATCCGCAAGTCAGGGGCCGGTAAACAGTGCGGCATTACAGTGCGTTCACGATCGAACATTCGGTCGCTCGCCGCAAACGGCGAACCCACTTCAGTCATCAAGGAGACACACCATGTTACGCAAACTTTCCATCACGCTTGCCGCAGGCGCCTTTTCCGCAGCATTCGGAACCGGCGCATCCGCCGGCGGTACCCAACAAACGTGGGATAACCCCGGAAACAGCCAGTGGGCCCGCGATGCCGCAACTGCGTCCGGCGGCTCATTCATGAGCATGATCGAAGGGCACATGAATACGTTCAAAGTCAAAGGACAGCATCTGGGCAGCGCCACTTCGCCCCAATCATCCGATCGCGGAATCGAGCTTCGCCCCGGCGACCGCTATGTGAACGTCACGCGCGGAGAAACGGTGCTGATCACGGTCGGCGGGAAGTCCTTTGCCTGGAAATTCGATACCCTGGGCACGCCCGTCTTCGATTTGCAGGAAATAGCGCCCAAGGACATCGATGTGGCAGGCGTAAAAGTGTATGTCGGGAGTGATCCGTACGACCAGGGATGACAAGCACCCCACACCGAAGCTTTTCGGACCGCCATTGATGTGACGCCGCCGGCAAACCGATGTCCGCGGAAACGTGACTGATCTGAAAAGGTGATCGGGATCATCGGGTCATGGCCCTGCTGCGAATTTCAGCGGCGGGTCATGACGCTCGCGCCCCTTGCAAAGAAAACTTGTTTTACTCTAGAATCTGGACCGTGTCTATTATCGGCAAAAAGATATTGTTCCTGGCGCTGTTGCTGCTGATCCCCACGCAGGGAATCGCCGCATCGCTGTCGCACGTGTCGTGCTTCCAGCCCGCCGATACGGAATACGCCGCCAGCCATGCGCATGCCAGCGATGCAAGCGCCCCGCTCCATCACCACGACCAGAACCAAGGCGATTCCTCTGCAGCCGATTACGCCGGTCACCTTTCCTGTCACCAGGTGTCCTCCGGCATCCC
Organism: Burkholderiales bacterium; assembly: GCA_046313915.1. Lineage (GTDB taxonomy): Bacteria > Pseudomonadota > Gammaproteobacteria > Burkholderiales > SG8-41 > CAKKQX01. The sequence goes on along the minus strand of JBKBXX010000004.1, from coordinate 23,056 downwards.
GAGCGCGATCGTCATGGCCTTCGCTGACGATCTGCCGGCTTATCACGCAGCGAGCTTTTCCCCTCCCCGGCCGTTCTTTCCCGAACAGCCGCAACGCCCTCCCCGAAGCTGACCACCCTGCTCTCCGGATAACCCCGGAGCTGGCCCCGTTGGCAGTCGCAGCGCTTTTGCGCGCGCTGTTCATGCGCTTGATTGGCATCAAGGAGAAATTATAAGTGATTGTTTTTAATAGGTATTTTTTAGCCATTGCGATGGCGGCCACAGCAGCAGCGACATTCGCGCAACCGACTGCGCATCCCGCGGCATCGGATCCCGCAGCAGCCGTGCCAGCCGTCGGATATGAATCGGCTTTCAGTGGCTACATCCCGCACCGCGACCCCGAAATCGCTTCGTGGCGGGACGTCAACGATCAAGCGGCACGCATCGGCGGCCACGCCGGCACTTTGCGCCCATCCGGCGGCATGCACGGTGGTCAGCCCGCGTCGCCGTCCTCCACCAAAGCCGCGATGCCCGGTCACGGCGACCGTTAGCAGGAGCTCAGCGATGAAAAAAATTTCAAGCCCGAAAACAGACCGGGCCAAAGCGCTGGCGTTGGTGTTGAGCGCCGCCTTTCTCGGTGGTTGCGCGACACTTTCTCAGGACGGCGGCTTCGACGCTGTCGAGACCATGACCCGTCAACGGCTCGTCGATAAGGACATCAAGTGGGTGAAGACCGAACGCGACGCCGCGCAGGTGCAGGTGATCGTGAAGAAACTGCTGGCCGCGCCGCTCACCGTGGATGCGGCGGTGCAGATCGCGCTGCTCAACAACCGCGGCCTGCAGGCGACCTACGCCGAACTCGGCATCGCCGAAGCCGATCTGGTGCAGGCGGGACGGCTGCGCAACCCGGGTTTCTCATTCACGCGCTCGACGCGCGGCGATGAAGTCGAAATCGAACGCACTTTTCTGTTCGACGTGCTGGGACTGATCACCATGCCGATCCGCACCGAACTCGAGCAGCGCCGCTTCGAACTCGCCAAAATGCGCGTCACCGCCGAAACCCTGCAGGTGGCCACCGATACGCGCCGCGCGTGGTTCAGCGCAGTCGCAGCGCAGGAAGGCGCCAAATACATGGAGCAGGTCAAACTTGCCGCCGAGGCGGGTGCCGAGCTCGCGCGCCGCATGGCGGCAGCGGGCAATTTCAGCAAACTCGACCAGGCGCGTGAACAGGCGTTTTACGCCGAAGTCACCGCCCAGCTTGCGAAGGCGAGGCAAAGTGCCCTGGCGCAACGCGAACGGCTCACGCGACTGATGGGATTGTGGGGCGAGGAGATCCGTTTCGTAATGCCTGAGCGCCTGCCCGAGCTGCCGAAGACGGCGCGCGAAATATCGGACCTCGAGACACGGGCGCTGAAGCAGCGTCTCGACGTCCAGGGCGCGATGAAAGAAGCCGAGAACATCGCCGCCTCGCTCGGCCTCACCAAGGCCACCGGTTTCGTCAACGTGCTCGAAGTCGGCTATGCGCGCACCAGCGAGAGCGCGCAGCCGTTCAAAAGGGGTTATGAAATCGAGCTACGGCTGCCGATTTTTGACTGGGGCAGCGCCCGGGTGGCACGCGCCGAGCACACTTACATGCAGGCGGTAAACCGCGCTGCCGACATCGCGATTAGAGCGCGCTCCGAAGTGCGCGAAACCTATCACGCCTACCGCACCGCGTTCGATCTCGCAAAACACTATCGCGACGAAATTGTGCCCCTCAGGAAAAAAATCTCGGAAGAAACCGTGTTGCGCTACAACGGCATGCTGATCAGCGTGTTCGAACTGCTGGCCGACGCACGTCAGCAGATCGGTGCCGTCAATGCCTATATCGAAGCGCTGCGCGACTACTGGCTCGCCGAATCGAACCTCACGCTGGCCCTCACCGGCAAATCGCCAGGTGTCGTGAGTGGTGTGAACGGCGGTGCAATGCAAGCCGTCGCCGGCGGCGCGGGACAACCCGCTCATTAATCCGAGACAAGGAAGCTACACATGTCTACACGACGCAATTTTCTCCGGGCCGCGGGCGGCGCACTGCTGGGCGCCGCCGCGGTCAGCAAGGTCGCGCACGCCGCTGTGCCGGAAGCGCCCATTCAAACCAAACCCGACACTCAGCCGCCGCTCGCGCCGTCCACCGGCCGGCCCTATCAACCGGTGGTGACGTTGAACGGCTGGACGCTGCCGTGGCGCATGAACAACGGCTGGAAAGAGTTCCACCTCGTCGCCGAGCCGGTGCGCCGCCAGATCGCACCCGGCATGACCGCGCACCTGTGGGGCTACAACGGCCAGTCGCCCGGCCCCACGATCGAATGCGTGGAAGGCGACAAGGTACGCATATTCGTCACCAACAAGCTGCCCGAGCACACCACCATCCACTGGCACGGCATTCTGCTGCCCTCGGGCATGGACGGCGTCGGCGGGCTGACGCAGCCCCAGATCCCGGTGGGCAAGACTTTCGTCTACGAATTCGAGATGAAAAAGTCCGGCACTTTCATGTACCACCCGCACGCCGACGAAATGGTGCAGATGGCGATGGGCATGATGGGTTTCATCGTGGTGCACCCGAAAAACCCGAATTTCATGCGGGTCGACCGCGATTTCGTGTTCCTGATCAACGCCTACGACATCGATCCGGGAAGCTACACTCCCAAAATCGCCACCATGACCGATTTCAATCTGTGGTCGTGGAACAGCCGTGTCTTCCCCGGCATCGCACCGCTGGTGGTGCGCAAAGGCGATCGCGTGCGTGTACGCATGGGCAATCTCACCATGACCAATCACCCGATCCACCTGCACGGTTACGATTTCACCGTGACCTGCACCGACGGCGGCTGGGTGCCGAAAAGCGCGCAATGGCCCGAGGTCACGATCGACGTTCCGGTGGGCGCGATGCGCGCTTTCGAGTTCGACGCGATCTATCCCGGCGACTGGGCGTTTCACTGCCATAAGTCGCACCATACCATGAACGCGATGGGCCACAACGTGCCGACCATGATCGGCGTCGACCACCGCGGCGTGGCGCAAAAAATCATCAACCTCGTGCCGGATTACATGGTGATGGGCGAGCGCGGCATGGCCGACATGGCTGAAATGGAAATGCCGATCCCCGACAATACGCTGCCGATGATGACCGGCAGCGGCCCTTTCGGTCCGCTCGAAATGGGCGGCATGTTTACCGTGGTCAAGGTGCGCGAAGGCTTGGCACGCGACGACTACAAGGATCCGGGCTGGTATCCGCACCCGCCGGGAACCGTCGCCTACGAATGGACGGGAACGGCACCCGAAGCAGCGCGCGTCGTGCAGGGGCGTGAGGCTGGCGTTACCCTGCGGGCCCGCAAGCCGGGCGGTCGCAGCCGTCATTGATCAGGCTCAAGTCCTTCAATATCAGAAGAACTCGGGTTTCAAGAGCCTGTTCCGTGATTACCGCAACGGAGTCGGCAATTTTTCGATGCAGCAGCCGTATCAATTAAAATTGGGAGAAACGCACCATGCAGAAGTTGCTTCAAGTTTTGTTCCTGAATTCGGCCCTCGCCGTTTTCGCCGTCCCGCCTGCTGTCGCGGCAGGCAAGCATGCGGGAGGCCACGATGACGAGTGGGCCAAAATCGGGCGCCCAGGTGATCCCAGGAAAGCCACCCGCACCGTCGAGATCGGCGCCTACGACACCATGCGCTTCAACCACGCCCGATTCACGGTAAAGCGGGGCGAGACCGTGAGGATCGTGCTGCGCAACGCCGGGCAGATGCCGCACGAACTGGTGCTGGGAGACGAGAAATCACTGCGCGAGCATGCAGAGCAGATGCAAAAGTATCCCGGGATGGAGCATGCCGATCCCAATCAGGTGAGCGCCGCCCCGGGAAAGACCGCCGAGCTCACCTGGCAATTCACCAAGGTCGGCACAGTCCATTTCGCGTGCCTGCACCCTGGTCACTATGAGGCAGGAATGATCGGAAAAATCACGGTAACACCATGAGCCAGCAAGTATTCAAACCGCTTGGCCGGGCTCGGTCGCGACAGCTGCGCATCGCCCGTTGTTTTTTATCAACCCTTTGAAACGTCAACGAAAGGAACATCATGAAAAAAATCACCGCTCTTCTGCTTGCAACCATTCTTTCGGCTGCCGCACTGGCGCACGCCGCGGAAACCCTCACCGATGGCGAGATACGCAAAATCGACAAGGACACCGCCAAGGTCACCATCAAGCACGGCCCTCTTCGTAACCTCGACATGCCGGCGATGACCATGGTATTTCGCGTCAAGGATCCGGCGATGCTCGAGCAGCTGAAAGCCGGCGACAGGATTCGCTTTTCGGCCGACAACGTCGGCGGCACGCTGACGGTGACGCACATCGAGACCGCGAAGTAGGATAAAAAGCGCCTCCGCCCGTCGCGCGGGTGCCGACCCCGCTTCGCCCCGCGGAGCGCGGCTTTCGGGAACCGTCCGCCGGAACCGGAATCTCCAGGGACTGGGAAAATGAAAACAGCGCACCGCAGCCCGGGTTTTTCGAGGCGATCCCGGCTTGCCGCAACCCTCCTTGTCCTCGCGTCGGGCGCCGGTGTCGCTGACGGCCCGCACACGAGGACGAATCCGAACGGCGCCGAGAGCCAGCTCCAGCGCATTTTCGAAGAGATCGCACAAAACAAGCTGGACGCGGCGCTCGACGCCGCGAACCGGTTGACAGCCGTGTATCCGAATTTTCGCCTCGCCCACCTCGTCCGGGGCGATCTGCTGCTTGCGCGGGCACGGCCCATAACGGATATCGGCAACACCGGTCACGCCGCGGCCGACCGCCTGGAGGAGCTGAGGGCCGAAATCCATGCGCGCGTTCGCGCATATGCCGAACATCCACCTGAAAATCTGATCCCGCGCTACCTGCTGCGCTTCGCCCCAGGGCAGGAGAACGCTGTGGTGGTCGACGCCAGCCGCTCGCGCGTTTACGTCTACGAAAATCGCGACGGCATGCCGCGGCTCGTGGAAGACTTTTATGCGACTATCGGCAAGCGCGGGTTCGAGAAGGTCGTGGAAGGCGACCAGAAAACACCGATCGGTGTCTATCACGTAACGTCGCAAATTCCCGGCAGCAAACTACCTGATCTCTACGGCTGGGGCGCGTTCCCGATCAACTACCCCAACGCATGGGATCGCCTGAACCGCAAGACCGGCTACGGAATCTGGCTCCATGGCGTTCCGGCGGATACCTATGCCCGACCGCCGCTCGCGAGCGACGGCTGCATCGCGCTCGCCAATCCCGACATAGCGTTGCTCGCGAAGCGGGTGCAGCCCGGCACGACGCCCGTCATCATCGCCAAGCGCGTGGAATGGGTGACGCCGGATGCGTGGCGCGCGGAGGGCGATCGATTCATGCAGCAACTGGAAGCCTGGCGTCGCGACTGGGAGAGCCTCGACACGGACCGCTACCTCGCGCATTATTCGCGCACCTTCCGTTCGGGAAGCATGGATATCGACACATGGGGTGCCCACAAGCGGCGCATCAATGCGAGCAAAACGTGGATCAAAGTCGCATTCGAAAACGTGAGCGTGTTCAGTAGCCCCGCTGCGGGGAATCTCGTGGTGGTCGCGTTCGACCAGAACTACCGTTCGAGCACCTTCACCCAGCGAACGCGAAAACAGCAGTACTGGATCGTGGAAGACGGCCGCTGGAAGATCGTGTACGAGGCGCCGGTCGGCCATCCGGTGCTGGCCCTGCCGGAATCGTTCCCAACCGGCGCTCGCTAGCTGGCGCCGCATCTGGGACCGCCTCAATGCCGTCATTATGGATGGATAGCTATCAGATAAAGCCGCTTGATTTCAGAGGACAATATACGGGCCGCAGGTACGCTTCCAGGCGCCGGCGGAACATTTTTCCGGCAATGATGTCAGAATATTCGAATATTCCGGCCACCAACCAAAACCAAGAAAGGGGTATGCCATGTATGGTTTCAGCACCACTCTCGACATTCCGTTCGATGCCGCTGTCGAACGCGTGACCGAAGCACTCAAGAAAGAAGGTTTCGGGGTTCTCACCGACATCGACGTCAAGGCGACGCTCAAAGCCAAGCTCAACATCGATCGCAAACCGTACCGCATCCTCGGCGCCTGCAACCCGCCGCTTGCGCACCGTGCCATCGACGCCGATCCCGATATCGGATTGCTGTTGCCGTGCAATGTGGTGGTGCGGCAGGAAGACGACGGCAAAGTCTGGGTCGGCTTCATGGATCCCGACGCGGTCCTGAAGCTGGTCGACAAACCTGAGGTACACGCGCTCGGCAAGGAAGTGCGTGCCAAGCTGGAGCGGGTGCGCGACAGTCTGAAAGGATGAATTCCTGCTGCAGGGATGGTCGCTGACCCTGCGATGGATTTGATCCAAATCAAAACGAAATCGCGCAATGCGGGAATAATCGGGAACATGAAGAAATTCAGCACATCCATGACGAGCTTGCTGCGGGCAATGATCATGCTGATGGCGCTGTTCGCCTTCGCCCCGGCGAGCGCGGATACCGGCATGCCGGTCAAAAAAGCCGGCATTGCCGCGCACGATACCGTTTCCGACTCGCACGGGCTCGAATGCGCCTCCTTTTCTGGCGACGGGCAAAGACTGTATTGCCACCTGAAATCGGCCAACGCTGAAGCGACAGGACCGTCGCGGCCACCGGATGATGGCGAGGCGGTGTTGGTCGCGTATCCTGCTGCTTCTGCCACGCACGGCGCGGAAACGCTCCCGGCACTGCGGGTGGACCGCATTCCTGCCGCGGCACCGCCTGCCTACATCCTGTTCGGCAGCTTCCGCAGTTAGCTTCTCCCCACGCCGCGCTGCAAAAGCAGCTGCAGCGCGACGTCACCGCAGGCCGTCGCCTGCATCCTTTTTCTGTGATCTGTGATTCCGGCAGTCGATTATCGGCTGCAAGTCTTCACCATACGAAAGGAGTTGATCATGAAACTGAAACCGATGAAATTCCACAAAACGCTGATCGCCGCCGCGCTGATCGGAGCGACCGCACTGGGCACCGCTGCCATTGCCGATCCGGGATATGGTGGATACGGCATGGGCCCGGGCATGATGGGCCCGGGCATGATGGGCCCGGGCATGATGGGCCCGGGCATGATGGGGCCGGGCATGATGGGCCCCGGCATGATGGGGGGTTATGGCCCCGGCTATGGCATGGGGCCCGGCATGATGGGGGGTTATGGCCCCGGCTACGGCATGGGGCCGGGAATGATGGGGGGTTATGGAACGCCTTTTCAGCTCAATCTGACGCCTGAACAGCAGAACAAACTCAACGCGATCCACGAAGAGTTCGCGAAAAAGAACTGGGAACTCGCGACCAAGATGCAGGAAGAGGCTTTCAAGCTGCGCAACCTGATGAGCGCAGAAAAGTCCGACCGCACCGCAGTCATCAACCAGTACAAGAAACTGCAGGAGCTGCGGCAACAGCGCTTCGCGGCGCGCCTCGAAGCACAGGAAAAAATCGACGGCGTGTTCACCAGGGAACAGAAGCAGCAGTTGCGCCGCTACGCGCCGTGGTGGGGACAAGACATCGAGTAACCGCGTGATACCCCAAAGCCGGCGGCAGCCGCCGCCGGTCCGGGATATTCCGCAATTGATCCTGCCTCCACTCCGCCGAAAGGAAATGCCATGAATGCTCATGTCGCCACAGCGGCACGGCCAGCCGGCTGGGGAACGCTGGCTTTCGGCTTGCTGCTCGCCGCGTATTTCGGCGTGCTCACGCTGGTCTCGGGCTGGAAGTTCACCGTGTCCCAGTTTTCCGAGTTCTGGTATTACATCGTACCGCTGGGCGCCGGCTTCGGGCTGCAGGTCGCGCTTTACACTCGGCTGCGGCAACTGCTGCACCAGTCAAAGGAGACACGCGCCGTGATGGCCGCGTCCGGCACCACTTCGACCGCGGCGATGATCTCATGCTGCGCCCACTACCTGGTCAATATCGCGCCGGTGCTCGGCGCGACCGGGTTGATCACCTTCGCCACCCAATACCAAGTCGAGTTTTTCTGGGTGGGCCTTGCATTCAATGCCGCGGGTGTCGCCTACATCGGCAACAAGTTACTGCAAGCCACCAGGGAGCACGCACAATGCGCACACGTCTGAATGTTTTTCTCGTGGCACTGACGACAATTTTGTTTGCCTTGCCCGGCGAGGCGGCCTCGCCCGCTCTCGCTCCCCAGTCCACTTCTGAAGCAAGCGTTACGGTAAAAATCACGCCGCGCACGCTCAGCGGCGCAACCTGGGATTTCGATGTTGCTTTCGACACCCACTCACAAGCGCTGAACGACGACCTTGAAAAAACGGCGGTGCTCGTCGCCGACGGCGGCGCATCGCAGACACCCGTGAAGTGGCAAGGCGATCCGCCCGGCGGGCATCACCGCAGCGGCACCTTGCGGTTCAAAGCGGTTTCGCCCCTGCCTGCGGTGATCGAATTGCGGATCACGCGCCAGGGCGAAACCAGGCCGCGTACGTTCCGGTGGCAGTTGAAATGAGCCCTTGACACATAAAACGGGCGCGGCCACCTCAGAGTTACTTTATGGAGGAACACCATGGATGCCGAAAGTCTGAAAAGTCTCGGTTGGTTGCTGCTGTGGGGCGGTCTGTTCTTCGTGATGATGCGTTACGGTTGTGGCGCCCACATGATGGGCAGCCACGGTCACGGCGGTCACGGCGGCGGCACCAAAGACCCGGTGTGCGGCATGGACGTCGATCCGCAAAAAGCCGCGGCAACAGCCGTGCGGGAAGGCGTGACCTATTACTTCTGTTCAACTTCGTGCCGCGACAAGTTCGAGCAGGCGCCGGAAAAATACGCGGGCGCTGCCGCGCAAAGCGGTCATCGACAAGGAGGACATCATCATGGGTAAGCTCGATTGGCGTGTAGTCGGACTGGCCTCCGGTTCGTTTCTGGCTATTTCCTTCATCATTTGTGTAGCTTACGACCTGGCTTTTGACCAGCGCATGTACGAGACCTGGCTGAAGCTGCTGCCGGGATTTACCTGGCTCACCTGGCCAAGCTTCGTGCTCGGCCTGGCCGAAACATTCCTCTATGGCATTTACATCGGGCTCGTGTTCGTGCCGCTGTACAACTTTTTCGTTGACCGGTTTTCCCGGCGAACTCCGGGGCAAGCCTCGTGACACGGCGATTGCTTCCTGCCATCGCGCTACGGGGTGCCCCAACGACAGTGTTTTACCGTGAAAGGAGAAAGACATGTATGGATACGGTCATGGCGGATGGATGTTCGGCGGCGGTCTGATGATGTTGCTGGTGTGGCTGGTGCCGATAGCACTGGTGGTCTGGCTCGCCAGTTCGTGGTTCAGGCGCGCCGGAACGGGGTCTGGGGGAAAAACCGCCCTCGATGTCCTCAAGGAGCGCTATGCAGGCGGCGAAATCGGCCAGGACGAATTCGAGCGCAAGAAGCGAGATATCGGCGGATAGAAATCCCTGATGCCCGAGTTCCGCGATTCCGGTCGCGCCAGCGTCGGTCCGGCAGGGGATGTTGTCTGCTGATGTCGGGATTGCGGAACGCTCATGTGCCATCTTCTCCTCGCCCTGCCGCTGCTGGCATTGCCCATGTTCTGGATTTTCCCGCTCTCGGTGGCGCTTCCCGCCTACGGTATGGTAACGGGCCTGTCCGCCGTGATCTATTGGTACGCCATACAGGCGATGAACCAGCCCATCCAGAACGGTCTCGAAGGCATGGTCGGCGAAATTGGCAAAGTAATTGAAAACCGCAAGGGAGACTTGCTGATACAGATACACAACGAACTGTGGCACGCAGTGTCGCCAGGAGTCCCACTGCGCGCCGGAGACGAAGTGGAAGTCGTCGGCGAGGAGCATCTGATACTGCGAGTGCAAAAGCTGGAGCCGGACACCCGCCATTTTCGCGGATCAGCGAGACCGGCGCACCGGCGGTGGTTTGACTGAAACGGGAAAGCGGCAGTATTCGCCCAGCGGTTGACATATACCCGTATGGGGTATATATTACACGTTGGGTACGGCAGTCGAATGATGCGCGATTAACGAAAGGACGAAATCATGGAATGGCTCACTCAGAACTGGATCTGGATCGCGGTCGCAATCGGCGTGGTTGCGTTTTTGGGCTTCTCCCGCAGCAGTCATGGCGGGCACGAGGGACATGGCGGATGCTGCGGCGGCCACGGCAAGCAACCCCCGTCCGACAAGCCCGGCGCGGCGCACGGTCATCAACATTAGGGCGCGGCCCATTGCGAGGGCGCATGAAAGCCACCGCGGCTGACGGGCAGGCGGTCGCCCTATGTCGTCATTGTCACGCACCGATCCACGTCACACCCTACGTCCGCGAGGCCGACGACTACTGCTGCGAAGGCTGTTTTCTCGCTGAGCAGAAACAGCATGCGCTGGCGGCAGCAGTCGATGACGCGTCGTTTGTGCTGGCCGAAACGTTGGTCGCCGCGCTCGATGCGCGGGAACACGAAACCGGCCTTCATTCCAAACGCGTTGCCTGCCATACCCTGGCACTGGCGAAGCATTTCACCGACGATCCTCGGCAGCTACATCAGGTCTACTGGGGTGCGCTACTGCACGACATCGGCAAAGTCGGGATTGCCGATCCCATCCTGCTCAAACAGGGATCTCTGACCGAGGCTGAATGGCAGATCATGCGCACGCATCCCGAAATCGGCCACCGCATTCTGGCCGGCGTGCCGTTTATGGCCGAGGCGGCGGAAATCGTGCTCAGCCATGAGGAACGCTACGACGGCACCGGCTACCCGAGGGGACTCGTAAGAGAGCAGATTCCGTTGTGGGCGCGCCTGTTCGCGATCATCGATACGCTCGACGCAATCACTTCAGACCGCCCGTACCGCAAAGCGCTTTCGTTCGATGCTGCGTGCACCGAAATACTGCGCCAGTCCGGCACTCAGTTCGATCCCGTGGCCACAGAGGTGTTCGTGGCAGAGCAGGAAACACTGCGCGCGATGGTGGAAATCAAGTGCAGCGTCGCTGAAGTTGGCGCACCAGAAGCGTTTAAATGGAAAATCACGCCTGATTGATCCTGATTCGCGGGCGTGACACGCCTGGAGGTGGAACCATGGATAAAACGTTCGATAACCTGGATGCTGCCGGAGATGAAAAATCACAGCCGGTTTCCGATCCGGAGCGCAGAAAAATACTGTTGGCGGCAACCGGCGCTGCAGGTGGCGTCGCACTTGCCGCGGCGTCGGTCCCGTTCATCGCCTCGATGAATCCGAGCGAGCGGGCGCGCGCCGCGGGCGCGCCGGTGGAAGCCGACTTCTCCCGTCTCGAACCGGGCACTCAAACAACAGTGGAGTGGCGCGGCAAACCAGTATGGATACTTCACCGCACTGAAGCCATGCTAAAGACCTTGCAGAACCCGCGCCATCTGGCGAAGCTCGCCGACCCGGAATCCAAAGTAAAAAGCCAGCAGCCCGTCTACGCCCAAAACGCCAATCGTTCGGTCAAACCGGAGCATCTTATCGTGATCTCGTTGTGCACCCATTTGGGCTGTGTACCCACTTTTCGTCCTGATGCAGCACCCAAGGATCTGGGACCGGATTGGGATGGCGGCTATTTCTGCCCGTGTCATGGCTCCAAGTTCGATTTCGCCGGAAGGGTCTACCGGAACGTGCCGGCGCCGACGAATCTCGTCGTTCCGCCCTATCACTACCTGAGTGACACCAAGGTGGTGATCGGCGAAGGTCCAGGCACCACGTGATGAGTGTCGCCGCCAAGCCCCATGTCTGCGGTTACTCCTTAAGCCGCTATCCCTGGTATGTGCGCTTGATTCTGATGCTGCAGCGGCGCAAATACGGGCGCGCGCTGGAACCGGCGTTGCTTCGGGGCCGCATGCTGCAGGCGTTTGTAATGTTCACCCTGCTTTACCGCTCGCGCGAGCGCGCAGCCCTGGCTTACGCCGAAACGGTCACCGAATCCTCTCGCCGCGTCGGCGATGCGCTTTTCGCCCGGCTGCGCCAGCACTTTAGCGACCAGGAGATCGTGGAACTCACCGCGCTCATTGCGTATCAGAATATGTCGAGCAAATTCAACGCCGCGCTCGGCGTCCCGGCACAAGGCTTCTTGGCTTCGGGCGTGCAAACTTTATCTGGCGAGGATTCGCCGCAAGACCAGGGCGGAGGCGAGCGCACCAAAAAACTCGGCATCTCAAATAGGAGGCGGACATGAAAGCACCTGACGAGAAGACTCGTGAAGCCAGTGGCCATCGCCATGACGGCCATGCCCGTGCCCATGCCCATGCCCATGCCCATGCTCAGCACGAACATCACGGAGGCACGCACGCCGCGCAAGTGACCGACCCGGTGTGTGGCATGTACGTCGATTCCGGATCAGCAGCCGGTATGCTCGAGCACAAGGGCACGAAGTACTATTTTTGCAGTGCCCACTGCCTTTCGGAATTCAAGTCCAACCCCCTGAAGTATCTTGCAAAGACTGCGTCGGCCGCTGCTGCTGCGCAAAAAACACACGGAACCCATACCTGTCCGATGCACCCGGAAGTGGAGCAGGAGGGGCCCGGCTCCTGTCCCGAATGCGGCATGGCGCTGGTGCCGCTGGTGCCTGCCGGGCCGGCCGCAACCGGATACACCTGTCCGATGCATCCGGAAATCAGGCAGAACACGCCGGGCTCGTGCCCCAAGTGCGGCATGGCGCTGGTGCCGGTGGCGAGTGCACAGGAAGACGACGCCGAACTGCGCGACATGACGCGCCGCTTCTGGGTGGGAGCCATACTTTCGGCGCCACTGGTTTATATCGCGATGGGGCCCTATTTCGGCATGGCGCAACCGTTCGGCCTGGCACCGCACATCAGGATGTACGTCGAGTTAGCGCTCGGAACGCCGGTCGTGCTGTGGAGCGGCTGGCCTTTTTTCCGGAAGTTTGCGCGTTCGATTCGCAGCCTGAATCCGAACATGTATACGCTGATCGGGCTGGGCGTCGCGCTCGCCTATATTTTCAGCCTGTTTGCGATGCTTGCGCCCGGGCTGTTTCCGGAGGCGTTCCGCGAGCATGAAGGTCGGGTCGGCACCTATTTCGAAGCCGCCGCGGTCATCGTCACCCTGGTGCTGCTGGGCGAAGTGCTGCAGCTGCGCGCGATGGGCCAGACCAGCCAGGCGATACGCGAATTGCTCGCGCTCGCACCGAACACCGCGCTGCGCATCGAGGCCGACGGCAGCGAAGCGGAAGTGCCGCTGGACCAGGTGCAGGTCGGCGACAAGCTGCGCGTACGGCCCGGCGAAAAAGTGCCGGTCGACGGCACGTGCCTGGAAGGTTCTTCGAACGTCGATGAATCCATGGTCACCGGCGAGCCCGTTCCCGTCCCCAAAAGAGCAGGCGACAAGGTCATCGGCGCGACCATCAACGGCAAAGGCGCGCTGGTGATCCGCGCCGAAAAAGTCGGTGCCGACACACTGCTTTCGCAGATCGTGCATATGGTGGCGCAGGCGCAGCGTACGCGCGCCCCCGTGCAGCGGCTGGCCGATCTCGTCGCCGCCTATTTTGTGCAGACGGTGATAGTCATTGCCATCATCACCGCGCTCGTGTGGTGGTTTTTCGGCCCCGAGCCGCGGATCACCTACGCCCTGGTCAACGCAGTGGCCGTGCTCATCATCGCCTGCCCGTGCGCCGTCGGGCTCGCGACACCGATCTCGATTACCGTGGCCATGGGCCAGGGCGCGAAGAACGGCATCCTGTTCCGCAACGCGGAAGCCGTCGAGAAGCTGCGTGAGGTGAATACGCTGGTCGTGGACAAGACCGGGACGCTCACGCTCGGCAGGCCGCAGCTCGTGGACCTGGTCGTCGAAAGCGGAATTGCCGAGAACGAGGCGCTCGCGCTGATCGCCGGTCTCGAGCGCGCCAGCGAGCATCCCCTTGCCGAGGCCATCGTCAAGGCCGCCGAAGAACGCAGCCTGCAACTGGGACAGGTGGAACACTTCGAGTCCGTTACCGGCCAGGGGGTGCACGGAACGATAAGCGGGCGCAAAGTCGCCGTGGGCAACCGCCGCTTCATGGAAGCGCATGGCACGGTGCCGCAGGCGCTTGCCGACAAGGCTGAAGCCCTGCGCACACAGGGCAAGACTGCGCTGTACGCCGCAATCGATGGGCGTGTCGCAGCAGTGATCGCGGTTGCCGATCCGATCAAGGAAACAACGCTGGAGGCGATCAAGATGCTCACCGCCGAGGGCGTGCGTGTCGTCATGCTCTCGGGCGATTCGCGCAAGACTGCGGAAGCCGTCGGCAAACAACTCGGCATCGAAGAAGTCATCGCAGAAGTGATGCCGGACCAGAAAGTCGAGGTCATCAAGAAGCTGCAAGGCGAGAAACGCATCGTGGCGATGGCGGGCGACGGCATCAATGACGCACCGGCGCTCGCCCAGGCCAACGTCGGCATCGCCATGGGCACCGGCACCGACGTGGCCATCGAAAGCGCCGGCGTGACACTCGTGAAAGGCGACCTGCGCGGCATCGCGAAGGCGATCCGGTTGTCGCACGCGACCATGCGCAACGTCAAGCAGAATCTGTTTTTCGCCTTTGTTTACAATGCCTTAGGCGTTCCGGTGGCGGCTGGCGTGCTGTATCCCGTTTTCGGCCTGCTGCTGTCGCCGATTTTCGCCGCCGCGGCGATGGCGATGAGTTCGGTATCAGTGGTTACCAACGCGCTGCGGCTGCGGCGAGTGAAGCTGTAATGAGACCGGTTCGGCTTCGGTTTCGGCCCGTTCTGGACCGGGATGAGCATGCGACGTGGATGAAATCAGCGACACATGGAGACATGATCTGAACATGAGCACATATCTTGCAAAGCGCCTTGTGGCTGTCGTGGGCATCGCAATGGGGCTGATGCTCGCAAACATGTCATGGGCCGCGGAAAAACCGCAGTACCAGCTGGCGAATGGTCTGGCGGTCTATATCAGGGTTCTGCCAGCCGGAATGACGATGCAGCATCGGCCGGGGGGTGAGCCCTCCAAGACGCACGGCAGCGGCCCGACCTGGGGTTCGCAATACCACGTGATCGTGGCGATATTCGACAACGAGAGTAGTGCTCGCATTACCGACGCGGAGATCAGCGCCGCGGTTTTCAATGCGACCTTACCCGGCAGGCGCGTGTCGGGGCCCGAAAAAAAACTCGATCCGATGCAGGTCGCCGCCGGCACGGTTTACGGCAATTACTTCAACATGCCCGCACCGGCACCGTACCGGGTAGAAGTGAAGATCCGCCGGCAGGGTACGCGCGAGGCCGTGAAGGTTGCATTCGACTACCGGCATGCGGTTGTGACTGGAAAACCGCAGTCATAGAAGCTCAGGTTTCAATCATGACCGCATTGCACTGGCGCTCGCCACTGAGAATTTGAGGGGAAAAGCATATGTATCCCGTTCTTTTTCAGCTCGGAAATTATCAAATCCATACTTATGGGATCGTTGTCGCCCTATCTTTTTTCATTGGCCTCTGGTTAAGCACAAGTGAAGCGAAAAGGAAGGGGCTGGATCCGCGCATCATTCAGGACTTTGCCCTTTACGCGCTTTTAGGCGGGATTATCGGAGCCAGAATCTATTTTGTTCTCTTTTCCAAGCCGGCCTATTTTTTGCAGAATCCATGGGAAATCTTTGCGGTATGGCGTGGGGGCATAGGGATTATCGGGGCTTTTCTGGGCGGATTCCTGACTGCGCTATGGTACTGCCGGAGAAATAAAATATCCTTTGGGCGATTCGCCGATACCCTGGCTCCAGGTCTAGCCCTGGGTCAGACTATGGGAATGTTTGCCTGCCTGTTAAATGGTGATAGCTACGGCAAACCGACGGACCTTCCCTGGGCGATCATCTTTACCGATCCCCGCGCCATGGCGCCACTCAACATACCGCTTCACCCCATAGAGGTCTACGAAATCATTGCCTATTTTCTGGTTTTTCTGCTCGTCTGGCTCACGAGAAAAATGTATCGGTCGGAAGGTTTCAGCTTTTTCACTGCTGTGGCCGGCTACGGCGTTGCGCGTTTCTCGGTTGAATTTTTCCGTGGTCAGCCGGCGATCTTTGCCTGGGACATACCCGCTGCGCAGATTTTCAGCGTGGTGTTGATTTTGACCTCCATTATCGCCTTTTACCTACTCAGAAAAAGCGGGGCCGGGGAAAAAATTGAAGCGAAGAGGGGGAAATGAGGCCGCTTGTATGAACATTTCATCTGGCGGCGTTGTGTCGCCGGACAACTCATCGAGAACCCGATCATGAATCACGAACATGAACAGCAACAAAATGACGGCAACAACGTCCACGCCAAAACCAAATGGGTATTCATGGCATTTCTCGCCATCGCCGTCTATTTTCTGCTCATGGAACACCAGGCGCATCTCTCCGGGCTGCTTTACTACCTGCCGTACCTGCTGCTGCTCGCCTGCCCGTTGCTGCATATGTTCATGCACGGCGGACACGGAGGGCACGGCGGAAATGGCGGACACGATAGCCACCACAAGGGCGGCGGCACGCGGCCGGACGCCCAGCGTGAGGGAGAAAAAAAATGAACCAACCCCAGGATTCGGCCTACGGGCTGTGGTTGCTCGTCATTATTAACTCATTGATTTTTATAATTTTTGCATTCAGCTTTGCGAAGCCGCAAAGTCCACGTGACTGGCGTTCGTTCGGCGCGTTTTCCGCGTTTCTCGTTGCGCTGTTTACCGAAATGTACGGCTTTCCACTCACCATCTACCTGCTGTCCGGCTGGCTCACGAGCAAATTCCCGGGGATCGATTTCCTGGCGCACGATTCCGGCCACTTGCTGGAAGTGATGTTCGGCTGGCGCACCAACCCGCATTTCGGACCGTTTCATATTCTGAGCAGTTTCCTGATCATCGGCGGCTTTGTTCTGTTGTCCGCGGCATGGAAAGTCCTCTATGCGGCGCAGCGCGAGCACCGGCTTGCCACGACGGGACCTTACGCGCGAGTGCGGCATCCCCAATACATCGGCTTTATTCTGATCATGACAGGATTTTTGTTTCAGTGGCCGACCATCGTCACACTGGCAATGTTTCCGGTATTGGTGACGATGTATGTCTTTTTAGCGCGGCGGGAGGAGCACGATGCCATCGCCGAGTTCGGCGACGAATATCGCCGCTACGCTGTAAGGGTGCCGGCATTTATTCCGCGTTTGACCTTGTCCAGACCGGAAAACGGGACCACGTAAAATTGATGAGCATGATGCAGATCATACTGGAACAACTGGCGGTTCAACAAAAGCCCGGCCTTTAGCTCTTTGAGTGCAGCAAACACCTTTGTCGCGCTTTAATCGCATGGCTCCCACGTTTTTAGACGTTCCTTCCAAACAGACGCAAAGGAGCACATCATGAAACGTATCTGGACTTGCCCCGCTTTCGTCGACGGTTGGTTGCCTGAACGATTGCAGTTTCGCGGCTCAATCATTTCCTCTCGTAGTTGACGGGTGACAAGTAGCCCAGGAACAAATGGCGACGATGGGGTTATACCAGCCCTCGATCCATTCGAACACTGCCATGCGGGCGCAACCGTAACGGCAGTCTGATACGACCTAAACTGCAACCGACAAGTGAGCAGCTCCGTCAGTCACAAAAAGTTTCAGATCGTCGGGGCGGGCCCCGCCGGACTCGCCGCGGCCATCACCTTGGCGCGCGCCGGACGGCCGGTCGTGGTCCATGAAGTTGCTGCGGAAGTGGGTTCCCGCTTTCAGGGCGATCATCAGGGTCTCGAAAACTGGACCACCGAGCATGATGTCCTCGACGATTTGCGTGAACAAGGGATCGCGTGCAATTTTGCCGCGATCCCTTGTCGAGAGGGCATCGCTTTTGACACATGGGGAAATCGATACGAAATACACAGCGACAACCCGCTCTTCTACCTCGTTGAGCGCGGCCCGGGTGCTGGCACGCTCGACTCCGCGCTTCTGGCCCAGGCCCGGGAATTGGGCGTCGAGATTTGCTTCAACAGCAGAGTGAAGCAGCTCGAAGGTTCTGGAATACTCGCCGCAGGCCCCAGGGCGGCCGACGCCATCGCTGTGGGTTTCCACTTCGAGACTGCCATGCCTGATGGCTGGTGGGTCATCTGCGATGACGATCTCGCCCCGCAAGGCTATGCCTACCTGCTGATAACAAATGGCCGCGGGACGGTAAAAAGCTGCATGTTTTCCGGATTCAAGCGGGAGAGCGAGTATGTCACCCGCACGGTCGAGCGTTTCTGTCAGCTTGTGGGGCTGGACATGAAAAATCCGCAGCCCCATGGCGGCGCTGGAAACTTTCGAATACCGGCATCCGCGTATTCGGGGATTCATCCGATCGTTGGCGAACAGGCAGGATTCCAGGATATGCTGTGGGGTTTTGGCATGCGCTTCGCAATTGCTTCCGGGGTTCTGGCGGCGCGCAGCTTGATCGACAGCGACAACTACGACGCGCGGTGGCGCAGAGAACTGGACCCGCTATTGCGTACCGCACTGGTCAATCGCGCCGTCTACGGCGCACTGGGCAACAGGGGATACAGGTGGTTCTTGCGCTGGGCATCCGGCAGCGCCGATGTGCGGGGCTTATTGCGCCGGTATTATCACCCTACCCTCGTCAATCGATTGCTGTATCCATGGGCGCATTTTCGCGTCCAGTCGCGGCGGCGCGATGTCACGTGCAATCATATCGACTGCACGTGCGTATGGTGCCGCTGTGGCGGCGCCGTCTAGCAGCCTGTCGGACTTGGCTTCATTCGCCGGGACACATATAATGGATCGCTGTCGATCGATGCTTTGGCGACAGGCTGAATCGCCCCGGATTTTGAGGAGGCTCCAAGACTTGAGAGAATGGAGCCGTGAACAAATCAAACCAGTATTCCCCCGAAATAGGCGAACGCGCGGTGCACATGGTGCTCGAACAGCGTGGCGAGTATCCCTCGCTGTGGGCGGCGATTGAGTCGATTGAGTCGATTGCGCCTTCTCCGCTTTCCTTGTCGCGCTGTTCACCGAAATGTACGGCTTCCCTCTCACCATCTACCTGCTCTCGGGCTGGCTGGGAAGCCGCTACCCCGGCATCGATTTCATGAGTCATGATGCCGGACATCTGCTCGAAGTCTTGTTCGGCTGGCGTACCAACCCGCATTTTGGGCCGTTCCATATCCGGAGCAACATCCTCATCATCGGCGGCTTCTTCCTGTGGTCCGTGGCCTGGAAAGTCCTTTACGCGGCACAGCGCCAGTACCAGCTCGCCACGACGGGACCTCATCAGCACATCAGGCATCCCCAATATGCTGCTTTCATCCTCATCATGGTTGGCTTCCTCCTGCAATGGCCGACACTCGTGACCTTGCTAATGTTTCCCGTCCTGATAATGATGTCGTGCATTTGGCGCGACGGGAGGAACGCGAGGCTACCGCCGAATTCGGTAACAAATACATCCGCTATGCCGAGCGCACGCCGGCGTTCTTTCCGCGCTTTCTGCCACGGCTTCGAATGGGCACGCGATGCAGGAGAAGATGAAACAGGTCGCGTTGCCTGCGAGGCGGCCGACTGCGGCACCGACAAGTGCATGATGGAACCGGTTTATTGACGACCAGCAAGGAGAAACATCATGTGGGGTGATATGGGAATGGGCTGGGGTGGCGGCTGGGGAATACTCAGCGGATTGCACATGGTTCTGTGGTGGGTACTGCTGATCCTGGGCATCGTCGTGCTATTCAGACTGCTGATCGGAGGTTCTTTGCGCAGCGGGCGCGAAACCACAGACCGCGCTCTCGAAATCCTCAAGGAACGCTATGCCCGAGGTGAAATCGGCAAGGAAGAATACGAGCAGAAAAAACGCGACCTCGAAACCTGATGTCCTGCGTGGCGGGAAAGCCGTAATACCGGCCGCGGTGGCGCCCGAGAAAACCATTGCACGCTGCCATGCGGCGCCCGGCCATGTGCCGGTCCGGCGGGAATGGCATAATCGCATCGAACCCAACCACCGGGGCTCTCATGCCGTCCGTACCCGCCGTTTTCAATCTCCATGCGCTACGCCTGCGACGCATGGGGATAGACACGCACCAGGAGCCCGTGATCTACATGCGCGCCGACTGCCATATCTGCCGCTCCGAGGGTTTCGAAGCGCAGTCGCGCGTGCTCGTCACCTCGCGCGGCAACACCATCATCGGCACGCTCAATGTCGTCACCGACGAGCGGCTGCTCTCCCCCGATGAAGCCGGTCTGTCCGACGCGGCGTGGCGCCTGTTGCAGGCACATGAAGGCGATCACGCCGAATTCTCGCACCCGGAACCGCTGGAATCCCTGAGCCACGTGCGCGCCAAGGTCTTCGGCCAGCGCCTCGGGGACCAGCAGATGTCGGCCATCGTGCGCGACATCGTGGCGGGACGGTATTCGGAGCTGCATCTGTCGGCTTTCGTCACCGCGTGCGCCGGAAATCATCTCGACACCGGAGAAACCATCGCCCTCACGCGCGCCATGGTCGAGGTCGGCGAGCGCATGAGCTGGCCGGTAGCGCCGGTCGTCGACAAACACTGCATCGGCGGGCTGCCGGGCAACCGCACCACGCTGCTGGTGGTACCCATTGTCGCGGCATACGGCCTGACCATCCCCAAAACGTCGTCGCGCGCCATCACCTCGCCGGCAGGCACCGCCGACACCATGGAAATGCTGGCGCCCGTCAATCTCGATATCCGTACCATCCGCAAGGTCGTCGAGCAGACAGGCGGATGCATCGTCTGGGGCGGCGCGGTCAGACTGAGCCCGGCCGACGACATCCTGATCCGCGTCGAACGTCCGCTGGAAATGGACAGCGCCGGCCAGATGGTCGCCTCGGTACTCTCGAAAAAAATATCCGCCGGCTCCTCGCACGTGGTGATCGACATCCCGGTCGGCCCCACCGCCAAAGTACGCTCGCGGGAAGCAGCGCGCCAGCTCTCCGAGGAGTTGATCGCGGTCGGTCGCGCTTTCGGCATGAACGTGTGTGTGGCGCTCACCGACGGCTCGCAGCCGGTGGGGCGCGGCATCGGCCCGGCGCTCGAAGCGCGCGACGCGCTCGCGGTGCTGCGCGGTGACCCCGGCGCACCGCAGGATCTGCGCGAGCGTTCGCTCGTGCTCGCCGGCGAGATCATCGAGCTCGCTGCGAACGTCCCGACCGGCACCGGTTACGATCTGGCGCATGCCATCCTGAGCGACGGACGCGCGTGGCGAAAATTCCAGGCCATCTGCGAAGCGCAGGGCGGCATGCGCGAGCCGCCCCGCTCGCGGCATACCCATACCGTGACCGCACCGCGCGCGGGGCGCGTGACCGCCATCGACAACCGGCGGCTCGCACGCATTGCCAAGCTTGCCGGCGCGCCCACTGCGCCTGCGGCGGGGCTCGATTTTTTCACGCCGCTCGGCAACAACATCGAAACCGGTCAACCGCTTTTCACCATCCACGCCGAAGCCCCCGGCGAACTCGCCTACGCCAGGGAATACCTCGCCTCTCAGAAAGACATCATCGTACTGGGAGACGAGTCCTGAGGCCCGTTTTCTTTGCGCTGCACGGCCAGGACAAACTCTGCGCCGCCCTGGCAGCAAGACTGGGCGGCGAACTCGGCCAACTCACCGTGCGCCGTTTCCCGGACGGCGAAAGCTACGTGCGGCTCGATACGCCGGTTGCCGGCCATACTGTCGTTCTCGTATGTAATATGCGAGACCCCGACACGAAATTCCTGCAGGTCTGTTTTGCAGTCACTACCGCCCGGGAACTCGGCGCGACTTGCGTCGGCCTTGTCGTTCCCTATCTCCCCTACATGCGGCAGGACCGGCGCTTCCAGCCGGGCGAGGCCATCACTTCGGAGAGCTTTGCGCGCCTCGTCGGCAGCCACGCCGACTGGCTGGTGACAGTGGACCCGCATCTGCATCGCTACGGCTCGCTCGGCGAGCTTTATGCGATTCCCACCACGGCAGTGCGCGCTGCCCCATGCATAGCGCGATGGATCATCGAGAATGTTTCTTCGCCGTGGTTGATCGGCCCCGACGCGGAAAGCATGCAGCGGGTCCGCGAAGTCGCGGACGCCACCACCGCGCCTTGCACCGTCCTCGAAAAAATCCGGCGCGGCGACCGCGACGTCGAAGTATCGCTTCCGGAAACCGTTCAATACCATACCCACACTCCGGTGCTGATCGACGACATCATTTCCACCGGCCGGACCATGATCGAAACCATGGCACACCTGAAACGCGCCGGGCTGGCGCCGCCCGTATGCATCGGCGTGCACGCCATTTTTGCGGGGCGGGCTTATGAAGATCTGCTCGCCGCGGGGGCAGCGTGCGTTGTGACCTGCAACACCGTCCCGCATCCCTCCAATGCGATAGACCTGAGCGCCCAAATCGCTGCAGCCATCACCACCTTGCAAAGGTGACGCGGCGCTGTTGCGCGTCGTCTTTGTGCGGCATTCCCGGCCAAATCCAGAAAAGTTGATTTATATCAAAAACCTCCCGCTCTACGGAGCCAAACTGTCAAGTGAGCTCGTGCTCCAGGTATATACAGTAACGGCGGGAAACAAGGTTGGAAGCGGATTCCGTCGTGCTCGCCCATCAGGTTCTTGACAAGGAAGGAGGCAAATCATGTTGCGGATCATGTTTGCGTTTTGTGCCATGCTGGGAGTTTCGATCACCGGCATCGCCGCCGATGTGACTTATCGGAAAGATATCCGGCCGCTATGGCTTCAAAAATGTTCCGGTTGTCATGGAGCGGACTCCCCTTATATAGGCGATTTCGAGGAGAACAAAAAGAAATACGAAGCCATGTTCAAAGGGCCGAGAATGGACACCTACGCCGATCTGATTTCTTTCGTCGGCTGGCCTGATACCGGCGCCCTCATGAGAAGGCTCGATGACGGAAAAAACACGAGCGACGGCAAGCCGGGCAACATGTATCAGAACCTGGGCGCCAGCGAGGAAGAACGCCAGAAAAACCTGAATCTTTTCAAGGAGTGGGTAGGCAAAGACGGCTGGAAACTCAACCGCTGGCAAGCGCGCGGCAAAGTGCCGGCCATCACCAAGGAAGATATGGACAAAATGATAGTGAAATACTAG
>JBKBXX010000003.1:2174-66948 GCA_046313915.1 Burkholderiales bacterium | reverse complement strand
ATCGTAATCACCACCAACGATGCCAACGTTGCGGCGGGCAAGACGCTCACGGTCGATGCCACGGCGCTGACCGACAGCGGCGCGACCCTGAAGTTCGTTGGTTCGGCCGAGCTGGACGGTGTCTTTAGCGTGACCGGCGGCGCAGGCGCTGACACCATCACCGGCGGCTTCGGGGCCGATACCATTTCGGGCGGTGCGGGTACCGATTCCCTGACTGGCGGTCTCGGTAACGACAGTATCACGGGGGGTGAAGGCGCTGATACGATCAACGGCGGTTCGGGCGCGGATACCATCAACCTGACTGAATCCACAGCGGCGGCCGATGTGGTGCAATACGGAGGTGCATCGTGGGGAGTTCAGGGCGATACGATCATCGGTTTCGCGGCAGGCGCCGGCGCGGATACCATTGACGTTGCCGAGGCCTTGCTTGTAAACGATGACGCTGGTGATACTTCTGCCTTGGTTGAGATCGCAGCGAATGGGGCGACAGCAGCGGATAGGGTGTTCTTCGAGATCACCACACAGCTCTCCGGCTCGCTCACAGACGCCACTAACGTGGCTGGACAACTGGCGGGGATAACCCTCACAGGTGTAACTGCCAGCGACTCGATCATGTTCATCGTGGGCAACGCCAGCGACTCCTACCTGTGGGTTTTCGCGGAGGACGCAACCGCTGGAATCCAGGCCGGCAACCTCACCCTCATAGGCACAGTGCAGGGCGTGGCGGCAGGCGGCTTCGCCAACGGCGATTTCACAGGGCAAGGATAAACCAAGCTCGGTTACACCCCGCCCCTCAGGGGGCGGGGTTTTTTTAAAAGCAAAAAGGGGTCTAAAAGCAAAAAGGGGTCTGACCCCTTTACAGGGTAATCCAGGCGGGATAATCTCCGCCCATGCCCCGCCGCCCCCGCTTCGATCTGCCCGGTGTGCCCCAGCACGCCGTTCAGCGTGGCGTCGATCGCCAGCCGGTGTTCTTCTCCGATGACGACTGTCGGCTTTATCTCGACTGGCTGGGTGAATATGCCTGCAAACGTGACATCGCGTTGCATGCCTACTGCCTGATGACCAATCATGTGCATCTGCTGCTCACCGCGCCGTCGGCAGGGGAGTTGGCGGGCTTGATGCAGGACATGGGCCGGCGCTACGTGCAGTACGTCAATCGCACCTACCGCCGCAGCGGCGGGCTTTGGCAAGGGCGATACAAAGCGAGTCATGTGCAGTCCGAGCGCTATCTGCTGGCCTGCATGCGCTATGTCGAACTCAACCCGGTGCGCGCCAGGATGATGAAGGCCCCCGGCGAGTATCGCTGGAGCAGTTACCGCGCCAATGCGTTGGGGGTGGAAGATCACTTGCTGACGCCTCATGATCAATATCTCGCCCTGGGCGCGGCAGCGGAAGCGCGGCAACGGGCCTACCGCGACTTGTTCGCCACCGAGATGGACGACCCGGCCTGGAATTTGATCCGCACCGCCACCCAGCAGGGCGTGGTGGTGGGCGACGGTCGCTTTGCGGAAGAGATCGGCAGGCGCCTCGGCCAGGCGGTGCTGCCCCGTCTGCGCGGCAGACCCCCCAAGGACAATAACAAACCAGGGGATTGGGCATGAAAACTTTTCTCCACGTCGGCTGCGGCCCCAAGCGCAAAGACCAGACCACGCGCGGTTTCAACACCCCGGAGTGGAATGAGTTGCGCCTGGACATCGACGAAGCCGTCAATCCCGACATTGTCGGCACGATGCTGAATATGTCCGCCGTGGCGAATGCCTCGGTGGATGCCATTTTCTCCAGCCACAACATCGAACACCTCTATCCGCATGAAGTGCCGCTCGCGCTGGCCGAGTTCAAGCGGGTGCTGAAGCCGGAAGGCTTCGTGGTGATTACTTGCCCCGATTTGCAATCGGTCTGCGCGCTCATCGCCGAGGACAAGTTGACCGAACCGGCTTACACCGCTCCGGCCGGACCGATTGCACCAATCGACATCCTCTACGGCCATCGCCCGGCTTTGGCGCAGGGGAACTTCTACATGGCGCATCGCTGCGGCTTCACGCAGAAGGTGCTCACCGGGACCTTGCAGGCCGCCGGCCTTGCGATGGTGGCGGCGAGCCGCCGCGGCCACCCAGCCTACGATCTGTGGGCGCTGGCGACCGTCGCGCCGATGGCAGAGGCAGAATTGCGCGCGCTCGCGCTGGCCCATTTCCCAAAATGACCGCCGCTATCTATTTTCACCCCGAAGCCTACACCACCACCGGCCCCAAGCTGATGGGCCGCAACGCGGCGGGCGAGTCGTTTCTGGAGAGAAGGAGAACAAGGGGGGCTGAGAAAAAGGGGTCTGACCCCTTTATTGACTCTTTATTGACTACCGGCAACTGGCGATGGTGAACTTCGCGAGGGCAGTGCTGCCGAGTGAAGCTGAAGTGCAGGCTGTGCTCGACGCCGCCGCCTCCGGCCCACGGCAGGCGGCCGAGCTGGTTTCGACCATCCCCGCCGAACGGCAGGCTTTCGTGTTCCGCGCCCTGGTCTGGCTGGTGAAGCTGGGCATCCTGAAGGTGTGCTCATGAACATCCTGTTCGTTCATCAGAACTTCCCGGGCCAGTTCAAGCATCTCGCGCCCGCGCTCGCGCAGCGAGGCCACGAGGTGGTGGCGATGACGATGCAGAAGGTCAATACGAGCGAATGGCAGGGCGTGAAACTCGTGCCCTACACCGCCAGCCGGGGCACCACCCCCAATGTGCATCCGTGGGTGAGCGATTTCGAGACCAAGACCATCCGCGGCGAGGCGTGCTTCAGGGCGGCCTTGAAGATGAAAGAGTCGGGCTTCGACCCCGACGTGATCATTGCGCACCATGGCTGGGGCGAGAGCTTGTTCCTCAAGGACGTCTGGCCGGCGGCCAGGCTCGGCATTTACTGCGAGTTTTTTTATCAGGCCCACGGCGCCGACGTCGGCTTCGATCCCGAGTTTCCGGCGAGCGACGCAGGCGAGGTGTGCCGGCTGCGGCTGAAGAACCTCAACAACCTGCTGCACTTCGAAGTGGCCGACGCGGGCATCAGCCCCACGCACTGGCAGGCGAGCACTTTTCCCGAGCGCTTCCGCAGCCGGATCACCGTGGTGCACGACGGCATCGACACCCATGCCATCCGCCCCGGTCCTGCGGTGAGTCTGACGTTGAACGGCAAGCTGGTGCTCACGAAGCAGGACGAAGTCATCACCTTCGTCAACCGCAACCTCGAACCGTATCGCGGCTATCACATTTTCATGCGGGCACTGCCGGAGATTCTGAAGCGCCGGCCCAGGGCGCGGGTGCTGATCGTCGGCGGCGACGACGTGAGCTACGGCGCGAGGCACGAGAATGGCCAGAAGTGGAAGGACATCTTCGCCGCCGAGGTGCGCCCGCAGATTGCCGATGCCGACTGGGCGCGGGCGCATTTCCTGGGCAACATCCCGTACCAGCATTTCATTCCGCTCTTGCAGCTTTCGACGGTGCATGTGTACCTGACTTATCCGTTCGTGCTCTCCTGGAGCCTGCTCGAAGCGATGAGCGCAGGCTGTGCGATCGTCGCGAGCGACACCCAGCCGCTGCGCGAAGCGATCCGCCACGACGAGACCGGGCGGCTGGTGGATTTTTTTGATGTGGCGGGGCTCGCGAACGAGGTCTGTGCGTTGCTGGACGACCCGGCTGCGCGGCAACGCCTGGGCGCGAACGCCCGAGCCTTTGCGCAGGCGAATTACGACCTGAAGAAGGTATGCCTGCCCAAGCAGTTGAAATGGGTCGAAGCGCTGGCGGAGAAGGGGCTGCCGGGATGATCGCCGGCAAGCCGGCTCCCACCCCAGAACCAGTGATGGGTGATGGGGAAGTTTTGTGGGAAGGGGCTTGCCCCTTTATTCTTCCTTTATTCTTCTTTACACCTCCCCCACCAGAATGAAAAAAGGAGTCAGACCCCTTTATTCTTCGACCCCTTTATTCTTCCTATTCTTCTTTACACTTCCCCCACCAGAACCAGTGATGAGTTATGGGGAAATTCTGTGGGAAGGGGCTTGCCCCTGATACTTTCGCTCCCTTTCTGTTAAACTTAGTCCGACTTGGTTTAATAGGGGTTTCGAAACATGTATACAGTCAATATTCACGAGGCGAAAACCCATCTTTCCCGGTTGGTGGAAGAGGTGGCCGCAGGCCGGGAGGTGATTATCGCCAAGGCCGGAAAGCCGATGGCCCGGCTGGTGCCCCTGGAGGCCGCGCCGAAGAAGCATCATCTCGGTTTGTTCAAAGGACAGCTCAACGTCCCGGACGATTTTGATGCGCCGCTATCGGAGGATGTCCTCGCTCCGTTCGAGGGGGGGTAAGTGATTCTATTGCTGGATACCCACGTCCTGTTATGGGCGCTGGATACGCCGGAGCGCCTGCCCAAAACAATCATCGATCAAATCGAGGCGCCTGAGACCGAAGTCTATTTCAGCGCCGCAAGTATCTGGGAAATTGCCATCAAAGTCGCTATCGGCAAAATCAATTTCAAGTACTCGCCGGAGGAGATCTCGCAAGGCGCCAGGGAGACGGGTTTTATGGAGCTTTCCATCACTGCTGCGCATTGTGCCAAGGTGGCGAATCTGTTTCCGCATCACCGCGATCCCTTTGACCGGCTGCTTGTCGCCCAGGCGCTGCTCATGCCCGCGCAGCTGATTACCGCTGATTCTGCGCTGACGCCTTATTCGGAGTTGGTGAAGCTCATTTGAATAATCGTCGGCAGGCCGACCCCGGGGTAGAATACGCGCTGTTTATCCTTTCCGAGGAACAAGCCATGTCCGACTGGACTTCCGGTTACGTCGCCGACATCGATTACACCTACGGCTATTACCGCGAACTGAATCCGGTGCTGCAGCGCTTCGCGCTGCTTTACGCCGGCGTGCAGCCGCCTCCCGTGCACACCGCGTGCGAGCTGGGCTTCGGCCAGGGTCTGTCGCTGAATGTCCACGCCGCCGCGCAAGCCGCCAAGTGGTGGGGCACCGATTTCAATCCCGCGCAGGCGAGCTTCGCGCGCGAACTGGCGCACCATGCCGAAAACGGCGCGCAGTTGTTCGATGACAGCTTTGCCGAATTCGCGGCGCGCTCCGATTTGCCGCAATTCGACGCGATCGGCCTGCACGGCATCTGGAGCTGGATTTCGGCGGAGAACCAGCGCGTGGTGGTCGATTTCATCCGCCGCCACCTCAAGGTCGGCGGCGTGCTCTACATCAGCTACAACACGCTGCCGGGCTGGGCCGCCGCGATGCCGCTGCGCCACCTGCTCACGCAACACGCCGAACTGGCGGGCAATCCCGCCGCGGGCATCGTCGGGCGCATCAACGGCGCGCTCGATTTCGCCGAGAAGCTGTTCGCCGCCCAGCCGCTCTATGGCCGCGCCAACCCCGCGGTGCCCGAACGGCTGAAGAAGATCAAGGAGCAGAACCGCAACTACCTCGCGCACGAGTACTTCAACCGCGACTGGACGCCGATGCATTTCGCCGAACTCGCGCAATGCCTGGAAGCGGCCAAGCTGAGCTACGCGGCTTCGGCCCACCTGCTCGATCACATCGATGCGGTCAACCTGAGCGCCGAGATGCAGAAGCTGGTGGCCGAGGCCGGCCATCTGGTGCTGAAAGAGACGGTGCGCGATTTCTGCGTGAACCAGCAGTTCCGCCGCGATCTCTGGCTGCGCGGCCTGCGGCGGCTGACGGCGTTCGAGCAGGCGGGCGCGTTGCGCGAAACCGGTTTCGTGCTGACCACGCCGGCGGCCGAAATCCCCTTCAAAGTGAACGCCGCGCTGGGCGAGGCGAGCCTGCAGGAAACCGTCTACCGGCCGGTGATCGAGGCGCTGGCCGAGCAGCAGGGCGCGCCCAGGACGCTGGAAGAACTGATGGCGCGGCCGGCGTTGAAGGCGCTGACTCTGGGGCAGCTCACGCAGGCGCTGGCGGTGCTGACCGGCGCGGGCCACGCGCATCCGGTGCAAAGCGCCGAAGTGGTGAAAAAAGTGCGGCCGGCGACCCAGCGGCTCAACCGCCATCTGCTCGAGCGCGCGCGCCATTCCGGCGCCATCGGCTATCTCGCCAGCCCGGTCACCGGCGGCGCGGTGGCGGTGGGCCGTTTCCAGCAGTTGTTCCTGCTGGCGCGGGCGAGCGGGCGGCCGCAGCCGGAACAGTGGGCGCAGTTCGTGTGGGAAATCCTCGCGGCGCAGGGACAGAAAATCGTCAAGGAAGGCAAGACGCTCGAAACCGCGGAGGAAAACCTCGCCCAATTGCGCAGCGAGGCGCAGGCCTTTGCCGCCGCGCGCCTGCCGCTGCTCGCCGCGCTGGGCGTTGCTTGATGAGTAATGAGGAAATCCTGTGGGAGGGGGCTTGCCCCCGATCGATCCTTTGTGGGAAGGGGCTTTGCCCCTGATCGCCAGCAAAGCTGGCTCCCACAGACAGGGTCAAATGGAATAGGGGTCAGCCCTCTTCCTTCCTTTACAATCGGTGCCGTGTTCATCATCCAGAAAATCACCCAGCACTACGATCCGGAGCAGGATCGCGTCGGGCTCACCGCGCAGGACGCCGCGGGGCGGGTGCTGCTGCTGTGGCTCACGCAAAGGCTGGCCAACCGGCTCGCGGGAGCGCTGGGCGGGTGGCTGGACGCCAGCGTGAAAGCGGTGGCCGCGGCCTCGGCGGCGCCGAGTCTGCAGGCGTGGGAGCAGGCCGCCGCCCAGGTGCAGTTGAAGCCCGAGCCGCCGGTCGATGCCGCCGCGGCGCAAAACGAGGCGCTGTTGCGCGTGATCGATCTCGCGCGCGACGCCGGCGGCTACACGCTGACTTTCAAGTGGGGGCAGGACGGCGCGGCGCGCCTGATGCTCGACGAGACCGAACTGCGCCAGTGGCTGGGCATACTTTACCGGCTGTTCGAGGCCGCCGAATGGCCACGCGACGCATGGCCGGCGTGGTTCGCGATCAGGGAAGGGGAGATGCCGGCGCCGTCGTCGCGCTTTGTGCATTGAAAGCGGCAAGCCGCGCTTTCAGGCGTATTCGATTCCCGAGCGGGCGAGGCCGACGAAGTCGATGTTGGTCTTGTTGAGGTCGGATTCGGCGGCGAATACGGCGAGCGCGGCCTGGGTGTAGAGGCCGCTGTCGAGCCAGCCCACGAAATAGTCGAGATCAGCCTGCCCCGGCAGCGTGTTCGTGACGTTCTTGTAGAGCTGGGTGAC
The DNA here is from genome assembly GCA_046313915.1 of Burkholderiales bacterium. Lineage (GTDB taxonomy): Bacteria > Pseudomonadota > Gammaproteobacteria > Burkholderiales > SG8-41 > CAKKQX01. The sequence continues at coordinate 59,751 of JBKBXX010000003.1, read as the reverse complement.
GACGTTGGCGTTCGAGCGCCCGCCGGGGAAAACCCCGCTGCCCAGCGCGAGTTCGGCGACCTGCTGCACGGTCATGCCCGAGTCGAACAGCTGCAGGCCGGCGCCGACGTAGGCGGCGCTCGTGGCGTCGTTGGCGGCGGCGACGTAGTTTTTACCGAAAATCGCGCCGATGAGTTTGACGCTGTTGCCGGCCGCGCCGTCGAAATCGAGCGCGATTTTCTTGTCGTTGAAGCGCAGCCGCTCGAGGCCGATCAGCGTGTCGGAACCGTAGGCGCCGGTGAGGCGGTAGCCCACGCCCGACTGCTCGATCTGGACCTGGGCGCGGCCGAGGTCGAGCAGCGCGGTGTCCACGCCGCCCGCGCCGTCGAAGATGTCGTTGCCGGCATCGCCGAGGTAGAACAGGTCGCCGCCGCCCGTGCCGCTCACCACGTCGCTCGCGCTGGTGCCGGCGTAGACGCGCTGCGCGGCGGTGCCCAGCGCGGAAATCAGCATCGCGACCGGCAGCGCGGTTCCCCCCGACTGGAAACCGACGCGCTCGACGTCGGGCGCGACCCAGTCATCGAAGCCGCTGCCGGTGATTCTCAGCCAGGCGCTGTCGTCGGTGCGCGAAAACATCACGCCGCTCGCCGCGGCCGGGTAGTTCACGACGTCGGTGCCGCCCAGTCCCGCCCATGCGTGGCGCCCGCTGCCCGCCGTGAACGTCTCGTTGCCCGAAGTACCCTGGTAGTAATAGCCCGAAGTGCCCACGCCCCACGAGCCGCCGAGCCCGTCCAGGCCGTAGAGATAGGTGAGCGCGGCGAGATCGAGTTCGCGGAAAGTCGAGTACGAGGTGCTGCTATTGTGGGTGTATGACATTACCGTGTGCGAGCTGTCGTCGAGGCCGGCGGGTAGCGTCGCCGCGCCTTCGAAAGGGTGTTTCAGTCCCAGCGCGTGACCGACTTCGTGCAGCAGCACCTCGTAGCCCTGATTGCTTTTGACCGGGCTGGAGTTCAGGGACAGGAACTCGCGGTTGTCGAGATAGATGTAGACCTCGGGCGCGTAGCTGGTCACGACATTTTGCGCGTTGTAGGAGTAAGGGCCGTAGCTCGACGCGATGCCGCTGGTCGTCGGCCCCGAGATGTCGTAGCTCGCGAAGTGGATGTCGGCGTTGCTGCCGCTGGCGGTTTCGACGAAATCGATGCCGGTGACGGCCGCGGCGTGCGCCATGATCTCGCGTGCGGCGGCCTGCTGCGCCGCGTTGAAAGCCTGGAAATTGGGCCGGGAGACGCTGTAGGTCTGGGTTTCGGTGCCCGAGGTGATCGAGAAGGTATAGTAGAGCGTGGTGCGAAACGGCGTGATGTAGTTCCACGCCGGGTACGAATTGAGCAGCGCGTCGATCCAGTTGGCGTTGGCGACCGGCGCGTTCTGCAGGTCGTAGACGGTGGCCATGACTTCTCCCCGATTCCCGTGCGTGACCGAAACGACGCCACTTTACCCGACGCCGGCCGCGCATGCCATCATGGAGCGGGGCGCGAACGCACATTTTGGAAAATGCTGTGGGAAGGGCTTGCCCCTGATCGCCGGCAAGCCGGCTCCCACCAGTAGCTGTGTGTTGTGTTATGGGTGTTGGGGGTGGGAGGGGGGCTTGCCCCCGATAAAGGGGTCAGACCCTTTATCTCTTTATCCCTTTAAAAACAGGCAGATCGCCAGCAAGCTGGCTCCTGCCTTTTGTGTGGGGAAGAAAGGGGTTCTTTTACGCTCAGATCATCAGGTGTGTTTTGCGGCGGTCTTGCCGTAATGGCATTCGAGGCAGGCGCGCAGCAGGCTCGTCCACTGCGGGATCCGGATGCCGAAGGTCCGGATGATCTTGTCCTTGCTCGTCGAGCAGTTGAGAGGTCTTTGCGCGGGCAACGGATATTGCGCGGTGGTGGTGGGCCGGATTTCCGCCCAGCCGTTTTTTTCGCCCGACAGCTGCGCGGCCAGTTCGATGATTTTCCTCGCGAAGTCGAAACGCGAAGTCGCGCCGGCCGCCGACAGGTGGTAGATCCCGCCACGGTCCCGCGCGCGGGCGGGATCGGCGAGCAGCGCCGCGGTGGCTTCGGCGATGAAGCGCGCCCAGGTCGGGCAGCCGATCTGGTCGTCCACCACGGCGAGCGTGGGCCGCTGCCGCGCGAGCTCGAGGATGGTCAGCACGAAATTCGAGCCGCGCCCGGCGTAGATCCAGCTCGTCCGGAGGATCAGGTGCGCGCAGCCCGTTGCGGCGATGGCGCGTTCGCCTTCGAGCTTCGATTTGCCATAGGCATTGAGCGGGTGGGGGAGGTCTTCCTCGACGTACGGCGCGGCCTTGGTGCCGTCGAAAACGTAGTCGGTCGAATAGTGCACCAGCAGCGCGCCGAGCCGCCGCGCTTCTTCGGCCATGATGCCGGGCGCGACCGCGTTCACCTGCATCGCGAGTCCGGCTTCGGCCTCGGCTTTGTCCACCGCGGTATACGCGGCGGCATTGACGATGATGTCGGGCGCCGCGTCGCGTACCGCTTTGCGGATCGAATCGGGGCTCGCCAGATCGAGCTGCGCGCGGTCGAGCGCGATCACGCTGCCCAGCGCAGCGAGCGCGCGTTGCAGTTCCCAGCCGACCTGGCCCGTCTTGCCGGTGAGGAGGATGCGGGGCATCAGGGAAAGACTTCCGCTTCGCTGAGCGGCACGCCGCGCCGGTCCTTGGCGGAGAGCACGGGTTCGCCTTGCAGCGGCCACGCGATATCGAGCTGCGGGTCGTTCCAGATGATGCAGCGCTCGAACTCGGGCGCCCAGTAATCTGTTGTTTTATAAAGAAATTCCGCATAGTCGCTGGTCACGACGAAACCGTGGGCGAAGCCTTCGGGAACCCACAGCATGCGCCGGTTTTTTGCCGACAGCAGGTGGCCGGTCCACTGGCCGAAGGTCGGCGAGCTGCGGCGGATGTCGACCGCGACGTCGTAGACCTCGCCGGCGATCACGCGCACCAGCTTGCCTTGCGGCTGCCGGATCTGGTAGTGCAGCCCGCGCAGCACGTTTTTTGCCGAGCGCGAATGGTTATCCTGCACGAAATGGGCGCGGATGCCGGTCTTGGTGGCGAATTCGCGCTCGTTGTAGCTTTCGTAGAAAAAGCCGCGCTCGTCGCCGAACACCGTCGGTTCGATCAGCAGCACATCGGGAATGGCGGCGCGGCTGATGTTCATGGCTTGCGGGCTTCCTCGAGGATTTCGGCCAGATATCTGCCGTAGGGGTTGCTGTTCATGGAGTGCACCAGGGTTTCGAGCTCGTCGGCGCTGATGAAGCCCATGCGGTAGGCGATTTCCTCGAGGCAGGCGATTTTGAGTCCCTGGCGCTTTTCTATGGTCTCGATGAACATCGACGCCGCGAGCAGCGCCTCATGCGTGCCGGTGTCGAGCCAGGCGATGCCGCGGCCCATCACCACCACTTCGAGTTGCCCGCGCCGCAGGTATTCGAGATTGACATCGGTGATTTCGAGCTCGCCGCGCTTCGACGGCCTGAGGCTGCGGGCGATGTCGATCACCTGGTTGTCGTAGACGGCGAAACCGGTCTGGGCGTAGCGCGATCTGGGCCGCGCCGGTTTTTCCTCGATCGACACGACCTTGTTGTCGCGGTCGAACTCGACCACGCCGTAGCGCTCGGGATCGTGCACCGGGTAGGCGAAAATGGTCGCGCCCGCGCGTCTGCGCGCGGCGCTTTGCAGGTCGTCCGACAGTTCGTGGCCGTAGAAGATGTTGTCGCCGAGGATCAGCGCGCACGATTCGCCGCCGATGAAATCTTCGCCGATGAGGAAGGCCTGGGGGATGCCTTCGGGCGCCGGCTGCACCGCGTACGACAGATCGATGCCCCACCTCGAGCCGTCGCCCAGCAGCCGCTCGAAGCGCGGCGTGTCCTGGGGGGTCGAGATCAGCAGGATGTCGCGGATGCCGGCGAGCATCAGCGTCGACAGCGGGTAGTACACCATCGGCTTGTCGTAGACCGGCAGCAACTGCTTGGAGACCACCTGGGTCGCCGGATAAAGACGGCTGCCGGAGCCGCCTGCGAGGATGATGCCTTTCATGGTCCGTGGGGAATGGGAAATGGGGAATGGGAAATAGTGTGGCTAACGTTTAGCTCAAAGCCTTTTTGTGAAGTCCGGTTAGCAATCTTGCCACGCGTTCGGCAAGACCAAACGCTTCATTATCGCGCGTAACGTAACCGAGATCGGCAGCCAATAATAGCTGCGTTTCAAGCTCGCTTAATGATCCTTTGGCGATGCCAAGAAACTGTGCAAATTCTTTTCGGCCTGTTCGCGCGGCACCCTCGGCAATGTTGCTGGGAACGGACACCGCGGCCCGCCGCATTTGTGCCGAAAGACCATAGATTTCTTCTTTCGGAAATGAGCGAGTAATTTCGTATGTGGCGCGCGCCAATCTCATCGTTTCTTGCCAAGCCGCAAGGTCGTAGTGTGGGCGCCCCATTTCCTATTTCCCATTTACCGTTTCACGTAATTGACATCGATCCACTTCCGATACTCGCCGCTTTGCACGGCCGCGACCCACTCGCCGTGGCCGAGGTACCATTCGACCGTCTTTCTGAGCCCGGTGGCGAATTGCTCGCGCGGTGTCCAGCCCAGCTCGCGCCGGATCTTGGTGGCGTCGATCGCGTAGCGACGGTCGTGGCCGGGGCGGTCCTTGACGAAGGAGATGAGCCGCGCGTGGGGCGCGGCGTGCGGCCGCAATTCGTCGAGGAGCGCGCAGATCGCGGTCACCACTTCGAGGTTGGTTTTTTCGGCGTTGCCGCCAATGTTGTAGGTTTCTCCGGGGCGGCCGTGGCGCAGCACGAGCCGCAGCGCCGCGCAATGGTCGCCGACGTAGAGCCAGTCGCGCACGTTGCGGCCGTCGCCGTAGACCGGCAGCGGCTTGCCGTGGCAGGCGTTGAGGATCATCAGCGGGATCAGCTTTTCCGGGAACTGCAGCGGACCGTAGTTGTTCGAGCAGTTGGTCGTGAGCGTCGGCAGGCCGTAGGTATGATGATAGGCGCGCACCAGGTGATCGGCCGCCGCCTTGGAAGCGGCGTAGGGGCTGTTGGGCGCGTAGGCGGTGGTTTCGCTGAAAGGCGGATCGTCGGGCCCCAGCGAGCCGTAGACTTCGTCGGTCGACACGTGCAGAAAACGGAAGCGGCTTTTCTCCGGCCCGGCAAGCCCCGACCAGTAGGCGCGCGCCTCCTCGAGCAGGCTGAAGCTTCCCACGATGTTGGTCTGGACGAATTCGGCGGGGCCGTCGATCGAGCGGTCGACGTGGCTTTCGGCGGCGAAATGCACCACGGCCTCGGGCCGGTATTGCGCGAACAGCCGCGCGAGCAGCGCGCGCTCGCCGATGTCGCCCTTGACGAAAACGTGCCGCGCGTCGTCCTTCAGGCTGGCGAGGTTGCGCAGGTTGCCGGCGTAGCTCAGCTTGTCGAGATTCACCACCGGCGAGGCTTCGGCCGCGATCCAGTCGAGAATGAAGTTGGCGCCGATGAAACCCGCGCCGCCGGTGACGAGGATCATCGCGGGCTCCCGCGGCATTTTCCCCGCGGGGAAAGGGCGCGCGGCCTGCGTCCTTTCCCTTCAAGGGGAGGGCGAGGGTGGGGATGGGTGGCGGCAGCGAACTTGCTCAATTTCTTCGGTTCCGGCGGGAAAATGGCATATTCTATGCGCAAGCGCGCTTCGCGGGTAGGCCGCGCGCGCCGGCCCGAGCCTGAAAAGTGAAAAGAATCCTGCTGATAAAAACCTCGTCGCTCGGCGACCTGGTCCACAACCTGCCCGTGGCGAGCGACATCCGCGCCTTTTTGCCCGACGCCGCAATCGAGTGGGTCGCCGAGGCGCCTTACGCCGCGATCCCGCGCCTGCATCGCGCGGTGGAAACGGTCATACCGGTGGCGATACGCCGCTGGCGCAAGGCGCCGTGGCGCAGCGCAGTGCGCGCCGAGATCGGCGCCCTGTGGCGCCGCCTGCGCGAACGGCGCTACGACGCCGTGATCGACACCCAGGGGCTGCTGAAAAGCGCGCTGATTGCGCGCATGAGCCGCGGCCCGCGCTACGGGCTCGACTGGGCCAGTTCGCGCGAGCCGCTGGCGCTGTTCTACGACCGCACTTTCAGCGTGCCGTGGACGCTGCACGCCGTGGAAAGAAACCGCAGCCTGGCGGCGCAGGCGCTGGGCTACGCGCCGCCGGCGACGGTCGACTACGGTCTGCGCGTCGCGCCCCGCGCCTGGGAGTGGCTGCCGCCGGCGCCGCCTTGCGTGGCGCTGCTGCACGCGACCAGCGCCGCGCGCAAGCTGTGGCCGGAGGCGGAGTGGGTGGAAACCGGTCGCCATTTCAGCGCGCGCGGCGCGGTGAGCGTGCTGCCGTGGGGCGACGCGACCGAGCGCGCGCGCAGCATCCGGCTGGCGGCGCAGATCCCCGGCGCCGTCGTGCCGCCGGCGCTCGCGCTCGACGAGGCCGCGGCGCTGCTCGCGGGCGCGCGCGCCGTGATCGGCGTCGATACCGGGCTCGTCCACCTCGCCGCGGCGCTGGGCACGCCGACGGTGGGCGTCTACTGCGCGACCGACCCCGCTGCCACCGGCATCTACGGCTGCCCGCGTGCGGTCAACGTCGGCGGGCGCGGGCGGCCGCCGCAGGCGGCGGCGGTGATCGCCGCGGTGGAGCGGCTTGCGTGGGAGGAGAGAGGGCTCGCCCCCGATCGTCGGCAAGCCGGCTCCCACCAGAACCGGTGTGATGAGTGATGAGGGTGGGAGGGGGCTTGCCCCCGATCGCCGTAAAGGTGGGTGACATGATCACGATGCGTTTCGTTTATACGCTGCTGCTCTACCTGATGCTGCCGGGGGTGCTGTGGCATCTGTGGTGGCGCTCGCGCAAGCAGCCTGCGTATCTCGAGGATCTCGCCGAGCGTTTCGGCTACTACCGGCAGCAGCCGACGCATCCGCTGATCTGGGTGCACGCGGTTTCGGTGGGCGAGACGCGCGCGGCCGCGCCCCTGATCGAGGCCTTGCGGCAACGCCATCCCGATCACCGCATCCTGCTCACCCACATGACGCCGACGGGGAGCGAAACCGGCGAAAAGCTCTACGGCGACGGCGTGCTGCAGTGCTATCTGCCGTACGATTATCCGGGCGCGGTGGCGCGTTTTCTCGACCATTTCCGGCCCCGCCTCGGGCTGCTGATGGAAACCGAGATCTGGCCCAACCTGATCCACGGTTGCAGCGAGCGGCGGATTCCGCTTTATCTGGTCAACGCCCGGCTGTCGCAAAAATCCTTGCTCGGCTACCGCCGCTTTGCCGCGCTGGCGCGCGCGAGCCTCGGCGAGTTGACCGCGATCGCGGCCCAGACCGCCGCCGACGCCGAACGTCTTGCCGGGCTCGGCGCGCCCCGCGTCATCGTCACCGGCAATCTCAAGTTCGACATCGAAGTGCCCGCCGCGCAGCAGGCGCTGGGCCGGCTGTGGCGCAAAAATTACGGCGAAGACCGTCCCGTCCTGCTTGCCGCCAGCACCCGCGACGGCGAAGAGGAAATGCTGCTCGGCGTGCTCGGCGAGATCGCCGTGCCTGCGCTGCTGCTGGTGATCGTGCCGCGCCATCCCCAGCGTTTCGACGAAGTCGCGGCCCTGCTCACGCGCCGCCGCATCCGCTTTCAGCGGCGCAGCGGCAACGCGGCGATCATTCCCGAGACCCAGGTGGTGCTGGGCGACAGCATGGGCGAGATGTTCGCGTATTACACCGCGTGCGATGTCGCCGTCATCGGCGGCAGCCTGCTGCCTTTCGGCGGCCAGAATCTGATCGAGGCGTGCGCGGCCGGCAAACCGGTGCTGGTCGGCCCCCACACGTACAATTTTGCGGAAGCGGTCGAACTCGCCGTGGCGGCAGGCGCCGCCGTCCAGGTGGAGGACGCGGCGGGCCTCGCGCGCGAAGCGCAGCGTCTGCTGCGCGATCGCGCCGCCGCCGCGCGCATGGCGCGCGCCGCGCTCGCCTTCAGCCAGGCGCACCGCGGCGCCACGCAGCGCACTCTGGAGTTGCTGGGTGACTGATCGGGGGCAAGCCCCCTCCCACAGCATAAAGGGGTCAGACCCCTTTTCCCCTTTTCCCTTTTCCACTCCATCACTCATCACCCACCAGTGGTTCTGGCGGGAGTCAGATTGCTGGCGATCATCAGGGGCAAGCCCCTTTCCTACCCATTACCCATTACCCATTACCCATTACCCATTACCCATTACCCATTACCCATTACCCATTACCCATCACCAAGTCATTGTCGTTCCAGCCACGCGTTGACCTGGGCGAGGTCGTCTTCGCCGAGCCGCCCGACGGCGGCCTTGAGTTTGAGCAGCGACAGCACGTAGGCGTAGGTCGCCTGCGCGAGATCGCGCCGCGTCGAAAACAGTTGCTGCTGGGCGTTGAGGACGTCGACCTGGGTGCGCACGCCGACTTCCCGCCCGAGCTGTGTCGAATCGAGGCTGCTCTGGCTCGAGGTGAGCGCCGCCTGCAGCGCCTTGACTTGGGCCACGCCGTTGACCACGCCGAGAAACGCCTGCCGCGTGGCGAGCGCCGCGCTGCGGCGCGCATTTTCCAGATCTTGGCGCGCTTTCTCCTCGTTGGCGAGCGCTTCCCGGATCCGCGAGTCGACGAGCCCGCCCTGGTAGAGCGGCCAGGCGAGCTGCAGGCCGATCACCTTGGTGGTGATGTCGTTGCCCGCGCCGCCCTGCAGCCCCGAGCCGCTGCTGCTTTCGCTGTAGGAGGCCACCGCGTCGAGCGTCGGCCGGTGCCCGTCGCGGTTGCGCCTGACTTCCTGGCCCGCCAGCGTGAGCCCCGCCTGCCCCGCCTGCACCTGCAGGTTGGACTGCTGCGCGTCGTTCACCCATTGCCCCATGTCGTTGGGCGCGGGCTGCGACAGCACGTACTGGTTTCCCAGCCGCGCCAGCGGCGGCGCCGGCTTGCCGATGAGCTGTTCGAGCGCCCGTTTCCTGATTTCGAGGTCGTTCTGCGCCGCGATTTCCTGCGCCACCGTGAGGTCGTAGCGCGCCTGGGCGTCGTGCTGGTCGGTGATGGTCGCTGTGCCGACTTCGAAGTTGCGCTTGGCCTGCGCGAGCTGCTCGGCGATCGCCGCTTTCTGCGCGCCGGCGAACGCGACGTTGTCCTGCGCCTGCAGCACGTCGAAGTACGCCTGCGCCACGCGCAGCATCAGGTCCTGGCCCGCGAGCGCGAGCTGGGCGTCGGCCAGCACGAGCTGCGTTTTCGCCTGCTCGAGCACCGTGCGGTTCTGGGGCCGGTAAAGCGGCTGGTTCAGCGACAGCGTCACCGCGTTGGAATTGAACTGGCCGAGCGCCGGCGGCACGCCCGGGCTGCGGAAGCGGATCTCGCGGTCGTTGTATTGCGTGAACGCCGAGGCCGTGAGCTGCGGCAGCAGTCCCGCTTCGCCTTGCGGCAGCTTCTCCCGGCTCGCCGTCCACGCCGCCCGCGCCGACGCATAGACCGCGTCCGAGCTTCGGGCGTCTTTAAAAATATCAATTAAATCAGCGGCTTGCGTATTTGCCGCGAGCCCGGTGACGAGCGCGAGCACGAAGGACGCGGAGACGGGGAGGCGCATGGTCTTCGAGTGATCGGGTGGTGGGCAAATTGCAGGAAAACGCCGGATCGCAGTCACTCTCGATTGCTAAAACACAAACCGTGGCGGCTGCGGCGCGTTCCGGAGCGGCTTGATGCAGGTCTCGAACAGCCCGGTCGAGGTATAGGCGTCGCCCGAGACGCGGACGATCAGCCGCGCTTCCATCACCGGCGGCTCCCCCACCACCGCGAGCAGCCGCCCGCCCGGCGTGAGGCTTTTCTGGAAAGCTTCCGGCAATACCGGCACCGAACCGGTCAGCACGATGACGTCGTAGGGCGCGTGCTTGTCCCAGCCGCGCGCGGCGTCGCCGGTTTCGAGCGTGACGTTGCCGATGCCGTGCGCGGCGAGCTTGAGCGCCGCCGCGCGCGTGAATTCGGGGATGATGTCGACGCTGTAGACGTGGCTGCCGAGGCTGGCGAGCAGCGCGGTCATGTAACCGCTGCCGGTGCCGACTTCGAGGATGCGGTCGCTGCCGGTCACGGTGAGTTCCTGCAGCATGCGCGCCTCGATTTTGGGCGCCAGCATGGTTTCGCCGTGGCCGAGCGGGATTTCCATGTCGGCGAAAGCCAGCGCGCGGTAGGGTTCGGGCACGTAATCTTCGCGGTGAACGCGAAACAGCAGGTCGAGCACCTGCGGGTCGAGCACTTCCCACGGCCTGATCTGCTGTTCGACCATGTTGAAGCGGGCACGCTCGAGATCCAGTTGCGGAGTCATGGGGTCGGAATCCAAGGTTCGGGTTGAAAAACACCGGCCGCGCGGTCCCTCGCCGGCCACCGCACAAGCCGCGGTTGCCGCAGCACCCGCCCGCGCGCCGCGCTGCTTGCAATTATCCCACAATTCGATTAGCGTTGGCATGACACGTTAGGGGTCCTCGCGGCGGTGCCGCGGGGTGAGAAAGACCCTTATAACCTGATGCGGGTAATGCCGTCGTAGGGAAGCGTGGTGCCGGTTCTTCGCCACCTTGCGCTCCCTGCGGCAAGCCCTGTCCCCCAAGGAGCGAACCATGAGTGCGAACCCCAAATTTCTGAGCGCGACCGCGCACGTCGACGAGGCTGCGGTCAGGCCGCTGCCCAACTCGCGCAAGATCTATGTGCAGGGCTCGCGCCCCGATCTCCGCGTGCCGATGCGGGAGATCAGCCAGAGCGACACCCCGGCCTCTTTCGGCGCCGAAAAAAACCCGCCGCTTTTCGTCTACGACACTTCGGGGCCTTATACCGACCCGCAGGTGAAAATCGACATCCGCAACGGGCTGCCGGCACTGCGCGCGAAGTGGATAGAGGAACGCGGCGACACCGAGGAGCTCACTGGCCCCAGCTCGCGCTACGGGGTCGAGCGCCTGAACGATCCGAAGCTCGCCGAGCTGCGCTTCAACCTGAAAAGAAAGCCGCGCCGCGCGCGGGCCGGCCGCAACGTGAGCCAGATGCATTACGCGCGCCACGGCATGATCACGCCCGAAATGGAATTCGTCGCCATCCGCGAGAACCTGCGCCGCCGCGAATACCTCGAGTCGCTCAGGGCCGCGGGTCCGCACGGCGCGCGGCTCGCCGAACTGATGGCGCGCCAGCATCCGGGCCAGTCTTTCGGCGCCGCCATCCCGGCCGAAATCACTCCCGAATTCGTGCGCGACGAAGTGGCGCGCGGCCGCGCCATCATCCCCGCCAACATCAACCATCCGGAGTCCGAGCCGATGATCATCGGCCGCAATTTCCTGGTGAAGATCAACGCCAACATCGGCAATTCGGCGCTCGGCTCCTCGATCGGCGAGGAAGTCGAGAAAATGACCTGGGCGATCCGCTGGGGCGGCGACACGGTGATGGACCTGTCCACCGGCAAGCACATCCACGAGACGCGCGAATGGATCATTCGCAATTCTCCGGTGCCGATCGGCACGGTGCCGATCTACCAGGCGCTGGAAAAAGTCGACGGCAGGGCCGAGGAGCTCACCTGGGAGATTTACCGCGACACGCTGATCGAGCAGGCCGAGCAGGGCGTGGACTATTTCACCATCCACGCCGGCGTGCTGCTGCGCTACGTGCCGCTCACGGCCAGGCGCATGACCGGCATCGTTTCACGCGGCGGCTCGATCATGGCCAAGTGGTGCCTCGCGCATCACCGGGAGAGCTTCCTCTACACGCACTTCGAGGACATCTGCGAGATCATGAAAGCCTACGACGTCGCGTTCTCGCTGGGCGACGGGCTGCGTCCCGGCTCGATCTACGACGCCAACGACGAGGCGCAGCTGGGCGAGCTGCGCACGCTCGGCGAGCTCACGAAAATTGCCTGGAAGCACGACGTGCAGGTGATGATCGAAGGCCCCGGCCACGTGCCGCTGCAGCTCATCAAGGAGAACATGGACATCCAGTTGCGGGAATGCAGCGAAGCGCCTTTCTACACGCTGGGGCCGCTCACCACCGACATTGCGCCCGGCTACGATCACATCACTTCGGGCATCGGCGCGGCGCTGATCGGCTGGTACGGCACGGCGATGCTGTGCTACGTCACGCCCAAGGAGCACCTGGGGTTGCCCAACAAGAATGATGTCAAGGACGGCATCATCACCTACAAGCTCGCCGCGCACGCGGCCGACCTCGCCAAGGGGCACCCCGGCGCGCAGATCCGCGACAACGCGCTGTCCAAGGCGCGCTTCGAGTTCCGCTGGGAAGACCAGTTCAATCTCGGCCTCGATCCGGACAAGGCGCGCGAGTTTCACGACGAGACGCTGCCCAAGGACAGCGCCAAGATCGCGCATTTCTGCTCGATGTGCGGCCCGCATTTCTGTTCGATGAAAATCACCCAGGACGTGCGCGAATACGCCGAGAAGCAGGGCGTCTCCGAAGCCGAGGCGCTGGCGAAAGGCATGCAGGAAAAAGCGCAGGAATTCGTCGAGCGCGGCGCCGAGATCTACCGCAAGCTGTAAGGGAAAGCCGGGCGCGCTTGGCTCCCCAGGCGCGACCCGGTGGTGATGAGTTCAATGATTTACTCATCACCTGTGGGAGGGGGCTTGCCCCCGATGATGAATCACAGCAGATCGCCGGTAACACCTGGTTACAATCCCCATCTGCACGCTTGACGAAGCGCCCTGTAGAATGCTCGCTTTGTGCGAGCATTTCCCCGCCCCATGACCCGACGCCATTTCCATCTCATCGGCGGTTTGCTGCTTGCAGCCGCTGCCGCTGCCGCCTACCTGCTGTGGGGCGCGAAGCCGGCGCCGGCCTATCGTCTGGCGAAAATCGAGCGCGGCAACATCGTCGCGGCGGTGTCGGCCACCGGCACGCTCAACCCGGTGGTGTCGGTGCAGGTGGGCTCCCAGGTGTCGGGTCAGGTCAAGGAAATCTACGTCGACTACAATTCGCAGGTCAGCAAAGGGCAGCTCATCGCGCGCATCGACCCCGAGCCTTTCCAGCTGCGCGTGAACCAGGCGCTCGCCGATCTCGAAGCGACTCGCGCCGCGGTGCTGACCCAGCTCGCCAATGTCGCGGCGCTGCGCGCCGAGGTCTCGCGCGCGAGGGTGAGCGTGCTCGATGCGCAGCGCGATTTCCAGCGCAACCAGGCGCTGTTCGAAAAGAATTTCGTGTCGGCGGCGGTCCGCGACAAATCCCAGGCGGCGTTCGAGATCGCACGGGAACAGCTGAAAACGGCCGAGGCGCAGCTGGGCGTGGGCGAAGCGCAGGTGCGCAACTCCCAGGCGGTGGTGAGGCAGCGCGAAGCGCAGCTCGCCGCAGCGAAGGTCGATCTCGAACACACGGCGATCAAGGCGCCGGTCGACGGTGTCGTGATTTCGCGCAGCGTCGACGCCGGCCAGACGGTGGCCGCGAGCCTGCAGGCGCCGACGCTATTCCTGATCGCGCGCAATCTCACCGACATGCAGGTGGACACTTCGATCGACGAAGCCGAGGTCGGGCGCGTGCGCGTCGGCCAGGAAGCCACGTTCACTGTCGATTCCTTTCCCGGACGCACGTTTTCCGGCAAGGTGGTGCAGGTGCGCAAGGCGCCGCAGGTGGTGCAGAACGTCGTCACCTATATCGCCGTGGTTTCGGCGCCCAACCCCGATCTCATTCTGCTGCCGGGGATGACGGCGAACGTGCGTATCGTGGTCGACACGCGTCAGGGCGTGCTGAAGGTTCCCAACGCCGCCTTGCGTTTCCGGCCTGCCGGCGTGGCGGATGCGCGCCTGCCGGCTGCGGAGGCGCCGTCCGCCAAGGGCGGCGGGCAGCAGGGGGCGCAGGCGCGCGACAGGCTGGTGAAGGAACTCGGCCTCGACGCCGCCCAGCAGGCGAAGCTCGAAGCCATATTCAACGAGACTCGCGACAGGATCAGGGCGATCAATACCGAGGACCAGAACGAGCGACGGCAACAGGCCGAGCGCCTGCGCGCCGAATCGCGCGCACGGATCGCGGAAATCCTCAATCCCGAGCAGCGCAAGCGTTACGAGGAGATGACGGCGGCGCGCGCGGCGGGCGGCGCGAGCGGCGGCCGCGTCTGGATCCTCGGCCGAGACGGCAAGCCCCAGCCGCTCACCGTGCGCGTGGGACTCACCGACGGCACCCACGGCGAAGTGCTGGCGGGCGAGCTGACCGAAGGCATGGAAGTGATCGTCGGCACCGCGGAGGCCGGCAAGGGGCGCGCCCAGCCTGCGAGCGGACCGCGCTTCGGATTTTAAGGATGGCGATGGGTGATGGTTAATGGGCGGCGGGGAAGTTTTGTGGGAAGGAGCTTGCCCCGATCGCCGGCAAGCCGGCTCCCACCGGCACATGCTTTTCTTTTCTCGTGGGAGGGGGCTTGCCCCCGATCGCTGGCGCCAGAACCGGTGATGAGTAATGAGTAAAATGTTTGCTGTCGCCTTTGCCCCTCGCCCATGACCGAACCCCTGATCGTCACCCGCAACCTCACCAAGGTGTATCGCATGGAGAGCTACACCGTGACGGCGTTGCGCGAGGTGTCGATCGAAATCGCGGCCGGCGAGTTTGTGGCGGTGATGGGGCCGTCGGGATCGGGCAAGTCGACTTTCATGAATCTGCTGGGCTGCCTCGATTCGCCGACCGGCGGCGATTACTGGCTCGCGGGCGACAAGGTGTCGGAGCTTTCCGGCGACGCGCTCGCCGCGATCCGCAACCGCAGGATCGGTTTCGTGTTCCAGAACTTCAATCTGCTGCCGCGCACCTCCGCGCTGGAAAACGTCGAGCTGCCGCTGCTCTACAGCCGGGTTCCGGCGCAGGAGCGGCACGCGAAGGCGCTCGCGCGGCTGGCCGAGGTCGGCCTGGCCGAACGCGCCGGCCATCACCCGGCGCAGCTGTCGGGCGGCCAGCAGCAGCGGGTGGCGATCGCGCGCGCGCTGGTGAACGATCCGGTGCTGATCCTCGCCGACGAGCCCACCGGCGCACTCGATTCGCGCACCAGTTTCGAAGTGATGGGGTTGCTGCAACAGCTCAATCGCGGCGCAATGACGGTGGTGCTGGTGACGCACGAGCGTGACATCGCAGCATTCGCCTCGCGCGTGGTGAGCTTTCGTGACGGCCGCGTGGTCGACGATGCGCGCAACGCGCAGCCGGCCGACGCGCTGGCGCTGCTGCGCGGTCTCGAGGCGGCGGCGTGACCTGGGTCGCCAGCATCCGCATCGCGCTGCGCGCGCTGCGCGTGAACAAGCTGCGCAGCATTCTTACCATGCTCGGCATCATCATCGGCGTGGCGGCGGTGATCACCATGATCGCGGTGGGCGCCGGCGCGCAGGCGCAGGTCGAGGAACAGATCAAGAGCCTCGGCTCGAATCTGATCATCCTGCTGCCGGGCTCCGTCACTTCGGGCGGGGTGCGGATGGGCGCGGGGTCGCGCTCCTCGCTCACCGAGGAAGACGCCTACGCGATACGGCGCGAGGTGGCCGACGTCCAGGCGGCGGCGCCGGCACTGCGCGGAACGGGCCAGGTGGTGGCGGGGAACAACAACTGGTCGACGGTATTCTACGGCGTCACTCCCGAGTATTTCGAAGCGCGCAACTGGACGATCGCCTCGGGCAAGGGTTTCGATCCGTCCGACGTCACCGGCTCGGGCAAGGTGGTGCTGCTGGGAGAGACGGTCGCGCGCAATCTGTTCGGCGATGCCGATCCCGTCGGCCAGGTGGTCCGGGTGCGCAAGGTGCCGATGCAGGTGATCGGTACGCTGGAGCGCAAGGGGCAGAGCCTGATGGGCCAGGACCAGGACGACGTCGTGCTGATGCCGATCGCCACCGCGCGCAACCGCGTGCTGGGCGGCACCGCCGCCAAGCAGCGCTCGGTGGGATCGATCTCGATCAAGATCCGCGAGGGCGCCGACATGGCCGAAGCCGAGAGCGAGATCAGGAAGCTGCTGCGCCAGCGTCACCGCCTGCAACCCGGCCAGGAAGACGATTTCACGCTGCGCAACCTCTCCGAGGTGCTGGGGGCGCGCGAGGAGTCGAGCCGCGTGATGACGCTGCTGCTGGCGGCGGTCGCTTCGGTGTCGCTGCTGGTCGGCGGCATCGGCATCATGAACATCATGCTGGTCTCGGTGACCGAGCGCACCCGCGAGATCGGCCTCAGGATGGCGGTCGGCGCGCGCGGGCGCGACATTCTTTCGCAGTTCCTGGTCGAGGCGGTGACGCTGGCGCTGATCGGCGGCCTGTGCGGCATCGTGCTGGGCGCGGGCGGCTCTTACGCGATCGGCCACTTTGCCGGATGGCGCGTGCAGGTGAGCGCCGAAGCGGTCGTGCTCGCGGCCGGTTTCGCCGCCGCCATTGGCGTGTTTTTCGGTTTCTACCCGGCGCGCAAGGCATCGCGGCTGCTGCCGATCGAGGCGCTGCGTTACGAGTAAGCGGCCACGATCGGGGGCAAGCCCCCTCCCACTAGGGAAGTGAAGGGTGAAGGGTGAAGGGTGAACCCATTCCCCATTCCCCATTCCCCTTTCCCCGGTTCTCCTGTGGGAGCCGGCTTGTTGGCGATCAGGGGCAAGCTCCCTCCCACACCTTTTACCCTCGCACCCATCGCCCGCTCCCCAGGATCGCGTAGAATGGCGCCTTGCTCATGGACCCCGCACTCTATCTCAAGGCCCTGATCCTCGGCATCGTCGAGGGCCTCACCGAATTCCTGCCGGTTTCGAGCACCGGGCACCTGATCGTCGTCGGCGATCTGCTCGGCTTCAACGACGACAAGGGCAAGGTGTTCGAGATCGTGATCCAGCTCGCCGCCATCCTCGCGGTGTGCTGGGAATACCGCGCGCGTTTCGCCGGCGTGGTCGCGGGTTTTGCGCGCGAGCCCGCGGCGCGGCGTTTCGTGTCCAATCTGCTGGTCGCCTTCCTGCCCGCGGCGCTGCTCGGTCTCCTGTTTCACGGCGGCATCAAGCGCGTGCTGTTTCATCCGCTGCCGGTGGCGCTGGCGCTCGTCGCCGGCGGGCTGCTGATCCTGTGGGCCGAGCGGCGGCAGCATACGGTCACGATCAGGGAGGTCGACGACATGCGCTGGCGCGACGCGCTCAAGGTCGGCTGCGCGCAGGCGCTCGCGCTGATCCCCGGCACTTCACGCTCGGGCGCGACCATCATCGGCGGGCTGTTTTTCGGCATGTCGCGCAAGGCCGCGACCGAATTTTCCTTTTTTCTCGCGGTGCCGACGATGTTCGCCGCAACGTTCTACGATGTGTACAAGAATCGCGTGTTGCTGCACGTCGATGACGTCGGCATGTTTGCAGTCGGTTTCGCGGCCTCGTTCGTCAGCGCGTTTTTCGCGGTGCGCGGCCTGCTGCGCTACATCAGCCGCCACGATTTCAGCGTTTTCGCCTGGTATCGCATCGCCTTCGGCCTGGTGGTGCTCGCGACCGGCTACACGGGCCTGGTCGACTGGTCGTAGTCGATGTGGCCTTAACCTTGCACCCACGGCAGGCCCGCCACGCGCCATCCGCCGCGGGTGTTGCGATGGCCTGCGGCGTCCTTGTCGCCTTCGAAACCTTCGAGCACGTTGTAGCATTTCGCATAGCCGGCCTGCGTCGCGAGGATCGCGGCGGTGTGCGAGCGGCCGCCGCTGCGGCAGATGAACATCAGAGGCGCGTTTTTGTCGACTTTTTCCTCGAGTTCCCGCAGGAAGTCCGGATTGGGCCGGCTGCCGGGGTAGGTGAGCATTTCGATTTCCAGCGCGCCCGGAATGCGCCCGACCCAGTCCCATTCGGCGCGCGTGCGGACATCGACCAGGCGGGCACCGGGCAATTCTTTCCACAGCCGGTAGGCTTCGGCGGGCAGCAGCGCGCCTTCGTAAGGCAGGTTCATTTGCCGCGCCCTGTCGCGGGCGGTTTTCAGGATCTCGTCTGTTTCCATGATGTTCTTTCGGTAAACGGCGTGTCTTGGCGGCCGGTGTCCGCGGGGAAGACCGGAAGATCGTATCGTGAACGCATTTCATTATGCCAGCAACTTTCGCGCACCAAAACGGTGCGCGAAAATCATCACGCGCACCATGAGGGTGCGCGCACAAATTTTGTGCGCTATTCAAATCCCTTGTGGCACAATACTTTCTTTGCCAAAACCTCTGGCATGTTTCGTGCTCATCCCCGAATCTGGTTTTTTATTGCAAATTCCGTTTCACTCTTTCGTTCAGGAGAAATAAATGGCATCCGCCGCCGAAGTAATGAAAATGGTCAAGGACAACGAAGTCAAATTCGTTGATTTCCGCTTCACCGATACCCGTGGCAAGGAACAGCACGTGTCGGTGCCCGTCAAGGCGTTCGGAGAAGACAAGTTCAGCGACGGCCATGCTTTCGACGGCTCTTCGATCGCCGGCTGGAAAGGCATACAGGCTTCCGACATGCTGCTGATGCCCGATCCGGAGACGGCGCGCCTGGATCCTTTCACCGACGAGCCGACGCTGATCCTGACCTGCGACGTGGTCGAGCCGGCGGACGGCAAGGGCTACGACCGTGATCCGCGTTCCATCGCCAAGCGTGCCGAGGCCTATCTCAAATCGACCGGTATCGGTGACACCGCCTACTTCGGCCCCGAGCCCGAATTTTTCGTGTTCGATTCGGTCACCTGGAACGTCGACATGTCCGGCTCCTACGTGAAAATCAAGAGCGAGGAAGCGCCGTGGGCCACCGCCGAGGAATTCGAGGGCGGCAACATGGGCCACCGTCCGCCGGTCAAAGGCGGCTATTTCCCGGTGCCGCCGGTGGATTCGCTGCAGGACATCCGTTCCGCGATGTGCCTCGCGCTCGAGGAACAGGGCGTCGAAGTCGAGGTGCATCACCACGAGGTGGCGGCGCCCGGCCAGTGCGAGATCGGCACCAAGTACGAGAGGCTGGTGAAGCGCGCCGACTGGATGCAGATCCTCAAGTACACCGTGCACAACGTCGCGCACTCCTACGGCAAGACCGCGACCTTCATGCCCAAGCCGGTGGTCGGAGACAACGGTTCGGGCATGCACGTGCACCAGTCGCTGTGGAAAAACGGGCAGAACCTGTTCAGCGGCAACGGCTATGCCGGGCTGTCCGAGCTCGCGCTCTATTATATCGGCGGCATCATCAAGCACGCCCGCGCCCTCAACGCGATCACCAATCCCGGCACCAACTCCTACAAACGGCTGGTCCCCGGTTTCGAGGCGCCGATCAATCTCGCCTACTCGGCGCGCAACCGCTCGGCTTCGGTGCGCATCCCGTACGTGACGAATCCCAAGGCGCGCCGCATCGAAGTGCGTTTCCCGGATCCGACGGCGAATCCGTACCTGGCGTTCACCGCGATGATGATGGCCGGTCTCGACGGCATCCAGAACAAGATCCATCCCGGCGACCCGATCGACAAGAACCTCTACGATCTGCCTCCCGAAGAGGCGAAGAAGGTGCCCAACGTGTGTTCTTCGCTCGACATGGCGCTCGATTATCTCGACCGCGACCGCGAATTCCTGACGCGCGGCGGCGTGTTCTCGAATGATATGATCGACGCCTACATCGCGCTCAAGATGGAGGAGGTCACGCTGTTTCGCATGACCACCCATCCGGTCGAGTTCCAGCTCTATTACAGCCTGTAGGAGCCTGCCGCAGGCAAGCTGCGGCAACGGTCCGGGGCCGTGCAAAAACGCCGCGCCGCCCGTCATGGCGGGCATCCGCGCGGCGTTTTTCGTCTTCGGCGGTTTCCCGGCGCGGCCGGTTTTCGTGCACCATTTGGGTGCATTGCCAATCCGGGCCGGGTGGCTTAGACTGCAACCATGGTGACTTCCCTGGCGAGGCGGGGCGGCGGCGTGCTAAAAAAGTTGTTTAAAATCAACTTGTTAATTCTGTCCGCGGGAGCGTTGCTGCTGGCATGGGCGACTTCCGCGCCGCGCGCGGAAATCTACGAGTGCATCGACCAGAACGGCAACAAGCGTTTCACCAACATCAAGGCCGAAGCCAAAGGCTGCAAGGCGATGAATATCGCGCCTGCGCCGGTGGTTTCCCCGCCTGCGCCGCGCCAGGAAAGCCGGCGGGCGCCTGCGCCGGCGAATTTTCCCAGCGTCGACGCGCAAACGCAAAAGCAGCGCGACGGCGACCGGCGCCGCATCTTGGAAGAGGAACTGGCGAACGAGCAGAAGCTGCTCGACGAGGCGCGCAAAAAACTCGCCGAGCAGGAAGCCGTGCGGCTGGGCGGCGAGCGCAACTATCAGCGCGTGCTCGACCGTCTCGAGCCGTATCGCAAGGAAGTCAGGCTGCACGAAGACAATATCGCCCATCTCAGGAAAGAACTGGCGAACCTCAAATAGCCGCGCGCAGCAGGTGAGGCGCGGCAGCGGCGGACGCTTCCCGTGCGAGGTGTTGCCGCGAAGTTTGGCGCGGTTCTTGCTAATGCCACGGTCTGGAGTGAAGTCAAAATGACATCAGCGGCGCTTTCCGGCCTGGACTTGCTCGCGACAGCCGTGATGATGGTGGACAGGGAGCGGACCGTGCGTTACCTGAATCTCGCAGCCGAGAACCTGTTCGAGCTCAACAGCAAGAACGTTGCCGGCATCGCGCTCGACCAGCTGTTTTCCGACAGCGGCACGCTCGCCGCGGCGATCGACTATGCACGCGCCAACCACTGCAGCTATATCGAGCACGACTTCGAACTCGGCGTCGCCGGCCGCAAGTTCCGGCTTTCCTGCACCGTCACGCCGGTCGAGCTCGGCGCCGAGGCCGGAAGCCTGCTGCTCGAATTCCGCCATATCGAGCAGCAGCTCAAAATCGAACGCGAAGAGCGCCTGCTCGACCAGAGCGAGGCCCAGCGCGAGCTCATTCGCAATCTCGCGCACGAAATCAAGAATCCCCTCGGCGGCATCCGCGGCGCGGCGCAGCTGCTCGACCGCGAGCTCGAGCGTCCCAATCTGCACGAATACACGCAGGTGATCATGAAGGAGGCCGACCGGCTGCAGGCGCTGATGGACCGGCTGCTCACTCCCCACCGCCTGCCGCAAACCGCGCCAGTCAATCTGCACGAAGTGCTCGAGCGGGTGCGCAGCGTGATTCTCGCCGAATACCCGGGCATGGCGATACGCCGCGATTACGACACCAGCCTGCCTTTGCTGAAAGGCGACAGGGAGCAGCTGATCCAGGCAGTGCTGAACATCGTGCGCAACGCGGCGCAGGCGCTTGCCGGCGGCTTGCCCGCTGCCGGCAGCGGGGGCGAGATCGTGCTGAGGACGCGCATCGCGCGCCAGGTGACGCTCGCGCGTAAACGCTACCGCCACGCGCTGGTGCTGGAAATCCGCGACAACGGTCCGGGCATTCCCCCGGACATCCGCGAGCGGATTTTTTATCCGCTGGTGTCGGGGCGCGAAGGCGGCAGCGGCCTCGGTCTCACGCTCGCCCAGAATTTCATCGCCCAGCACCACGGCACCATCACTTTCGAGAGCGCGCCGGGCAACACCTGTTTCACGGTGCTGCTGCCGGTCGAAGAGATGGCAAACGGTAAACGGTAAATGGTGAATGGACGGCACATCAGGCATTTCACCATTCACCATTCACCATTCACCGTTCACTGAACTTATGAAACCGGTCTGGATCATAGACGACGACCGCTCGATACGCTGGGTGTTCGAGAAGGCGCTCGCGCGGGAGGATATCGCTTTCAGGACTTTTCCTTCGGCACAGGAAGCGCTCGCCGCGCTCGAGACCGAGACGCCGCAGGTGGTGGTGAGCGACATCCGCATGCCCGGCGGCTCGGGCCTCGAGCTGCTGCAGCAGGTGAAAGCGCGCCATCCCGCGCTGCCGGTGATCATCATGACCGCGTATTCCGATCTCGAAAGCGCGGTGAGCGCCTTCCAGGGCGGCGCCTACGAGTACCTGCCCAAGCCTTTCGATGTCGATCATGCGGTCGAGCTCATCCGCCGCGCGATGGAGGAAAGCGTGCAGCAGGAAGGCGTGCCCGAAACCGGTGAGACGGCGCCGGAGATCCTCGGGCAGGCGCCGGCGATGCAGGAAGTGTTCCGCGCCATCGGCCGGCTCGCGCAGTCGCACGCGACGGTGCTGATCACGGGCGAATCGGGAACCGGCAAGGAGCTGGTGGCGAGCGCGTTGCACCGGCACAGCCCGCGCGCCGGCCGGCCGTTCATCGCGATCAATACCGCGGCCATTCCGCGGGAGCTGCTCGAGTCCGAGCTGTTCGGGCACGAGCGCGGCGCGTTCACCGGCGCGCAGAGCACGCGCCGCGGCCGCTTCGAACAGGCCGAGGGCGGCACCCTGTTCCTCGACGAGATCGGCGACATGCCGCCCGAGCTGCAAACGCGGCTGTTGCGCGTGCTGTCGGACGGCCAGTTCTATCGCGTGGGCGGGCATCAGCCGATCAGGGCCAACGTGCGCGTGATCGCCGCCACCCACCAGGATCTCGAAGCGCGCGTCAAGCAGGGTCTGTTCCGCGAAGACCTGTTTCACCGGCTCAACGTGATTCGCCTGCGGCTGCCCGCGCTCAGGGAGCGGCGCGAGGACGTTCCGCTGCTCGTCCGCCATTTCCTGCAGAAAAGCGCGCGCGAGCTCGGCGTCGAGGCGAAGCGCCTGTCGGAAGCGACGCTCAAGTACCTCGGTGCGCAGGATTTTCCCGGCAACGTGCGGCAGCTCGAAAACCTCTGCCACTGGCTCACGGTCATGGCGCCCAGCACGACCATCGAAATCAAGGATCTGCCGCCGGAGTTCAGGCTCGACGCGGCGGCGCCGCCGGCGCAGGACTGGGTCGTTTCGCTGCAACGCGAGGCCGAGGCGCTTTTCGCCCGCGGCGCGACCGGGATCATGGACGAGCTCGCGCGCCGTTTCGAAAAGGCGCTGATCGTGAAGGCGCTCGCCCACAGCGGCGGGCGGCGCATCGAGGCCGCACATCTGCTGGGACTGGGGCGCAACACCCTCACCCGCAAGATCCAGGAACTCGGCATCGACGGCGACAAGGAAACGTGAGCCGCCGAAACCGGCCGCTCAAGGCGCGAGCGTGGCGATGACCGGCGCGTGGTCCGACGGGCGCTCGGCCTGGCGCGGCTCGAGGTCGATGGTGCAGGCGGTGCACGCTCGTGCGAGCGCGGCGGAAAGCAGGATGTGGTCGATGCGCAGGCCCATCTTGCGGCGAAACGCATTCAGGCGGTAATCCCACCACGTGAAGGATCCCGCGGGCTGGTCGAAAAGCCGGAACGCGTCCTTCAGTCCCGTCGCGAGCAGCGCGGCGAAGGCGTCGCGCTCGGGCTTGCTGAACAGCACGCGACCTTCCCACAGCGCGGGATCGTGCACGTCGCGCTCCTCGGGCGCGACGTTGAAATCGCCCAGCACCGCAAGTCGCGGAAAGCGCTGCAGTTCCCGGGCGAGCCAGTCGCCGAGCGCGGCGAGCCACTTCAGCTTGTACTGGTATTTGTCGGAACCGACGCTCTCGCCGTTCGGCACGTAGACGCAGACGATGCGCACGCCGTCGACCGTCGCGGCGAGCACGCGCTTCTGATGATCGTCGAAGCCGGGGATCGCGGTCACGGGTTCGCTCGCGGCGGCGCAGCTCACGATCGCCACGCCGTTGTAGGTTTTCTGCCCGCTGAACAAAACCTGGTAACCGGCCTCGTTGAAGGCGGCGGCCGGGAAACTGGCGTCTTCGAGCTTGGTTTCCTGCAGGCACAGCACCTCGGGCCGCTGCCTCGCCAGCCAGTCGAGCACCTGCGGCAGACGCACCTTGAGCGAATTGACGTTCCAGGTGGCGATCTTCATGGCGCCGCCGCGAACATCAGGTCCCGGTCCCGACCATGCCGTTGTGCCTGAGCAGCGCGTCTATCGTCGGTTCGCGGCCGCGGAAGGCGACGAAGGATTCGAGCGCGGGACGGCTGCCGCCGACGGCGAGGATTTCATCCCGGAAACGTTTGCCGGTCGCGGGATCGAGCACGCCGTTTTCCTCGAACAGGCTGTAGGCGTCCGCCGACAGCACTTCCGCCCATTTGTAGCTGTAATAGCCGGCGGCGTAACCGCCGCCAAAAATGTGCGAGAAATTGTTGGGGAAGCGGTTGTAGGCGGGAGGAATGATGACCGCGACGCGCGCGCGCACCTCGTCGAGCAGTTGCAGCGCGGTCCTGCTACCGTCGGGATCGAAATCGTAATGCAGGTGCAGGTCGAACAGCGAGAACTCGATCTGGCGCACGGTGGCGAGCCCGCTCTGGAAATTTTTGGCGGCGCGCATTTTTTCGAACAGCGGCCGGGGCAGGGCCGCGCCGGTTTCGACGTGGCGCGTCATCGGCGCCAGCACTTCCCATTCCCAGCAGAAGTTTTCCATGAACTGGCTCGGCAGTTCGACGGCATCCCATTCCACGCCGTTGATTCCCGACACGCCGAGGTAATCGACGCGCGTGAGCAGATGGTGCAGGCCGTGGCCGAATTCGTGGAACAGCGTGATCACTTCGTCGTGCGTGTATAGCGCCGGCTTGCCGCCGACCGGCGCCGAGAAGTTGCAGTTGAGATAGGCGACCGGCGTCTGCACGCCGCCGTTTTTGCGCCGGCGCGTGATCGCCTCGTCCATCCAGGCGCCGCCGCGTTTCGACGGCCGGGCATAGAGATCGGCGTAGAATTGCCCGACGAGCACACCTTCCCGGTCGCGGATCGAGAAAAAACGCACGTCGGGATGCCACGTCGGCGCCTCGCTCGGCGCGATCGCCACGCCGAACAGCGTTTCCGTCAGCTTGAACATGCCGGGCAGCACCGTCGTTTCGGGGAAATACTGTTTCACTTCCTGGTCGGAGAACGCATAGCGCGCGATGCGCAGCTTTTCCGAAACGTAGGCGAGATCCCACGCCTCGAGCTTGTCGAGGCGCAGCTCGTCGCGCGCGAAGGCCGTCAGCTCCGCGAGATCGCGCTCGGCATAGGGTCGGGCGCGCGCGGCGAGTTCGTTCAGAAAATCGAGAACCTGGCGGGGAGATTCGGCCATTTTCGGGGCGAGCGAGTATTCGGCGTAGTTGTCGAAACCGAGCAGGCGCGCCATTTCCCGGCGCAATTTGACGATTTCGGCGATGAGCGGCGTGTTGTCCCATTCGGACTTGCCGAATTCCGAGGCGCGCGTCACGTAGGCGCGATACATGAGCTCGCGCAGGCCGCGATCGTCGGCGTACTGCAGCAGCGGCAGATACGAGGGCGCGTGCAGCGTGAATTTCCAGCCGGGCCTGCCTTCGGCCTGTGCCGCCGCGCGCGCCGCGGCGAGCACGTCTTCCGGAATGCCGACGAGCGTTTTTTCGTCGGTGACGTAATGGGCAAAGGCGTTGGTGGCGTCGAGCAGATTGTCGCTGAAGCGCGACGACAGTTGCGACAGGCGCTCGCGGATCGCCATGAAGCGTTTTTTGCCGGCGGCGGGCAGCTCGGCGCCGCCGAGGCGGAAATCGCGCAGCTCGTTTTCGATGATCTTGCACTGGGCGCGGGACAGCGTCGCGAACTCGGCGCTGGCGTGCAGCGCCTTGAATTTGCCGAACAGCCCTTCGTGTTGCGACAGCTCGCTGTAGTACTGCGTGATTTTGGGAAGATTGGCGTTGTAGACTTCGCGCAGCTGCGGGCTGTTCATCACGGCGTTGAGATGCGCGACCTCGCCCCACGCGCGGCCGAGTCTCTCGTTGGCGTCTTCCAGCGGTTCGACGAAATCGCGCCACGTTGCCGGCACCGCGTCGGAGACGAGTTGCGCGACCAGCGCGCGGTTTTCCTGCAGCAGCTGATCGACCGCCGGCGTCACGTATTCCGGCTTGAAATCGGCGAAACGGGGCAGCCCCGAAAAATCGAGCAAAGGATTCATGAGCGAGTGATCAGTCCACGGTTGAACGGTGAAGGGGACGAAGCGAAGGGGACGAAGTTTAGCAGACCGCGGCCCGCAGGCTCACGGCCATATAGTAACACATTGATTTTAAAAGATAATCTAAAACAGCCGGCGGCTATTTCGACTCGTAGACGATCTGGCCTTCGACCAGCGTGTGGCGCACCCGGCCTTTGAGCTCGAGGCCGAGGAAAGGCGTGTTCTTGCCCTGGCTTTTCAACGCGGCGGGCTCGACTTTCCAGTAATGCGCGGGATCGAAAATGCAGATGTCAGCGGCGCAGCCGGCGCTGAGATGGCCGGCGTCGATGCCGAGGACGCGCGCCGCGTCGGTGGTGATCCTGGCGAGCGCGGCGGGCAGCGCGACGGCGTTTTCCTCGGCCCATTTCAAAGTGAGCGGCAGCAGCAGTTCCAGGCCGGTCGCGCCGCTCTCGGCTTCGGCGAAAGGCAGCTGCTTGACGTCCTCGTCGACCGGCGTGTGGTCCGAGCAGATCGCGTCTATCGTGCCGTCGGCGAGCGCGCGGCGCAGCGCGTCGCGGTCGCGCGCGCTGCGCAGCGGCGGCGTGAGGTGGCAGTTGGGATCGAAATAGCCGATGTCCATTTCGGACAGATGCACGTGATGCGCGGCGACGTCGCAGGTGACCGGAATGCCGAGCCGCTTGGCCTCGCGCACCATCTCCACGCCCGCGGCGCTGGAGAGCCGGCACAGATGGATGCGGGCGCCGGCTTCGCGCGCGAGCAGCACGATGGTGGAAAGCGCGATGGTCTCGGCCGAGACCGGGATCGCCGGCAGGCCGAGCCGCGTTGCCACCTGCCCGTCGTGGGCCACGCCGTTGCGCGCAAGCGTTGCATCCTGCGGCCGCAGCCAGACGCTGAAGCCGAAAGTCGCGGCGTATTGCAGGCCGCACAGCAGCACGTGGTTGTCGCTGAGCGGCGCGTCGGCCTGCGAGAACGCGACGCAGCCGGCATCGGCGAGCTCCGCCATTTCGGTCAGCCGCTCGCCCTTGAGCGCCTGGGTCAGCGCGCCGACGGGATAGACGTGTGCCTGATTGAGGTTCTTGGCGCGGAATTTGAGCATTTCGACCAGGCCGGGTTCGTCGAGCGGCGGATCGGTGTCGGGCGGGCAGGCGAGGCTCGTGACGCCGCCGGCGATCGCCGCCTGCATTTCGGATTCCAGCGTCGCCATGTATTCGAAACCGGGCTCGCGCAGCCGCGCCGCGAGATCGACCAGTCCCGGGCACACCACCAGTCCCGCAGCGTCGATCACGCGGTTGGCGCTGAAGCCCTTGGGCGCTTCGCCCACGGCCACGACCTTGCCCGCGGCGATGAACAGATCCCGCTGGGCGTCAATGCCGTTCCGGGGGTCGATCAGCCGGCCGTTTTTGATGTGGATTTTCATGGGGAATAGGGAATAGGAAACGGGGAATTTTCTCTCGTAAGCGTGGTGTCAGGGCTCTTACTCTTGCTATTCCCTATTTCCTATTTTCCATTTCCTGTTATGTCAGTTTCCCGCGAGGATGCTCATCACCGCCATGCGGATCGCGATGCCGAAAGTGACCTGCGGCAGGATCACCGACTGCTTGCCGTCGGCGACGCTGGAATCGATTTCCACGCCGCGGTTCATCGGGCCGGGGTGCAGCACGATGGCATCGGGTCTGGCGAGCGCGAGCTTGTCCTCGGTGAGCCCGTAATATTTGTAGAACTCCTGCGCCGAAGGCAGCAGCGGCCCCTGCATGCGCTCGTTCTGCAGCCGCAGCATCATCACCACGTCGACGCCCTTCAGGCCCTCGCGCATTTGGTGGTAGACGTGCACGCCGAGGTTTTCGACGTGGCTCGGCAGCAGGGTCTTGGGGCCGATCACGCGGATTTCGGGGCAGCCGAGGGTGGTGAGCGCGTGGATCTGCGAGCGCGCGACGCGCGAGTGCAGGATGTCGCCGATGATCGCCACCCGCAGATTGGAAAAATCCTTCTTGTAGTGGCGGATGGTGAACATGTCGAGCAGGCCCTGGGTCGGATGCGCGTGGCGCCCGTCGCCGGCGTTGATGACGTGGATTTCGGGCGCGACGTGGCGCGCGATCAGGTACGGAGCGCCGCTGGCGGCGTGGCGCACCACGAACATGTCGGCCTGCATCGCAGCGAGATTGGCCACGGTGTCGAGCACGCTTTCGCCCTTGGTCTGCGAAGACACGCCGATGGCGAGGTTGATGACGTCGGCGGACAGCCGCTTGGCCGCGATTTCGAAAGTGGTGCGGGTGCGGGTGCTGGGCTCGAAAAACAGGTTGAATACCGCCTTGCCGCGCAGCAGCGGCACTTTTTTCACTTCACGCCGGGTGACGCCGACGAACGATTTGGCGGTGTCGAGGATCTGCCACAGGATCGCCGCCGGCAACCCTTCCAGCGAGAGCAGATGATGCAGTTCGCCGTTCTTGTTGAGCTGGGGGTTTGCGGGATCGAGCCACATCGTTTCTGTTTCAGCCTTCGTGCAGCACCAGGCTCAGGCGCCCGGCGTCGTCGCGTTTCAGTTCGATGTTGTAGCCGGGCGGCACGCTGACGGTGGCTCCCAGGAACTGCGCTGCCACCGGCAATTCGCGTCCGCCGCGGTCGATCAGCGCCGCGAGCCTGATGCTCGCGGGGCGTCCGTAGTCGAACAGCTCGTTCATGGCGGCGCGGATGGTGCGCCCCGTGTAGAGCACGTCGTCGACCAGGATCAGGTGGCGGCCTTCGACTTCGAACGGAATATTGGAGGACTTGACGTCGCGGTGCAGGCCGATTTTTTCGTAATCGTCGCGGTAGAACGACACGTCGAGCGTGCCGAGAGGGACTTCGAGGCCGAGGTCGCGGTGCAGGCGCTCGGCGAGCCATACGCCGCCGGTATGAATGCCGATCAGACCGGTGTCGGGCCCGACTTCGGGCCGCATCTGGTCGGTGAGCGCCTTGAGCAGCTGCTCGGCATCGGGTAGCGGAGTGCCCGGCATGTTTTTCTGGGTCTTGAGCTAGTTCCTACAGTAGCACATCTTGCGGCCAAGCTTAAGGGGCTGTGCCGCTTTTGTGCTTCAGGGAAGCCAGATGGGTTTCCAGGATTTCCTGCGCCGCGACCTGGTCGAGCGCGGCCTTGAGCTTTTTGCCGCGCGCGCCGGCCTCGCGCAGCGCGGCTTCGGCCGCGCGCGAGGTCAACCGTTCGTCCACCAGGCGGGTCGGGATGCCGAAGCGTCCTTCGAGGCGCTGCGCGAAGCGGCGGCAGAGCCGGCTTACCTCGTGCTCGGTGCCGTCGGCGTGGGCGGGCAATCCCACCACCAGGCACACCGGTCGCCATTCGCCGATCAGGGCTGCGATGGCGGCAAAGCGCGAGCGATTGTCGCCGGCCGCGATCGTGGTGAGCGGATGGGCGAGGCCGGTTTCGGTGTCGCCGACCGCAACGCCGATGCGCTTTTCGCCGAAATCGAACGCCAGGATGGTGCCGGAGCCGGTGCGCGGCGTGGTGCGCGGGACGCAGGCCGGTTTCTGCCTTTCACCTTTCACCGCTTTCAGGCGTGCCCCGCCTGTTCGGAGAGATTGGCGTAATCGATGCCGAGCAGGCGCATCGCCGCCGCCAGCCTTTTCTCGGCCGGCATTTCAAACAGCACTTCGGCGCTGGCCGGCACGGTGAGCCAGGCATTCTGGGCGAGCTCGTGCTCGAGCTGGCCCGGCGCCCATCCTGCGTAGCCCAGCGTGACCAGCATCTGCCGCGGACCCTCGCCGCGGGCGACGGCCTGCAGAATGTCTTTCGAAGTGGTCAGGCCGATTTCGGGGCTTACGGCGAGCGTCGACTGCCACTGGCCGGGCGGGCTGTGCAGTACGAAACCACGGTCGGTCTGCACCGGTCCGCCGAAATGCAGCGGCAACGGCTCGACGACATCGGCGTCGAAGGAAATGCCGATCTGCTCGAGCAGGCTGTGCAGATTCATTTCGATCAGCCGGTTTACCACCACGCCCAGCGCGCCCTGGTCGTTGTGTTCGCAAACGAACGTCAGGGTCTTGGAAAAATGCGGATCGACCATGTTGGGCATGGCGATCAGAAAGTGCCGGCTGAGGTTGATTTTCTGCATTGCACTCGTATTGTAAATGCCGGCTACCCCCGCCACAATCGGGAAAAACGCCTTGCCCCGGGCCTTGGGTGCAATGCGGTTTCCGGCGGGGCCGGGGCGGGATCTGCCGCGCGTGCCTATTTGCGCCAGAAAGCGGGGGTGAAAACGACGAACACGGTGAACAGCTCGAGCCGGCCGGCCAGCATCGCCGCCGAGAGCACCCAGGTCTGGAAATCGCTGAGCGACGCGTAAGTGGTCGCCGGGCCGACCTCGTTCAGGCCGGGGCCGGTGTTGTTGATGGAGGCGACGACTGCCGAAAGCGCCGTGGTCAGATCGAGCCCCGAGGCGATCAGCAAAAACGTCATCACCAGCAGGCTCGCGCCGTAGAGCGACATGAATGCCAGCACCGCAAACACGATGCGGTTGGGAATGACCTCCTCGCCCACTTTCACCGGCAGCTGGGCCTGGGGATGGATGAGCTTGACCATTTCGCGCAGGCCCTGCAGGAACAGCAGCTTGGCACGGATCATTTTGATGCCGCCGCCGGTCGAGCCCGAGCACGAGGCGAAGCTGCACAGGAACAGCATCCACAGCGGGGCGAAGGCCGGCCACAGGTTGAAGTCGGCATTGGCGTAGCCGGTGGTGGTCGCGATCGACACGGTGTTGAAACTCGCGTAGCGCAGCGCGGTGGCGAAATCCGGGTAGACGCCGTTTGCCAGCAGGTACACGGCGAGCATCACGCAGCTTGCGAGCGTGATGAGGACGAACGGCACCGCTTCGGCATCGTGCTTGTAGGGGGCGAGGCTTTTCCTGCGCCAGACCAGGAAGTGGGTCGCGAAATTCACGCCCGCGAGCAGCATGAAAACGATGGCGATGCCTTCGATCAGCGGGGAATCGAAGTAGCCGTAGCTCGCATCATGGCTTGAAAAGCCGCCAAGGCTCATGGTGCTGAAGCTGTGGATCCAGGCATCGAACGGGGTCATGCCCGCGGCCCAGTAACTCAGCACGCAGACAAGGGTGATGCCGACATAGACCAGCCACAACGCCTTGGCGGTCTCGGTGATGCGGGGAGTGAGTTTGGCGTCCTTCATGGGACCGGGTGTTTCGGCCTTGTAGAGCTGACGGCCACCCACGCCCAGCAGCGGCAGGATGGCCACCGCCAGCACGATGATTCCCATGCCGCCCAGCCATTGCAGCAGCGCACGCCAGAAATTGATGGAAGGCGGCAGCTTGTCGAGATCGGAGAGTACCGTCGATCCGGTGGTCGTCAGGCCGGCCATGCACTCGAAATAGGCGTCGGTGAAGGACAGTTGCGGCAGGTAAAACATCAGCGGCAGCGCGGCAAAAAGCGGCAGTACCGACCAGACCAGCGTGACCAGCAGAAAGCCGTCACGGATCCGCAGCTCGCCTTTTTTGCGGTAGGTGGCAAGCCACATTGCGCCGCCGCTGCCCAGGGTGATGGCGAGTGCTTCGTCGTAGGCGAAAATGGCGGAGTCGCGGTACCACAGGGCGACGCCGAGCGGCGCCAGCATGGCTACGCCAAAAATCATGACCACCAGGCCCAGGACGTGAACGACGACGGCGACGCGCTGCATGGAGTCAGAGGACGGATTGTTCTGAAACGGGGCGGCGGAGTATGCCTAGAAGAAGCCGAGATCGACCTGGAACAGCTTTTCGATCCTGGCGACCATGCGCTTGTTGACGACGAACACGATCACGTGATCGTCGGGCTCGATGATGGTGTCGTGGTGCGCGATGATCACCTGATAGTCGTGGATCGCCTTGCCGTCGCCGTTTTTCGGGCCGGCGCGCTCGTGCCGGCGCACGATGGCGCCGATGGTCGTGCCTTTGGGCAGATCGATTTCCTCGATGCGCCGCCCGACCACCTTCGAGGATTTGGGGTCGCCGTGCGCCACCAGCTCGAGCGATTCGGCGGCGCCGCGCCGCAGCGAGTGCACCGCGACGCAGTCGCCGCGCCGCACGTGGGTGAGCAGGGTGCCGATCGTCGCCTGCGCCGGCGAGATCGCGATGTCGATCTGGCCGCTTTGCACCAGATTGACATAGGAGCCGCGGTTGATCAGCGCGATCACCTTGCGCACGCCCATGCGCTTGGCGAGCAGCGAGGACATGATGTTGGTTTCGTCGTCGTTGGTGAGCGCGCAATAGACGTCCATTTCACCGATGTTCTCGGTTTCGAGCAGTTCCTCGTCGGTGACGTCGCCGGTGAGCACCAGCGCATTGCGCAGGTCCGCGGCAAGGCGTTCCGCGGCGGATTTGTTGAACTCTATGATCTTGACTTCGTATTTGCGCTCGAGCGCGGTAGCGAGCCGGCGGCCGATGTTGCCGCCGCCGCCGATCATGACGCGCTTGACCGGTTTGTCCATGCGCCGCAGCTCGCGCATCACGCCGCGGATGTTCTCGGTGGCGGCGATGAAAAACACCTCGTCTCCGTCCTCGATCACCGTATCGCCTTCGGGGATGATCGGGCTGTCGTGGCGGAAAATGGCTGCCACCCGCGTGTCGATCTGCGGCATGTGTTTGCGCAGGAACTGCAGCTCGTGTCCGACCAGCGGTCCGCCATGGAAGGCGCGCACCGCCACCAGGCTCACCTTGCCGCCGGCGAACTCGAGCACCTGCAGCGCTTCCGGAAACTCGATCAGCTTGACGATGTAATCGGTCAGCACCTGCTCGGGGCAGATCGAAAGATCGATCGAGAAGTTTTCAGGGGAGAAAATCTCCGGGTGGGAGAGGTAGTCCGCCGAACGGATGCGCGCGATCTTGGTCGGGATGTTGAACATGGTCGCGGCGAGCTTGCAGGCGACCATGTTGGTTTCGTCGCTCTGGGTGACGGCGAGGATCATGTCGGCATCCCTCGCGCCGGCCTGCTCCAGCACCGCGGGATGGGCGGCATTGCCGGTTACGGTGCGCAGATCGAGACGGTCCTGCAGCTTTCTCAGGCGCGCCTGGTCGACATCGATGACCGTGATATCGTTGGCTTCGGACACCAGGCTTTCGGCAACCGAAGAGCCGACCTGCCCCGCGCCCAGAATGACGATTCTCAAACCGCTTTCCCCGCAAAAAACACGATTCTATTCCGCCTGCATTTTCGAAGCCACTGCGGCGTGTGGCATAATTTTACACCATGACAGACGCCAAGTCTTTGACTCGCATATATTTTCCTGCAGAACCCGCCGCTCATGGTGTGTGCGTGCTCGGCCCCGCCGAGGCGCACCATGTGACGCACGTGTTGCGTCTGCAGCCCGGCGATGCAGTGACCCTGTTCGATGGTCGCGGCACGGAGCGCGATGCGGTCATTGCGCGCATCGCCAAATCCGGCGTCACCCTCAATGCGGGAGAGCCGCGCAGGGTCGATCGCGAACCGCCGCTCGCGGTGACGCTCGCGCAGGGCATTTCGAGCGGCGAGCGCATGGACTACACGGTGCAAAAAGCAGTCGAACTGGGCGTGGCGCGGATCCAGCCGCTTGCCACGAGCCGCAGCGTGGTGCGGCTCGATGCCGAGCGCGCGGCGAAGCGCGTTGCCCACTGGCAGGCGGTGGCGGTCGCCGCCTGCGAGCAATGCGGGCGCAACAGCGTGCCGCAGGTGCTGCCGGTCGCCGGCTTTGCCGAGTGGCTCGCGCGGCAGCGGGAAGCGGCGCCGTTGCGGGTGCTGCTCGCGCCTGAGGCGCAGACCACGCTGCACGATCTGCCGCGTCCGGCCGGCGCGGTCATGCTGCTCGCAGGTCCCGAAGGCGGCCTGTCGCCGCAGGAGCGGCAGGACGCGCAGGGTGCGGGCTTCACGCCGGTCAGGCTGGGACCGCGGGTCTTGCGCACCGAGACCGCTGCGCTGGCGGCCTTGAGTGCGATGCTGACGCTGTGGGGGGATTTCTAGCGCGCGTGCTCCGCTGCGAGCAACCGCGCTCGCGGCGCGCTTTTCCTGGGGCGCGTTCTCGCATAACATGGGATTGATAAATAACCATTACCGAATCGATGACGCCCTCTTCTCCCGAGAAATTCGTCCAATGGTTCCGCGCGGCGGCGCCCTACATCCATGCCTTTCGCGGCCGCACTTTCGTCATTGCCTTTGGCGGCGAGGTGGTGGCCGACGGCAAGTTCATCGGCCTGACGCATGATCTCAACCTGCTGGCGAGTCTCGGGGTGCGGCTGGTGCTGGTCCACGGCGTGCGGGCCCAGGTCGATGCGCGGCTCAGACAGACCGGGCATCGCACGCGCTATGTGCGCGGTCTGCGCGTCACCGACGAGGTCACGCTGCAGTGTGTCAAGGAGGCGAGCGGCAAGCTGCGCGTCGAGATCGAGGCGCTGCTTTCGATGGGGCTGCCGAATTCGCCGATGGCGGGCGCCGACATCCGCGTCGCGAGCGGCAATTTTGTCACCGCACGGCCGATAGGCGTGCTCGACGGCATCGATCTCCAGCATACCGGCGAAGTGCGCAAGATCCATGCGGCAGCGATCAGGGACCGTCTCGACCATGGCGAGCTCGTGCTGTTGTCTCCGCTCGGTTATTCCCCCACCGGCGAGATTTTCAATCTGGCGCTGGAAAACATCGCCGAGGCGGTGGCGGTGGAACTGCATGCCGACAAGCTGGTTTTCCTGATGGACGCGGCCGGCGTGACCGGCAAGCGGGGGCAATTGCTGCGCGAGCTCACGCCGCGACAGGCGCAGCAGCTGCTCGCCCGCGACGGCGACCACGACGACGATGTGCGGCTTTACCTGCCATGCGCACTGCGCGCGTGCCAGCAGGGGGTCAAGCGCGCGCACCTGATCTCGCGGCATACCGACGGCGGACTGTTGCTCGAGCTGTTCACGCATCAGGGCATAGGCACCATGGTGTCGCCCGATCCGCTGCAGATTCTGCGCCAAGCGAGAATCGACGACATCGGCGGCATCCTGCGTCTGATCGAACCGCTCGAGGCCGAAGGCGTGCTGGTCAAGCGCAGCCGCGATCTGCTGGAAATGGAAATCGGGCGGTTCGTGGTTCTCGAGCACGACCGCATGGTGATCGGCTGCGCCGCGCTGTATCCGTTTGCCGAGGAAAAAGCCGGCGAGCTCGCCTGCCTGACCGTGCATCCGGAGTTCCGCGGCAGCGGCGCGGGGGAACGCCTGCTGCGGGAGATCGAGGCGCGGGCGCGCAAACAGAAGCTCAAGACGCTGTTCGTGCTGACCACGCGCGCCGAGCACTGGTTCGTCGAGCGCGGCTTTAGCGAGACCAGCCCCGAGGCGCTGCCCCGCCACAAGCGCGAGCTCTACAACTACCAGAGGCGCTCGGTGGTATTGACCAAGCGGCTCTGATCCGGCCTTCACGCCCCCCGCCATGTCCATGAGTGTCCCGTCCGCATGAAGGCCCTGTCGATCACGCTGTCGCTGCGCACCCGGCTGCTGCTCGCCACCGCCTTCGTGCAGATTGCCATGCTGACGCTGCTGATCGTCAACGGCATCGGCGTGATGGACGAGAAGCTCAATGAGCGCACCAAAGTCCATCTCGAGGAACAGAAGCAGTTGCTCAACGCGGCACTGGCGGCGCCGCTCGCCAGGCGCGACTACAAGGTCCTGCAGGAAGTGCTGGAGAACGTGCGGCGCGACAATGGCATCGTCTATCTGGTGCTGTTCGACGGCAACGGCGAAATCGCCGCCGCCAGCGGCTGGGACCGCGGCAGGCCGCTGCCGCCGCGCGAAGCCGCGATCAGCTTCCGCTCGGGCCGGTACGGGGAGGGGCATTTCAACACCGAGATCGGCATCGAGAGTGCGGGCAAGGTGCTGGGCAGGTTGCGTTTCGGGCTGGCGACCACGTTTCTCGAGACCGCGCGCGATGATCTGATCCGGGACAATCTGCTGATCGGCGGCGTTGCCCTGCTTCTGTCCGTGGTCGCGATGACGGCGCTTTCCTACTGGCTCACGCGCAACCTCACCCGGCTCACCACTGCCAGCGCGCGCCTCGCCGCGGGCGACCTCAACGTGAGGCTGCCGGTCGAAAGCCGCGACGAGGTGGGGCGGCTTACCCACGCTTTCAACACCATGGCGGCGGCATTGCAGGGCCGGGTGAAGGCGCTTGCCGAAAGCGAGGCCAAGTTCAGCGCCATCGCCGATTACAGCTACGACTGCGAACTGTGGATCAGCCCGGAAGGCAGACTGATCTGGATCAATCCCCGCGTGCTCGACATGTTCGGCTATACGCCCGAGGAATGCCTTGCCACCGAACACTTCCCGGCGCCTTTCATCGGTGCTGCGGACGCCGGCCGCACCGTGCGCCAGATCCGCCGGGCGCTGCGCGGCAACAGCGGCCAGGATTACGAGTTTCGCGCGCGCCGCAAGGACGGCTCCGAGTTCTGGGCGGCGGCCGACTGGCGGCCGATTTACGACACGCACGGCCATTATATCGGCATTCGCATCAGCATTCGCGACATCACCCAGCGCAAGGAAGCCGAACAGCGGCTGGAGATGACGGTAGCCGAGCTGCGCGAAGCGCAGGCGGTGCAGCACGAATACCTGACACGCGAGCAGGACGAACACGCGCGGCTCTCGGCGCTGCTCGCGGCGATGGACATCGGCATACTTTTCGTGAGCCACGACAACCGGGTGGTCTACAGCAACCCGTCTTTTTCCCGCATCTGGGCGGTTGCGCCGGGAACGCCGATCATCGGCCGCACGCCGCAGGAAATACTGGCGGCTTCGGCCTGCGAGCTGGCGCGCGCCGCCGAACAGGCGCGCCATGTGATGCAGCGGCCGCGCGAGGGCGAGGTCTTCGGCGTGTTCGAAATCCAGATGGCGGACGGACGCCTCGTCACGCAGCAGGGGCATGCGGTGGAAGATGTCTACGGGCGGCCGGTTGGCTATCTGTGGCTTTTCGAGGATGTCACGCGCGAGCGCCAGACCGCCGATCAGCTCGTCTATCTTGCCGAGCGCGACGCGCTGACCGGGCTCTACAACCGCCATCGTTTCAACGAAGAGCTGGGGCGCATGATCGCCGACGCCGAGCGCAACCAGTCGCGGGTCGCGCTGCTGTTTTTCGATCTCGACGATTTCAAGTACATCAATGACACCTTCGGCCACCGCGCCGGCGACGCGATGCTGATCCGGGTCGCGGGGGAAGTCGCGGGGCAGGTGCGGCGCAACGAGATTTTCAGCCGTCTCGGCGGCGACGAATTCGCGGTGCTGGTGCCGGACATCTCGGACGAGATGCTGCGGGTGCTCGCCGAGCGCATCACGCGTTCGATCGCGCTGGTGCGCTTCCAGTTCGAGGGGCAGAGCCTGCGGCTTACCTCGAGCATGGGCATCGCGGTGTTTCCGGACCACGCCGACAATCCCGAAGACCTGATCGCGCGCGCCGATACCGCGATGTACCAGGCGAAAGAAGCCGGCAAGAATGCCTGGCGCATCTACCGCAGCGATCTCGACACTTCGCTGCAGATGGTGTCGCGGCTGTCGTGGAACGACCGCATCCTGCACGCGCTCGAAAACGATCTGCTGGACCTGCAGTTCCAGGGTGTGTATTCCGCAACCGACCGGGCGTTGTCGCATTTCGAGGTGCTGGTGCGCATGCACGACAAGGATGATCCCGGCCAGCTGCTGATGCCGGCGCAGTTCATCCCGGTGGCCGAGAAATCGGGCAAGATACTGGATATCGACCGCTGGGTGCTGCGCGAAAGCATCCAGATGCTCGCCGAGCTGAAGTCGGTGCCGGCCTTCGCCGTCAACATTTCCGGGCGCTCGTTTGACGAGCCGATGCTGCCGCAATACATTGCCGAGCAGCTGAAGCATCACGGCGTGTCGCCGCGCCGCCTGCTGGTCGAGCTCACCGAGACCTCGGCGGTTTCGGACCTGCACGACGCGCAGCGGTTCATCGAAGCGCTGCGCCAGACCGGCTGCCAGGTGTGCCTCGACGATTTCGGCACCGGTTTTTCGTCTTTCGCCTATCTCAAGCATCTGCAAGCCGATTCGGTAAAGATCGACGGCCTGTTCATCCGCAACCTGCCCAACGATCATGACAATCAGCTGTTCGTGAGGGCGATCGTGGCGGTGGCGCGCGGCCTGCACAAGACCACCGTCGCCGAATGCGTCGAAGACGAGGAGACCCTGGCGATGCTGCGCGACTTCGAGGTCGACTGCGTGCAGGGGTACTATCTGGAGAGGCCGCGCAGCGACCACCCGCTGCTGATCCGCGCTTCCCGGGTGCGCGCCGGCACCAAATCGTGATTTACCCGGCGTGGCGGGTGAGCGACAATCCTGCAATGTTTGACCACTGATCCGGAGTGATGGTTATGGCAAGAATGGTGAAGTGCATAAAGCTGGGCCGCGAAGCCGAAGGGCTGGATTTCCCGCCTTATCCGGGCGAACTCGGCAAGCGGATTTTCGAGAACGTGTCCAAGGAAGCGTGGAAGCAGTGGCTCGAACTGCAGAAAATGCTGGTCAACGAAAACCGCCTCAATCTCGCGGACAAGAAGGCGCGGGATTATCTCGCCCAGCAGATGGAGAAGCATTTTTTCGGCGGCGGTGCCGATGCCGCTGCCGGCTACGTGCCGCCGTCCAGATAACCGCGCCGCGGGCGCGCCCGGCACCTTACGCCGCTGCCGGCACGTTCATCCCGCGCCGCACCGCGGGTCGCGCCGAAATGGCGTCGAACCAGCGTTTCACGTGCGGGAATTCGTCGAGGTCGGTTTTGTGCCATTCGTGGCGGGCGACCCACGGATAGGTCGCGATGTCGGCGATCGAATACTCGTCGGCGAGATAGTCGCGGTGCGCGAGGCGGTCGTTCAGCACGCCGTAGAGCCGCCGCGTTTCGGCGACATAACGCTCGATCGCGTACGGCACCATTTCCCTGGCGGCGCGCAGGAAGTGATGCGCCTGGCCGAACATCGGGCCGACGCCGCCCATCTGGAACATCAGCCACTGCAGCGCATCGTATCGGCCGCGCACCGCGTGCGGCAGGAAACGACCGCTTTTGCCCGCGAGATAGACCAGGATCGCGCCCGACTCCATCATCGCGTACGGTTTGCCGTCGGGGCCGTCGGGGTCGACGATCGCCGGAATCCTGCCGTTGGGGCTGATGGCGATGAACTCGGGCCGCAACTGCTCGCCTTTACCGATGTTGACCGGGTGCACTTTGTACGGCAGCCCGCATTCCTCGAGCATGATGGAAACTTTGCGGCCGTTGGGCGTGGTCCAGGTATGAAGATCGATCATTGCAGCTCCTCGTGGGGGTGATGGATCATGGGTGAGGGGTGACGGGTGATGAGTTCTTCGCGAAGCCGCAGGCCGAAACCGGGCCCTCGCCCGTTACCGCTTTTCGAGCGCGGCGCGTATCGCCGAGAGCCGTGCGGCGTCGATGCGACGGCGGATTTCGTCTGCGCCGGCCGCGCCGCGCGCGGTTTCCCCGGCCTCGACCGCGGTTGCGGCCCGCACCGCGCGTTCCAGTCGGGCGCGCGCCGCCGCTGCCGCGGGTTCGTCGATCAGCGCCGCCGTCACCAGTTCGGCAAAACGCTCGGGCCGGCGCCACACGTCGGCGGCGTTCAGCAATTCGAGCAGCGTGGCGGCGTCGAGCTCCGCGGCATCGGCGATGAGATTGGCATGGCGTGCGGCGAGCAACGCCAGATCGCGGCACGCCGCCGGCGCCCGCAGGCGCTCGGCCAGGGCTGCTGCCGCAAGCGGATCGAGGCGGCGCGTGAGCACGGCAAAGCGCACTTCGAGCGACGCTCCGGCCTGCGCCGCCGCGTCGAGCGCGCGCAACGTCCCGTCGCCGCCGCTTGCCAGCAAGGCATCGATTTCGGGCATCACGCGGCCAAGCGCGCCGCATTCACGCAGCGTCTCGAACATGCGCGAAGGTTTTTTTTCCATCAGCCCCAGCGCCACTTCCTGCCATACGCGCTCGGCGACCAAGGCGTCGGCTTCGCCTGCCTCGACCATCTCGCGCATCAGCGCCAGCGTTTCCGGCGCGACCGCGAAACCGTAGCGCGCGGCAAAGCGTGCCACGCGCAGGATGCGCACCGGATCCTCGGCAAACGCGGGACCGACGTGGCGCAGGATTCCGGCCCTGAGATCGGCCACGCCGTTGAAAGGATCGATGAGGTCGCCGTGCTCGTCGCGGGCGATGGCGTTGATGGTGAGATCGCGCCGCGCCAGATCCTGCTCCAGCGTGACATCGGGCGCGGCATGGAATTCGAAACCGTGGTAACCCTTGCCCACCTTGCGCTCGGTGCGCGCCAGCGCATATTCCTCGTGCGTCTGCGGATGCAGAAACACCGGGAAATCCCTGCCGACCGGCTTGAATCCCAGTTCCAGCATCTGCTCCGGGCTCGCGCCGACCACGACGTAATCGCGATCCTTTACCGGCAGTCCCAGCAATTCGTCGCGCACCGCGCCGCCCACGGCATAGATTTTCATTCCGGCAACCCTATCGTTGGCGCAGATAGCGCGCGTCATCGAAAGACGAAACCCAGCCCGGATGATAAACCACCATCAGGGTGATCAGCATCCCGGTGACGAACGCCTCGCCCCATGCGAGCAGCAGCGCAAACGGCAGATAATCGCCGGCGAGATAGGTAAAGCCATAGGTTCCCAGCATCAGGTGCAGGCCGGTCGTGCCGACGGCGGTTGCTGCCATTGCCGCCGCGCCGCCGAAAAAACCGGCGACGAAAATGTAGACGAAGACGTTGGGAGGCAGCCAGCGCGCGGCGATGCGCAGCATGGCGTGCGACACCCACACCGGCAGCGCGCCCGCGAGCAGCGCGTTCGCGGGATAGGCGTCGGCCCCGGCCGTACCGAGCGCTGTCGCGAGCGCGGTCACCAGGTACACCGCGAGCTGGGCGAGCGGTGCACCGAACATCAGCGTGAGCACCGTCGCGCCGAGCAGGTGCAGTTCCAGGCCGGGGCGGATTCCGGCGCGGATCAGCCACAGCGTCAGTGCCGCGGCGATCGCCGCCAGCCACAGATTGAGGCGGTCCGGTGCGGCGAGCGCGCGCCACGCCCGGCCGCGAACGAGCGGGATGAACGAAACGAGCCACGCTGCCCACAGTGCCGCCTGCCACGCCGGAGTCAGCAGCCCATCGGTGAGATTCACGTCGCGTGCGGTTCGGCGGATGTGGCGCGGGGCACGGCCATGAGATTTCTAGCGGCCGGCGCGGCTGCGCAACTGCTGGTAACGCATCCGCGGCAACAACTCGGGCCTGAGCCAGCGCAGCGCTTCGGCTTCCAGCGCGGCGGGCCTGATGCCGAACGGAAAATCGCAACGGCAGACGTTGTCGATTTTCATCGAATAGTAATTGTCGCGCGTCATGAGTTTTACCGGCAGCAGCTCCATCGCGAACGCCTGCCAGTACGACAGCGTGTCGTTCAAGCCGATGATGGGGCGCGGACACCCGATCGCGTTGCCGACGAATTCGACCAGCTCGCGCAGGGTGTAGACCTTGGGGCCGCACAGGTCGTAGCGCTGGCCCGAGGTGCCGGGATCTGCGAGGCTTTTCACGAAAGCCGCCGCGACGTCTTCCACGAACACCGGCTGGAAACGCGCGGCGGGACTGGCGAGCACCACCACCGGCAGCCGCTTGAGCAGCCGCGCGAACATGTTGAGGAAAGCGTCCTCGCGGCCGAACACCACCGACGGACGGAAGATGGTCGCTTCCAGTCCCGATTCGCGCACCATGGCTTCTGCCTCGCCTTTGGTGCGCAAGTAGACGCTCGGCGCGTCGATGCCGGCATTGAGCGCGCTCATGTGCAGCAGGCGCCTGATGCCGTGACGCCGGCACGCGGCGATGACCTTGCGCGGCAGCTCGACGTGCGCCTCGCGGAAACTCGCGTTGCCGCGTCCTTCGTGCAGCACGCCGACAAGATTGATCACCGCTTCGTTGCCGCGCGTCACTTCCGCGAGCTGCTCCACATCGTGCACGTCGGCGCCGACCACTTCCACCGTCGGCAGCATCAGCAGTTCCTTGGCGCGTTCGGGATTGCGTGTCGGCACGCTCACACGGTAGCCGCGGGCCGCCAGCTGGTGGCAGAGATGGCGGCCGATGAATCCGCTGCCGCCGAGCATACAGACGTTTGTCACTTCCATGGTCTGGTCCGGTTTTTTTACGGGGTATCGCCGAGGTCGGATTCCTGGCCGCGGCTGCGCGGGGCGATGAGGCCCAGACGCTGCTTGAGCGGCTGCATCTGCTGGCCGAGCACGTGCGAATAGTAAGTCGCGTTGCTCATCACTTTTTTCACGTAATCGCGCGTCTCGTTGAAAGGGATGGTTTCGGCATAAACCGCGCCTTCGATCGCGGTCTCGGGGCGCCAGCGGCGCGCACGCCCCGGACCGGCATTATAGGCCGCCGAAGCCAGCACCGGCTGGTCGTCGAGCGCGTCGAGCACGTGGCGCAGATAATAGGTGCCGAGGCCGATGTTGGTGTCGACTTCGGTGACCTGCGACCAGCGCCAGTCTTTCAATCCCAGTTTCTTCGCCACCCATTTCGCGGTGGCGGGCATCAGCTGCATCAGGCCGCTCGCGCCGGCGCTCGACTTGATGTCGGCGACGAAACGGCTTTCCTGCCGGATCAGGCCGTAGACCCACGCTTCGTCGAGACCCAGTTCGGCAGCGCGCGCCTTGAGCACGTCGCGATAAGGCGCGAGATAACGCAAGCCGAAGTCGTGCAGCGCCACGGTCCGCTCGGCGGTATTGATCGCGCGGTCGTAGACGCCGTTGCGCAACGCCACCGCTGCTGCCGCCAGCAGCTGCCTGTCGTCGAAACCGCGTATCGCCCATGCCCATTCGCGTATGCCTTCCAGGCGCATGTCGAGGCGGTAGAGCGCGAGGGCGCGCCGGATGCCGGGAAGCTCGCTTACC
This sequence comes from Burkholderiales bacterium, assembly GCA_046313915.1. Lineage (GTDB taxonomy): Bacteria > Pseudomonadota > Gammaproteobacteria > Burkholderiales > SG8-41 > CAKKQX01. The sequence continues at coordinate 17,002 of JBKBXX010000003.1, read as the reverse complement.
GCGCGCACCTCCTCGGCACCCGCCTTGAAAACGGCGGCCGGGGTGGTGGTCGTGCCGCCGAGCTCTTCGGTCGCGAGCTGGCCGTAAAAATTGAACTCGGCGGCGAGCGGCTGCAGCAGCGCCACCGCTTCTTCGTGGCGCCCGAGCGCCTTGAGCGCCCGCGCTTTCCAGTAGCGCCAGCTTGCCTCTGCGCTTTCCCTGGCGGTCATGGCATCGATCGCCGCCAGCACCTCGCGCCAGTCGGTGGCGCGCAGCGCCGCGCGGGCTTTCCACGCCAGCTGCAGATCGCTCATGTTGTCGCCCGCCCGCGCATACCAGGCGAGCGCGTCGGGGTCGTGGCGCATCGCGCCGAAATAACCGATGAGTCCCCACACGTACCCGCGTTCTTCCTCACTGAAGCGCGCTTCGATCCGGCTCCAGTGTGCGGCTGCCTGCGACGGCGAAGTGCGTGCCAGGCGGTGCACGGCAAACATCGTGGTTTCGCGGCCGGCGCGGCTCTTGAAATCGAGGTGCCGCCGCTCGAGGTAAGCCGCGGGATTGGATGCGATCGCGCTCAGTGCGCGGCCGTCGGGGGCCTCGGAGGCAGGCAGGTATTCGGCGACGCGGCGCGCCTGGCCGGTCTGACCCGTCTCGAGCGCGATGCGGATGCGCGCCCACAGATCGTCGTCCGACAGCATGCGCGCGTCCGCCAGCGCGCTGAACAGCGGATTGCAGCTTTCCGGGAAACCGCGGCCCACGAACCACAAAGGCCGTGCTTCGCGCAGCACCTGCGGATCGAAACGCAGCCGCGACTGCAGCGAGTAGCAGGTGATTTCGAGATCGTCGTTGACGAGCCGGGGAAGCTCGGCGTCGAACTCGTCCCATTGCCTGTTTTTGCCGAGCAGCTTGAGCCAGTCGCTGCGCAGGCGCTCGGACAAGGGACTGTCGCGGTTGGCGGCGAGAAAAGCGCGGATCTCGCGGGGATCGGCGTCCTCGAGCCTGCTCTGCAGCCGCCAGTATGCGACGTAAGGCTCGAGGAGATGGCCCTTGAGCCGCGGCGCAAGCGCCGCGAGCCTCCTGCCGTCGCCGGCGCGGTAGGCGTTGCGCGCAGCCAGGAAGTCGTCGTCCGCGGTCGCGGCGCGGCAGGCGGCGGCCGTCAGCAGCAGTGCCAGCAACAGAAGCGATCTCGCCATCGTCCAAGTGTACGGCATGGCCGCCGGATTTCAAGCGAGAAACAGCTTGTAGGCCGGATTGCGGCTTTCGTCGCGCCACGGATAGCCGACTTCGGCCAGGAAAGCGCGGAATTTGCGCTGGTCCTGGGGCGGCACCTGCATGCCGACCAGCACGCGCCCGTAGTCGGCGCCGTGGTTGCGGTAGTGGAACAGGCTGATATTCCAGCCGCGGCTCATGCGGGTGAGGAATTTCATCAGCGCTCCCGGCCGTTCCGGGAATTCGAAACGGTAGAGGATTTCGTTTTCCGCCTTGGGGGCGTGGCCGCCGACCAGGTGACGGATGTGCAGCTTGGCGAGCTCGTTGTCGCTGAAATCATGGGTCTTGAGGCCGTGATGCCGCAGCGAGCGCACCAGCCGCCGGGTTTCTTCCTGGTTGCGAACCTGCACGCCGACGAACACATGCGCTTCTCTGGCGTCGGCATAGCGGTAGTTGAACTCGGTGATGCTGCGCGGACCCAGCAGCTCGCAGAATGCCTTGAAGCTGCCAGGACGCTCCGGGATGGTGACGGCGAGTATCGCCTCGCGTTTCTCACCGAGCTCGGCTTCCTCGGCGACGAAGCGCAGGCGGTCGAAATTCATGTTGGCGCCGCAGGCCACGGCCACCAGCGTTTTGTCGCGGATGGCGGTGCGCCCCGCGTAAGCCTTGGCGCCGGCGATGGCGAGCGCGCCCGCCGGCTCCAGGATCGCGCGGGTGTCCTCGAACACATCCTTGATGGCGGCGCACATCGCGTCGGTATCGACCCGCACCACCTCGTCGACGAGTTCGCGGCACAGGCGGAAGGTTTCGACTCCGACCTGCTTTACTGCGACGCCGTCGGCAAACAACCCGACCTGGTCGAGCCTGATCCGCCTGCCGGCCTTGAGCGAACGGTACATGGCGTCGGCGTCCACCGGCTCGACCCCGATGATTCTGACCTCCGGCCGCAGGCGTTTGACGCAGGCGGCGATGCCCGCGATCAGCCCGCCGCCGCCGATCGCGACGAAAATGGCGTGAATCGGCTGCGGGCATTGCCGCAGGATTTCCATGCCTATCGTGCCCTGCCCGGCAATGACGTCGGGGTCGTCGTACGGATGGACGAAGGTGAGCCGCCCTTTGCGCTCCAGCACCCGTGCATGGGCGCAGGCCTCGTCGTAGGAGTCGCCGTGGAGCACGACCCTCGCGCCGCGCGTGCGCACGGCGTCGATCTTGATCTGCGGCGTGGTGACCGGCATCACGATGGTCGCGCGGCAGCCGAGTTTCTGCGCCGCCAGCGCCACGCCCTGGGCGTGATTGCCGGCCGAGGCGGCGATCACGCCGCGCGCCAGCGCCGCGGCCGGCAGCCTGACCATCTTGTTGTAGGCGCCGCGCAGCTTGAAGGAAAACACCGGCTGCATGTCTTCGCGCTTGAGCAGCAGCCGGTTATGGATACGCCGCGACAGGTTCGCGGCGACTTCGAGCGGGGTTTCGATCGCGACATCGTACACCCGCGCATTGAGAATACGTTCCAGATAACCGTTTTTCATGTATGGCACCACCCGCCGGAATCCAACCATCAAGGGTAGCAGGAAAGGCGCCCGGGAGCCATTCGGAAAGCATGGTGGAGGGTGAAGGGCAAACGGGAAATGGTGTATAGTCGTTCGCAATCTTCCATTCATCGTTACGCCGCTGCATGACATGACCCAGGACGAAATGAAACGGGCAGCCGCCAAGGCCGCGATCGGCCACGTTCAGGCGGGCTGCATCATCGGCGTGGGCACGGGTTCCACCGCCAATTTTTTCATCGACGAGCTCGGCGCGATCAAGAACAGGATCGAAGGCGCCGTGGCGAGCTCGGCAGCCTCGGCCCAGCGCCTGAAGCACTACGGCATCCCGGTGCTCGACCTGAACAGTGTCGATGAGCTGCCGGTTTATGTCGATGGCGCCGACGAGATCACCCGTCAGCTCGCGATGATCAAGGGCGGTGGCGGCGCGCTCACCCGGGAAAAAATCGTGGCGGCGGTGGCGCGCAAGTTCGTGTGCATCGCCGACGTGTCGAAACTGGTGGACGTGCTGGGCAGGTTCCCGCTGCCGGTCGAGGTGATCCCGATGGCGCGCAGTTACGTCGCGCGCGAGCTCGTGCGGCTCGGCGGCCTGCCGCGACTGCGGCAGGATTTCATCACCGACAACGGCAATGTCATCCTCGATGTGCACAATCTGCAGATTGCCGCGCCGGTCGAACTGGAAACCGCGCTCAACCAGATCGCCGGCGTGGTGACCAATGGCCTGTTTGCAAGACGCGGCGCGGACGTGTTGCTGCTCGGCACCGCCGAGGGAGTGCAGACCCTGACCGCTGCGCCGGACACAAAAATGTCATGATCGAATGTTACGGTAACAGACTGTTTTTGATGAGGAGGCCGTGAGCATGCCTGGCAGCGAACACACTTTGAAGCAGTTCGACACCGAACTCGAGGCGGTACGGGCGCGCGTGCTGCAGATGGGCGGCCTGGTCGAGGAGCAGATCGTGCGTGCCATCGATGCGCTGATCAGCGGCAACGTTCACCTGGCCGCCAGCGTGGTCGACGACGACCACCGCGTGAACGCGCTCGAAGTCGCCATCGACGAAGAATGCAGCACCGTGATCGCCCGCCGCCAGCCGGCGGCCGGCGATCTGCGCATGCTGATGATGGTGGTCAAGACCATCACCGACCTCGAACGCATCGGCGACGAAGCGGCGAAAATCGCGCGCATGGTGCAGCTGATCTACGAATCCGACCGTCCTTCGATCCCGCGCACTGCCGAAATCCGCCACGTCGCCGATCTCGCGCTCGGCATGCTGAGAAACGCTCTCGATGCCTTCGCCCGTCTCGATCTCGCCGTGGCGGCGAAAGTGGTGCGCCAGGACGAGCAGGTGGACGATGCCTTCCGCGGCATCCTGCGCCAGCTCATCACCTTCATGATGGAGGATCCGCGCACGATTTCGAACGCGATAGACATCCTGTTCATCGCCAAAGCCATAGAACGCATCGGCGACCACTCCAAGAACATGTCCGAATATGTGGTCTACATGGTCAAGGGCAAGGACGTGCGCCATACCGGCGTCGAAGGAATAGAGCGCGAGGCGCTCGTGCAGCGCTGAGCAACCGCGGGTGCGGTTTCGCCTCAGTTCCGTTCCGGGATGTCGAAACCGAGCCTGCGCAGCTCGGCGAACAGGCGCTCCCTGCTCACCGGTTTTACCAGAAAGCCGTCGCAGCCTTCCGCGATCGCCGCCTCGATACGCTGCCTGTCGCTTGCTGCCGTGGTCATGATGATCTTCGAGCGGGCTTCCCGGCTTATGCCGTGGCTGCTTTCCATCTGCCGGATGCTGTGCAGCGCCGCAATGCCGTCGACTTCGGGCATCATGATGTCGAGGCAGATCAGATCATAGGGCTGCTTGTCGTGAAACGCGGCTTTCGCTGCGGAGAAAGCTCCCAGACCATTGGTGGCGAGCGTGATTTCCCCGAGCGGCGACAGGTACGAATACAGTATTTTCACCACCAGCGTGTTGTCTTCGGCTATGAGTATTTTCATGTGCGTCGCATCGTCTTCGTCTTGATCAGCATGGCCGCGAGGGTTTCACGCCGCGTTCGTCATCACGCGCTGCCTGTCACCAGCACCGCCGCGCCGGTGATCTTTCCTTCGCGCAGCCGCGCCAGCGCTTCGTTGGCCTGCGCGAGGCCGAAAGCTTCGGTCGAGGTGCGCACCGGCACCCGCGGCGCGAGCGCGAGAAACTCCTCGCCGTCGCGGCGCGTCAGGTTGGCCACCGACTGGAGGCGGCGCTCGCCCCACAGCATGGCGTAGGGAAAAGCCGGGATCTCGCTCATGTGGATGCCGGCGCATACCACGCTGCCGCCTTTGCGCACGGCGGCGAGCGCCTGCGGCACCAGCGCACCGACCGGCGCGAAAATGATCGCGGCATCGAGCGGCGCGGGCGGCGCAGCGGTCGAATCGCCGGCCCAGTGTGCGCCAAGCCCGCGCGCGAAGCGTTGCCCTGCGACGTCGCCCGGCCGGGTGAATGCATAAATCTCGCGGCCCTGATGGCGCGCCACCTGGGCGACGAGGTGCGCGGCGGCGCCGAAGCCGTAGATGCCCAGTTTTTTTGCCTCGCCGGCCATGATCAGCGAGCGGTAGCCGATCAGCCCCGCGCACAGCAGCGGGGCCGCGGCGACATCGTCGTATTCGTCCGGAATCGCGAAACAGTAGCGCTGGTCGGCAAGCGTGTATTCGGCATAGCCGCCGTCGAGATGATAGCCAGTGAAGCGCGCGTGGTCGCACAGGTTTTCGCGGCCGCTCGTGCAATAAGCGCATCGGCCGCACGTGTAGCCCAGCCACGGCACGCCGACGCGGTCGCCGACGCCGAAGCGCTCGACCGCCGCGCCCGCCGCGGCGACCACACCGACGATTTCATGGCCGGGGACGAGCGGCAGCCTGCTTTCGGCGAGATCGCCATCGACCACGTGCAGATCAGTGCGGCACACGCCGCAGGCATGGACCCGGATCAGCAGCTGGCCGGCGGCGGGCGCGGGGATCGGCAGGTCGGCCAGGCGCAGCGCGCGCCGCGGCGCATCGAGCAGCATGGCTTTCATGAGTGGTGTAGGGCGGTAAGCGGCAAGGGATGAATAAGTTATTGTATTTGTTGATATTTTTTTTGCTGATTATTGACCGCTCGCGGCCTCTGGTTTCTCGTTTCGCGCGTAGCGTTGCAGAAAGCGGACGATTTCGTCGGTCCTGAGCACGGGGTCGGTGCGCAGCTCGGTGGCGCCGACCACGACGTTGGTCCACGCCATGTGCTGTTTCATGCGCTGCACCACTTTCGGCCATTCGCGCGCGGTATGGCGGCGCGGATCGGGCAGCGCGTGGCATTGCGAACAAGCGATGCCGTACATCTGCCCCGCAACCGTCTTCAGCGCCGGGTCGGCGGGATCGATTTCGTGCTGGCCGTGCCGTTGCAGATAGTGCGTGAGCGCCGCCTGCTCTTCGCCGTCCGGCGCCTTGACCTCATCCATCATGTCTTTCATGACTTTTCCCAGGTTGCCCTTGCCCTGCATGCGCCACACCATGCGCTCGACGGTTTTTTTCCAGTTGGCGGCGGTATGCATCCGCGGATCCGGCAGGTAGTGGCATTGCACGCAGTAGCGGGCGACGAGCTGCGCGCCTGGCGATTGCGGCTCGGGCAACCGTTCGGGCTCGATCGCGCGCGGCAGGATGCGTTCGAGCATTTTGCCGTGCGGGCTTTGCGACCACAGGTATCTGGCTCTGGCCACGGCTGCTGCACCCGCCGCCTGCTGTGATGCCGGGGCAGAATTTTGTGCGATCACCTGCCACGGCCGAATGTCACGGCTATCACTTGCGAGCGCATCGGCTGCCCCGCTGGTGGTCGCGAGCGCGGCGGCCACCACGCCACAGCCCCATTGCGCCTTATTCGGACCCATCGTCACAGCCCTCCCGGGATGCCCCCGCCGCACGTTTCCGGAATTTATCATAGCGCACGCCCCGGGCCGGGGAAACGGTTCTAGAGGGTATGGCTTTTGTCGCCGCTGCCAAAGCCGAGCAATGGCGGCGCGACGCCCTTGCCCAAGGCGATGACCTTGAACAGCTCGCCCATTTCGGCGGGCGAAAGCAGTTTCTGCGCCTGTGACGCGAGCGGCGCGTAGGCGCGCACATCGGAAGCCGGCGTCTCGCCGAGGATGTCGGTGATGCCGCAGTTGATGAGGAAGCGCGCCTGGCTGGCATAGCCGAGCACCTCGAGACCGCCGGCGGTGCCGGCCTCGGCGATGGCGCTGAAATCGACGTGGGTGGTGATGTCCTGCAATCCCACCAGGCACAAGGGATCGGCGTGGGCGTGATGGCGGTAATGGCACATCAGCGTGCCGGTTGCGCGCTGCGGGTGGTAATACTCGCGCGCCGGAAAGCCGTAATCGATGAACAGCAGCACGCCGCGCCCGAGCACGCGCGCAAAACTTTTCACGAAGGCGCGCGCCGCGAGCTGGATTTCGGTTTCATAATCGTCCGGCAGGTCGAGCCGGCGGGCGGCGGCCAGCAGTGCGCCGCTCGCAGCGCGCCAGGCGCGCGCGAACGGCGCGGCGCCGCCGTCATTGCGGCTGACACCCAGTTCCTCGATCGCGCCGCCGCGGGTGCGCACGATATGCGCCGGCATGGCGTCGAGCACTTCGTTGCCAATGATGATGCCGCTGAAATCCGGCGGCAGCACTTCGAGCCAGCGCACCTTGCCGGCTTGCTGCGGCGCATGTCCGGCGATGCGTTCGCGCTGGCGCTCGCGCAGCTCGGCGCTCACTTCGAGAATGAAGTAGCGTTCCGGCACGCGGCCCAGCGCCGCGAGCTCGGGCAGCAGATCGGAGGCGAGCGCGCCGCTGCCGGCGCCGATTTCCAGGATGTCGGTGAAGCCGCGGCCGATCAGCTCGGCGAGCTGGCGCGCGAGACAGCGGCCGAACAAGGCCGAGAGCTCGGGCGCGGTGACGAAATCGCCTGCGCGGCCGAGTTTGCGGCTGCCGGCGCTGTAATAGCCGAGGCCGGGCGCATAAAGCGCAAGCTCCATGAAGCGCGCGAAGCCGATCCAGCCGCCGGCGGCGTCGATTTCCGCGCCGATCAGTCCGGCGAGCCGCTCGCTGACTGCCCGTGCTTCGGGAGACGGTGGCGGCAGATGCGCAAGATGGGTAGGCATGTCCACATCCCGATGATGCGTGAATAGGCTAAAATAAACAATATGCTGCGAGCAGTGCACGGTTTTCGCGCGCCGCTTCGCCGTTTTGAGGTTCCCCGCAGTCATGAGCGCATCCCTCGAAGACAAGGTCGTGCTGGTCACCGGCGGCGCCAAGCGTGTCGGCGCGGCGATCTGCCGCCGGCTGCACGCCGCGGGCGCCCAGCTGGTGGTGCATTACCGCACTTCGACGATCGAGGCGCATGCGCTCAAGGCGGAACTCGACGGCCGACGCGCCGGCTCGGTGGCGCTCGTGCAGGGCGATCTGCTGAAAACGGCGGCGCTGCCGGGGCTCGTCAAGGATGCGGTGAAGGCATTCGGGCGACTCGACGTGCTGATCAACAACGCCTCGAGCTTTTATCCGACGCCGGTGGGCGAGATCACCGAAAAGGCGTGGGACGACCTCATCGGCACCAATCTCAAGGTGCCGCTGTTCCTGTCGCAGGCCGCGGCGAAGGAATTGAAAAAAAGCCACGGCTGCATCGTCAACATCATCGATATCCACGCCGAGTTTCCGATGAAAAACCACGTCGTCTACACCACGGCCAAAGGCGGGCTGCGGACGCTCACGCGGTCGCTCGCGCGCGAACTCGGCCCCGAGGTGCGCGTGAACGGCGTTGCCCCCGGCACCATCCTGTGGCCCGACGACGACACCTGGAGAGACGAAATCTCGCGTCAGCGCATCGTCAACCAGACGGCGCTGAAACGCATCGGCGAACCCGACGACATCGCGAAGGCGGTGCAATTCCTGATTGCCGCCGCGCCTTACGTCACCGGCCAGGTGCTCGTGGTCGACGGCGGCAGGAGCATCAATCTTTAGCATGAAACCCGAAACGTGGTTTGCCCTGTTTCTCGCGTCGTGGGCGATCAGCCTGTCGCCTGGCGCAGGCGCGGTCGCCGCCATGTCGAGCGGCCTGCGGCATGGCCTCAGACGCGGCTGCTGGACGCTGCTCGGCCTGCAACTGGGGGTGCTGTTCCAGCTCGTGATGGTCGCCGTCGGCGTCGGTGCGCTCATCGCCGCTTCCAGCCTCGCTTTCGAGGCCGTGCGCTGGTTCGGCGTCGCTTATTTGTGCGGGCTCGGTATTTGCCACTGGCGCGCCGTGGCGCATCCGGGTGCCATCGTCCCCCAAAAAGCAGGCGGTGCATTGGTCAATGACATGCTGCTGCACGGTTTTCTGGTCAACGCCGGCAACCCCAAGGCGACCCTGTTCATGCTGGCGGTGCTGCCGCAATTCATCGACATCGCGCAGCCGCTGCTGCCGCAATATCTGCTCGTCGTGATGACCATGACCGCGGTCGATCTGGTGGTAATGGGGGGCTACGCCGCTTTTGCGGCCCAAATGTTGCACGCGCTGCGCGATTCGCCCCGTGCGCGCTGGGTCAACCGCGTTTTCGGCAGTCTGTTCATCGTCACCGCGGCGTTGCTCGCGGGTTTCCGGCGCGCTGTCTGAAGCGGGCTGGTATCATGGCCGACCGAGCCGGACCTGAAACCATGAACGCACCGCTCACCCGCGCCGAGCAGAAACGGCACTACGAGGCCAACAAACTTGCCAAGCGCCTGCGCCGCCAGGTCGGGCAGGCGATCGCCGACTACGACATGATCCGCGACGGCGACAAGGTCATGGTGTGCCTGTCGGGCGGCAAGGACAGCTACGCGCTGCTCGATATCCTGATGCATCTGCGCGGACGCGCGCCGATCGGCTTCGACATCGTCGCGGTCAACCTCGACCAGAAGCAGCCGGGTTTCCCCGCGCACGTGCTGCCGGAATATCTGACGAAAATCGGCGTGCCTTTCCGCATCGAGGAACAGGACACCTACGCCGTCGTCAAGCGCGTGATTCCCGAAGGCAAGACCCTCTGTGCGCTATGCTCGCGGCTGCGGCGTGGCGTGCTCTACCGCGTGGCTGCGGAACTGGGCGCAACCAAGATCGCGCTCGGCCATCATCGCGACGACATCCTGGAGACGTTTTTCCTCAACCTGTTCTACGGCGGCACCCTGAAGGCGATGCCGCCCAAACTTGCTTCCGACGATGGCCGGCATGTGGTGATCCGGCCGCTCGCCTACTGCAAGGAAGCAGACCTCGCCGAATACGCCGGGCTGCGCCGCTTTCCGATCATCCCCTGCACCCTGTGCGGTTCGCAGCACACCCTGAAGCGCAAGGAAGTGAAGGCGCTGCTGCGCGAGTGGGAAAGGCGCGAGCCGGGGCGGGTGGAAACCATACTCACCGCGCTCCAGAACGTGCGGCCTTCGCATCTGCTCGACCGCCAGTTGTTCGATTTTGCGGCGGTGGCGGCCGGCGGCATCCCCGACGTCGACGGCGACCGGGTTTTCGATCCTGCTGAAGAATTCAAATAAAACATGGTGTTATGCAAAGTCTTGGCGACCCGGCCGTCAGAATTTCAGTTTGTCAAAATAATTTTGCCGTGCTAGTCTTGCGTTAGCCATGAACTGTGCAGAACGCCTCGTTGCCCTGTTCGGCAGCCAAGCCGAAGTCGCCCGCCGCTTTCGTCTCGATCGTGCCGTCGTCAACAACTGGATCAAATCCGGTTATGTGCCGGCACGCTGGGCGATGGAAGTCGAACACGTCACCGGCGGCGAGATCACGGCGGTCGAGGTGCTCAACGAGGCCAATGCCCGCAAGCCGATCCGGCTCAAGTCGCGTCCGGATGGCGAAGGTTTGATCAATCCTCTTTCAGGGAGTGACACGATGAGAAACGAATTCGCACCCGCCAAGCGCATCAGCTCCTTTCATCCGCCGCGCCGCACGCTGATGGGGCCGGGACCCACCGAAATCCACCCGCGCGTGCTCACCACCATGAGCCAGCCGGCGATCGGCTACCTCGATCCGGTCTTCGTCGAAATGATGGAAGAACTCAAGGCGCTGCTGCGCTACGTCTACCAGACTAAAAACCCGCTGACTTTTCCGGTTTCCGGGCCGGGTTCGGTGGGCATGGAATACTGTTTCGTCAACATGGTGAAGCCGGGCGACAAGGTCATCGTCTGCCGCAACGGCGTGTTCGGCGGGCGCATGATCGAGAACGTCGAGCGCAGCGGCGGCATCCCGGTGGTGGTCGAGGATACCTGGGGCGAGCCGGTCGATCCGCAGAAACTGGAAGACGCGCTCAGGAAAAACCCCGACGCCCGCGTGGTGGCGTTCGTGCACGCCGAAACCTCCACCGGCGTGCTGTCCGATGCCAAAACGCTGGTCGAGGTCGCGCACAAGCACGACGCGCTCACCATCGTCGATGCCGTGACTTCCCTCGGCGGCTCGCCGGTGCTGGTCGACGAATGGCATTTCGATGCGGTGTATTCCGCGAGCCAGAAATGCCTGTCGTGCACCCCGGGCCTGTCGCCGGTGTCGTTTTCCGAGCGCGTGGTCGATTACGTCAAGGCGCGCAAGGACAAGATCCGCAGCTGGTTCATGGACATGAACCTGCTGCTCGGCTACTGGGGTGAGACCACCCGCACTTATCACCACACCGCGCCGACCAACTCGCTGTTCGCGCTGCACGAAGCGCTGCTGCTGATCCGCGAGGAAGGTCTGGAAAACGCGTGGGCGCGGGTGCGCCGCGATCATGTCGCGCTCAAGGCCGGCCTCGAAGCGATGGGCCTCAGGTTCTTGGTCAAGGAACAACACCAGATCCCGCAGATGAACGCGGTGATCTGTCCCGAAGGCGTGGACGAAGCCGAAGTGCGCAGGCGCCTGCTGTCCGAATTCAGCCTGGAAATCGGCGCCGGCTTGGGACCGCTCGCCGGCAAGATCTGGCGCTTCGGCCTCATGGGTTACTCCTGCCGTCCCGCCAACGTCATGCTGTGCCTGTCGGCGCTGGGTTCGGTGCTCGACGACATGGGCTATCCGGTGCGCGTCGGTTATGCCGAGGCGGCTGCCCACGGCGCTTATGCCGCGATGCACACCGAGGAGGCGCAGGCCAGGAAAAAGCGCGAAGCTGCCAAAGCCGCCTGAACGGCTGCGCCTGGCGCTTTGGAACCGGCCGCCTGCGGGGCGGCCGGTTCCGTTTACAGACCCAGGCGCTGCCAGATCGTCGAGGTGAGCCCGGCCTGGTTCAGCGTGTAGAAATGCAGTCCCGGCGCGCCGCTCGCGAGCAGCTCGTCGCACAACGCGGTGACGACGTCGAGCCCGAAAGCCTGGATGGAAGCGATGTCGTCGCCGTAGCCTTCGAGTTTCTTGCGGATCCAGCGCGGGATCTCGGCGCCGCAGGCGTCGGAAAAACGCGCGAGCTGGGAGAACCGGTTGATCGGCATGATGCCGGGCACGACGGGGATGGCGAGCCCCATGGCTTCACACTGGTCGACGAAATGATAGTAGGCGTCGGCGTTGTAGAAGTACTGGGTGATCGCCGAGTTGGCGCCGGCTTCGACCTTGCGCTTGAAATTCAGCAGATCGTCCTGCGCGCTCTTCGCCTGGGGATGGTATTCGGGATAGGCGGCGACCTCGATGAAGAAATAATCGCCGAACTCCTGGCGGATGAAAGCCACCAGCTCGTTGGCGTAACGGAATTCGCCGGCGGCGGCGATTCCCGACGGCAGATCACCGCGCAACGCCACCAGGTGCCTGATGCCGTGGTCCTTGTACCGTTGCAGCATGTCGCGCACGCTCTGGCGGGTGGAGGCGATGCACGAAATGTGCGGCGCGGCGGCGTAGCCCTGGGCGCGGATGTCGAGCACGGTGTCGAGCGTGCGCTCGCGCGTCGAGCCGCCCGCGCCGAAGGTCACCGAAAAGAATTCAGGTTTGAGCTGGGCGAGCTGGCGCGTGGTCGCGCGCAGCTTCTCCGCGCCTTCCGGGGTATGAGGCGGGAAGAACTCGAAGCTGAAGACGCGGCGATGCTTTTTCTGTGATTGCATGGGTGCAAGGATGAGGGATAGGGCGCCAGGGAGCAAGTGGGCGGGTGCGCCGCGGCTCTTTTCCCGCGCCTTCCTTCTCAGTAGCGGTAATGCTCAGGTTTGTACGGGCCGTCGATGGCGACGCTCAGGTAGCGCGCCTGCGCTTCGGTGAGGCGGGTGAGCTGCACGCCGAGCTTTTTGAGGTGCAGGCTCGCCACTTTCTCGTCGAGCTGCTTGGGCAGCACATAGACTTTCTTCTCATACCTGGCGTTGTTGGTGAAAAGCTCGATCTGCGCCAGCACCTGATTGGTGAATGAATTCGACATGACGAAGCTCGGGTGCCCGGTGGCGCAGCCGAGGTTCACCAGCCGGCCTTCGGCGAGCACGATCAGGCGCTTGCCACTGGGGAACACCACGTGGTCGACCTGCGGCTTGATGTTTTCCCACTTGTATTGCCGGAGGCTCGCGATGTCGATTTCGGAATCGAAGTGGCCGATGTTGCACACGATGGCGTTGTGTTTCATTCTCACCATGTGTTCGTGGGTGATGACGTTGATGTTACCGGTGGCGGTGACGAAAATGTCGGCCTTGTCGGCGGCTTCGTCCATGGTTACCACGCGGTAGCCTTCCATCGCCGCCTGCAGCGCGCAGATCGGGTCGATCTCGGTCACCCAGACGCTGGCGCCGAGGCCGCGCAGCGACTGGGCGCAGCCTTTGCCGACGTCGCCGTAGCCGGCGATCACCGCGATCTTGCCGGCGATCATGACGTCGGTGGCGCGCTTGATGCCGTCGACCAGCGATTCGCGGCAGCCGTAGAGGTTGTCGAACTTGGATTTGGTGACCGAATCGTTGACGTTGATCGCGGGGAAAGGCAGCCTGCCTTCCTTCTGCATCTGGTAGAGGCGGTGCACGCCGGTGGTGGTCTCCTCGGTCACGCCGCGGATGGCGGCGAGGTTCTTCGAATACCAGCCGCGGTGGCTCGCGAGGCGCTTTCCGATTGCGGCGTAGAGCACGCGTTCTTCCTCGTTGGTGGGTCTGGCGATCACCGCAGGGTCCTGTTCGGCGCGCGAGCCGAGGATGACCAGCAGCGTGGCGTCGCCGCCGTCGTCGAGGATCATGTTGGGGGTGCCGCCGTCGGCCCATTCGAAAATGCGGTGGGTGAATTCCCAGTATTCCTCGAGGCTTTCGCCCTTGTAAGCGAACACCGGGATGCCGGCGGCGGCGATCGCGGCGGCGGCGTGGTCCTGGGTCGAGAAAATGTTGCACGACGCCCAGCGCACCTGCGCGCCGAGCCTGACCAGGGTCTCGATCAGCACCGCGGTCTGGATGGTCATGTGCAGCGAGCCCGCGATGCGCGCGCCTTTCAGCGGTTGCTCGCCCCGATATTCCTCGCGCAGCGCCATCAGCCCCGGCATTTCGGTTTCGGCAATGGCGATTTCCTTGCGGCCGAAATCGGCCTGGGCGAGGTCGGCGACACGGTAGTCGGCGGATTTGCTGGCAGTGGCGTTCATGTTCGATCCCCTACACTTGCGGGCGCGGTTGTAATCACGGGGGAATTTTCCGAGCCTGACCGGGGCATCCCGGTTGCAGCGCCCCTCGGAAAAGGGCCCCAAAGAAAAACGCTCGCACCGTTGCCGGTGCGAGCGCGGTTGTTGTTTGCTGAGCCTGGCCGGAGGGTCCGGTTGCAACGCTCCTCAGCAGGCCGGGATTATACCCGATGTGACCGTATTCCGGCCATGGGGCCGCTGCTTTGTCCGTGTTTTGGCTCCGGCACGGCGCGGTGCGCCTTAACGCAAGCTGAAGCGTGCATTAGCCTCCGCCGAAATACAGGCAAACCGCTACGCGGTCAGCTCGTTATTACAAGCCGGCATCGGCCTTGAGGGCCGCTGCTTTGTCTGTGTTTTGGCTCCGGCACGGCGCGGTGCGCCTTAACGCAAGCCGAAGCGTGCATTAGCCTCCGCCGAAATACAGACAAACCGCTACGCGGTCGGCTCGTTATTACAAGCCGGCATCGGCCTTGAGGGCCGCTGCTTTGTCTGTATTTTCCCAGGTGAATTCGGG
>JBKBXX010000003.1:0-2074 GCA_046313915.1 Burkholderiales bacterium | reverse complement strand
GAAGCGTGCATTAGCCTCCGCCGAAATACAGACAAACCGCTACGCGGTCGGCTCGTTATTACAAGCCGGCATCGGCCTTGAGGGCCGCTGCTTTGTCTGTATTTTCCCAGGTGAATTCGGGTTCGTCGCGGCCGAAGTGGCCGTAGGCCGCGGTCTTGGTATAGATCGGCCGCAGCAGATCGAGCGCCTGGATGATGCCTTTCGGCCGCAGATCGAAGTGTTTCTCGACCAGCTTGGCGAGCCTGTCGTCGGAAATCCTGCCGGTGCCGAAGGTGTCGACCAGCACGCTCACCGGCCGTGCGATGCCGATCGCATAGGCGACCTGGATTTCGCATTTCCTCGCCAGTCCCGCGGCGACGATGTTCTTCGCGACATGGCGCGCGGCGTAAGCCGCCGAGCGATCGACTTTCGACGGATCCTTGCCGGAGAAGGCGCCGCCGCCGTGACGCGAATAGCCGCCGTAAGTGTCGACGATGATCTTGCGGCCGGTGAGTCCGGTATCGCCGAGCGGGCCGCCGATCACGAAGCGCCCGGTCGGATTGATCAGGTATTTCGTGTCCTTCGAAATCATGTTTTTCGGCAGCACCGGCTTGACGATCTCCTCGATCACCGCTTCGGTGAGCGGCTCGTGGGAAATGTCGGGGCTGTGCTGGGTCGAGATCACTACGGTATCGATGTGATGCGGCTTGCCGTCGACATAGCGCACGCTCACCTGCGATTTGGCGTCGGGGCGCAGCCACGGCAGGCGGCCGTCCTTGCGCAGTTCGCTGTGACGCTCCATCAGGCGGTGCGCGTAGAAAATCGGCATCGGCATCAGCTGCGGCGTCTCGTCGCACGCGTAGCCGTACATCAGGCCCTGGTCGCCCGCGCCCTGTTCGAGGTCGAGGCCCTTGCCTTCGTCGACTCCTTGTGCGATGTCGGGGGACTGGCGGTCGAAAGCGGTCATCACCGCGCAGGTGCGGTAATCGAAACCGACATCGGAACTGTCGTAGCCGATGCGCTTGACGATATCGCGCGCGATTTCCGCGTAGTCGATGCGCGCTTCGGTGGTGACCTGTCCCGCCATCATGACGAGGCCGGTGGCGACCAGCGTTTCGGCGGCAACACGGCCGTGCTTGTCCTGGGCCAGGATGGCGTCGAGCACGGCGTCGGAAATCTGATCCGCCACCTTGTCGGGGTGGCCTTCGGAAACGGATTCAGAGGTGAACAGGAAGTCGCTCATCGGTTTTTTTGAGTTTCGTGAATGGACAAAGGCGCATAGAATATCAGATAAGTCCCGCTTTATAAAACCAATTCCATGGTGATTCCGCTGTTGCGGCTGCTCGCGCGGCTGCCTTTGTCGTGGCTGCACCGCGCGGGTGCGGCGCTCGGCTGGGCGGTCTACGGCCTCGCGCCCGCCTATCGACGGCACCTCAGGGACAATCTGCACGGCAGCGGGCTGTGCCGGGGAGAGGCGGACTGCCGCAGGCTGCTGCGTCGGGTGATCGCCGAAAGCGGCAAAGGGCTTACCGAACTGATCGTGGTCTGGTTCGGCAGCAACGAAACGATCACACGGCTGGTGCGCTGCGACGACTGGGAGGTGGTCGAGACGGCGCGGCGCGATGGCAAGGGCCTGATTTTCCTCACGCCGCACCTCGGCTGTTTCGAGATCGCGGCACTTTACGGCGCGCAGCGCCTGCCGCTCACGGTGCTTTATCGTCCGCCCAAGCTCGCCTGGCTCGAGCCGCTGATGATCGCGGGCCGCAGCCGCTGGCGGTCGACCGGTGCGCCCGCCACCCTCAAGGGGGTGCGCATGCTGTACAAGGCGCTGCAGCGCGGCGAAGCGGTGGGGCTGTTGCCGGACCAGGCGCCCGGCGTGGGCGAAGGCGTATGGGCGAATTTTTTCGGGCGTCCCGCTTACACCATGACGCTGGTGACGCGGTTGCAGAAAGCGACGGGCGCGGCGCTGATCATGGCTTTCGCCGAGCGGCTGCCGCGCGGCGCCGGCTATCATCTGCACCTGAAGCGGCTGCCGGCCGGGGATTTCGACGAAACCGCGCTCAACCGCGCGATAGAGGACGAGGTGCGCGCCTGC
>JBKBXX010000002.1:0-80103 GCA_046313915.1 Burkholderiales bacterium | reverse complement strand
CTGTCTTTCCAGGACAGCGCGAGCCTGCTCCTGTTCTCGGCGTGGCTGGGGTGGTGCGGTGCCTGGATGTCAGTAAGCAGACACTTATCCGAAACCTCGCCTTCCTGATAATTTATAACTAATTGTTTTTTAACATTTTTATTTCAATCATTTGGGCGTCGGCAAAGCAGCGGAACTTCCGGCCCGTCTAGCACTCTCATGCGAAGAGTGCTAAAATCCGTGCCATAAAGGGGGAAAAAATGAGTGCTTACGCTTTGCCGATTCCATCTGTTGCCGGCAGCCTGGAAAGCTATATCCAGACCGTCAACAGTTTCCCGCTCCTCACCCACGAGGAGGAGCATGAGTACGCGCGCCGTTTCCGCCAGGAAAACGATCTGGAGGCTGCCCGCAAGCTGGTGCTGTCGCACCTGCGCGTGGTGGTCGCGATCGCGCGCGGCTACATGGGTTATGGCCTGCCGCAGGCCGATCTGATCCAGGAAGGCAATATCGGACTCATGAAGGCGGTCAAGCGTTTCGATCCCGAGCGCGGCGTGCGGCTGGTGTCTTTCGCCGTGCACTGGATCCGCGCCGAAATTCACGAGTTCATCCTGCGCAACTGGCGGATCGTGAAAATCGCGACCACCAAGGCACAACGCAAGCTCTTTTTCAATCTCAGAAGCCTCAAGCAGAGTCTCGGCACCATGGGTAATGACGACGTGCAGGCCATGGCCAAGCAGCTCGGGGTCAAGGCCGAGGAAGTCGTCGAGATGGAAACGCGGCTGGGCGGGCGCGATGTCGCACTCGAACCGCTCAACGACGAAGACGAGGACGCGTTTGCGCCGATCAGCTATCTTGCAGCGGAGGAAGCGGAGCCAGCGGAAGTGCTGGAATACGAGGAAACCGCCCGCCTGCGCAGCAGCGGGCTCGAGAAAGCCATCGACAGCCTCGATGCGCGCAGCCGCCGCATCATCGAAGCACGCTGGCTCAACGAAAAGAATCCGGCCACCCTGCACGATCTCGCCGCCGAGTTCGGTGTATCGGCCGAACGCATCCGCCAGATCGAAAGCAAGGCCCTGACCAAAATGAAAGGCGTGATCGCCGCGGCGGCGTAAAACCCGCGCCGGAAACCACGCCTTTTCCCCTTCCCCCATCCGGCCCCGCTGAAGGCGGGGCTTTTTGTTGCCTTCCTATCTTGCAGGACGCGCGAAAACGCTGAAGTTGACCGTGATCAGGGCAGCCACCAAAAGTGCTGCGCCGCCGTTATGCGCGGCCGCCAGCGGCAGCGGCAGGCTGAAGACGACGTTCGCCACCCCCAGCCCGACCTGCAGCAGCAACACGGCGAGCAGCGCCGCGCCGCACCGCGCCATGCCGGGAATGCGCCGCAGCGCCAGCGCCAGCGCGCCGACATAAAGCAGCGTCACCAGCGCGCCAGCGCGGTGCATCCAGTGGATCGCCGTCAGCGCCTCGAAAGGCAGCGGCGCCCCGGTCGCGGTGACGCCGAGTTCCCGCAGGAACTGGAAAGCGTGCGGCAAATCCATTGGCGGCAGCCAGGCGTCATGGCAGGCCGGAAAATCGGTACACGCCAGCGCCGCATAGTTGGTCGAAACCCAGCCGCCGAGCGCGATCTGGACAACGACGATGGCGAGGCCCAGCGCCGCCCACGGCTTGAGACGCAACAACGCCGGGCTGGCGGGGCCCGCCGCCGGCAGCTCGCGCAGCGCAAGCCAGGTCAGCAATCCCCAGGTGGCCATGCCTCCCAGCAGGTGCAGCGTGACGATCACGGGTTTCAGCAGCAGAGTCACCGTCCACATGCCGAGCGCCGCCTGAAACGCCACCAGCGCCACCAGCGACCATGCCAGCAGCAGTGACCGGCGCAGCGTGTGCCGCTCGCGCCACGCCACGACTGCGATCGCAAGTATCAGCACGCCCAGCGTGCCGGCAAGGTAGCGGTGGAGCATTTCTTTCCAGGCACGCGCGGCATCGACCTGCTGGCCGAACTTCTCCTGCGCCCTCGCCAGCTCGTGCGCCTGGTCCGGCACGCCGACCAGATGGCCGTAGCAGCCCGGCCAGTCGGGACAGCCCAGGCCCGCGTCTTCGAGACGCACGTAGGCGCCCACCACCACCACGATGAAAGCAAAACAGGCCGTGAACCACACCAGCTTCCGGAACATGCGCTTTTCCCCTGCGTCTCGAAAGGGTGCCGGCAGCCGCATCAGGGTTCCTGCAGCAGCAGGCGGATATCGTGCAGCAGCGCCGGTGCCCCCTGGCCGTATTGGGCGAACAGGCGCAGCCTGCCGCGGGAATCGAGGATGTAAGTGCCCGCGAAATGATCGACGCTGTAGCCTCCGCCGGGCAGCGGCTGTTTCTGGAAAAAAATCTTGAACTCCCTCGCAGCGCGCGCCGTGGCCTCGGCATCGCCGTAGAGTCCGAGGAATGACGGATTGAAAGACGGCACATACTGGCGCAGCACTTCGGGCGTGTCGCGCTCGGGATCCACGGTCACGAACAGCACCTGCATCCTCTCGGCATCCTTGCCCAGTTCCTTTGCCACCAGCGCCAGTTCGGCGAGCGTCGTCGGGCACACGTCGGGACAATGGGTGAAGCCGAAGAAAAGCGCCACCACCTTGCCGCGGAAATCAGCCAGCGTGCGCGGCCTGCCGTCGTGACCGGTGAGCGCCAGCTCCTTGCCGAAGCTGGCCCCGGTCACGTCGGTCAGCATGAACCTGGGCGTGGGCCCCGAAGGGCCGCAAGCCACCAGCACCAGAGCTGCCAGGAGCAGGTAAAGGAACCGTCTCATGAAACGGGTGGGCACCCTGATGAAACAATCACAACGCGATGCGGAAATAATGGTCGGCCAGCAGCGCGGCGAACAGCACGGCGAGATAGAAAATCGAGTAGCGGAAGGTGCGCCGCGCGAGCCGGTCGCTGTAGGCGAAATGAATTTTCACCGCGTAGTGGAGGAAACGCCCGCCGAGCACGAGCGCCGCAACCAGATAAATGACGCCGCTCATGCGCGTCACGAAAGGGAGCAGTGAACAGGCGAAGAGAATGGCGGTGTAGAGCAGCACGTGCAGCCGGGTGAATTTGTCGCCGTGGGTGACCGGCAGCATCGGCACGCCGGCTTTCGCGTATTCGAGTTTGCGATACAGCGCCAGCGCCCAGAAGTGGGGCGGCGTCCAGGCGAAAATGATGAGGAACAGTAGCAGCGCGTCGGAAGATATCTCGCCGGTCACCGCCGCCCAGCCCAGCACCGGCGGCATCGCGCCCGAAGCGCCGCCGATCACGATGTTCTGCGGCGTCATGGGTTTGAGGATCACCGTATAGACGATGGCATAGCCGACAAAAGTCGCCAGCGTCAGCCACATCGTCAGCGGGTTGACGAACCGATAAAGGATCCACAAACCCATGCCGCCGACCGCCCCGGCAAATACCAGCGTCTGCAGCGAGGTGATTTGGCCGCGCGGCAGCGGCCGGATGCGGGTGCGCGTCATGAGCGCATCGATTTTCTGCTCGATGAGGCAATTGACGGCCGCCGCCGCCCCCGCCACCAGCGCAATGCCCAAGGTGCCGGCAAGCAGCGCCTGCGGCGGCACCATGCCGGGCGTCGCCAGAAACATGCCGATGACGGCCGTAAAAACGATCAGCGACACCACCCGCGGCTTGGTCAGTTGATAGAACTGGTGAATGCGCGAGGAAAGCGGCTGGCTGGCGATAGTGGACGACATTGGCCTCGGACCCGCAAAAAAAATGGATTCTAGCATTCCCGGCAGAGCGGACAAAGCGCAGGCCCGGGCGGCGCACCATTCGCCCGCCGGCGGCTGCAGCAGCGGGCGCTAGCCGATCCGTGACACCTTCAGCAGGCGCACGATGTCTTTTTTCATCCGGCTGGGATCGGCATCGGGCGGGAAACGCAGCATGACGTTGCCCAGAGGATCGACGAGGTAAACGTGATCCCTGCGGGCGCCTTCGGCCGGCAGGCTGGCGAGCACTGGGCTGCCGCCGGCAAAAACCGTCCACGTGCCTTCATATTCCTCGAGAACGCGGCGGTCGGGCTGCTGCCCGTCGTTCACCAGCCAAACGCGCTCGATGCGCTCCATGTCCTTGCCCTGGGCCCGCCGCACCTGGCGGATTTTCCACAGCTTCTTCCGGCAATAGTCGTCGCACGCCCCCGAATCGACGCTCACGAGTATCCACTTGCCGGCGAGCTGCGAAAAATCGAAAGGGCTGCCGTCCGCCAGCCTGAGGCGGGCGGACGGCAACGGCACCGGCTGCAACAGTTCGCCGTAATTGACGCGGCCCGCCGGCGGCCACAGAAAATAGGCCATGAAGGACGCCACGAATGGCGCGATGCATACCACTGCAACGGCCCACAGGGTGAAGCGGCTAGCTGATTTTGGTTTTTCGGACACTGGTCACCAGATAATAGACAAAAATCGCCAGAGCGAGGCTGTACCACTGAAAGGCGTAGGCGAGATGGGTGTTGCGGCCAAGGTTGGGAGGATTCCATTCGCGCACCAGGCCGTCTTCCGGCGCGCTGTCCTGCTGCAGCACGACCGGCTGGATCTCGAGGTGCGTGGCCTGGCGATAGCGCTCGAGGACGAGGTTCTGCCAGACGTTGCCTTCGGCAACCCGCGGCGAAAGCTCGAGATAATGCCCGCTCGGCGCAACCGCGATACCCGTCACCACCCGTTCGCCCTGCGGCGTTTCGACCGCAGGCGGCCGCAGACGATCACGCGTGCCCGCGATCCAGCCGCGGTTGACGAGCACATAGCGGTCCGAACCCGCAATCCGCAACGGCATGATGACGTGGTAGCCAGCCACGCCATTGTGCACGCGGTTGTCGAGATAGACCGCGTAGCGGGGTTCGAAATGTCCGCGCACCTCGATCCGCCGCAACAGCAAATCGTCTGCCTTGACCTCATGGGGCCCGAGGCTCACGGCAGGCTCGCGCGACAGCTCGGCGTAGCGCTCCTGCTGCTGTTGCTTGTATTGCGCGCGTCCGAGCTGCCAGTTGCCAAGGGCGACGGTCAGCGCGATGCCCGCCGCAGCCGCCACCGTCGCCCACGGCCGGAGCCGGCATTCGAATTTCCCAAACAAAACAAATGACATCCCGCAGCTTCTTCCCTTACACTGCCCGGTGGGGGCCATCCATGAAATACATCGTAATCCTGTTCGTCGTGCTGATCATCTCGAGTCTCGGGTCGGCCCTGTATTACCTCGTCAGGGACCGCGGAACGTCCGACCGCACCGCCAAGGCACTGACGGTGCGCATTGCCTTGTCCATTACGCTATTCGCCCTGCTCATGCTCGGCTCTCATTTCGGCCTCATCACCCAGAAACTCTGAAGTTCGCCGGAAAAAAACGCCGCACTCGAGGTGCGGCGTCCTGTCCCCTACTGACGGGGCCCTCCCCCCTTTGTCGTTGGTTGCGCCTTGTTGTTGTTTTCTCCCTGTTTGTTCTTCTGATCGGCTTATAGCCAGTAGACGAAAATGAACAGCAACAGCCACACCACGTCGACGAAGTGCCAGTACCACGCCACGCCTTCGAAACCGAAATGGTGGTCGGGACGGAAATGCCCGGCCACGCTGCGAAACAGGATCACCCACAGCATGATGGTGCCCACGGTCACATGAAAACCGTGGAAACCGGTCAGCATGAAAAACGTTGCGCCGTACGCCCCTATCGTGAGCTTGAGATTGAGGTCCGAATAGGCGTGCGCATACTCGTAGATCTGGAAGCCGAGGAAGGTCATGCCCAGCGCGATCGTCATCACCAGCCCCCAGATCAGCTGCTGGCGGTTGTTTTTCAGCAGCCCCCAGTGCGCCCACGTGATCGTGGCGCCGGAAGTGAGGAGGATCGCGGTATTGAGTGCGGGTATGCCCCACGCGCCCATCGGCGAAAAGGTTTCCTTGATGCCCGGGCCGGCTACTGGCCAGCCCGCTTTGAAACCGGGCCACAGCAATTGCTGATGCTCGAGGCTGCCCAGATCGGGAACGGAAATGACGCGCATGTAGAAAAGCACGCCGAAGAAGGCGGCAAAGAACATCACCTCGGAAAAAATGAACCAGCCCATGGCCCAGCGGAACGAGGTGTCGACCTGTTTGTTGTATTGCCCGCCCTCGGACTCGTGGGCCACCGTGCCGAACCAGCCCGCAAACATGTAAAAAAGCACCAGAAAACCGATCCCCAGCAAGAAGTAGCCCAGGCTCATGTGGTTCACGGTGAAAGCCGCGCCGAAGCCGATAAGGCCCATCGCAACCGAGGCCACGATGGGCCAGTGCGAAGGGGCCGGCAAATAGTAACGTTCGCTATGCTGCATCATGCACTCTCCTCATTTCGAATCGACTTCCTCAGCGGGTCACCAGCCGCACCACCATTATCACGCCCAGGACAAACATCGCCGCCGCGATGACGGCGATGACAACCACCTGCAACGGCGTGACCCTGAGCTGTTCGTGCCCAGCTTTCCTGCGCACACCGAAAAAGGCTGCCAGCACCATGCGCAGGGCCTGCCACGGCGACGCCTTTTTGTGCTCGTCATCCATCCAGGCTCAACCCGCCTTGCCTTTCCCCGCCCGCACGTCGCCACCCTGCACCTCGAAAAAGGTGTAGGAGAGCGTGACCGTATTCACGTCCTGCGGCAACGCCGGATCGATCACCAGCTGCACCGGCATCTGTCGGGATTCGCCAGGCGCCAGCGCCTGCTGGGTGAAACAGAAACACTCGAGTTTCCTGACGTGCTCGGCGGCGGCTTTGGGGCCGTAGCTGGGAATCGCCTGGCCCACCACGGATGAACTGCCGGTATTGCGCACGCTGTACGCGACCTCGATCATTTCGCCGGGATGCACGCGCACGCTGCGCTGGAGAGGGAAAAATTCCCACGGCATGCCGTGCGTATTGGCATCGAATTCGACAGTGATCCAGCGGCCGGAATCGATCTGGGTGTTCTTGACCACGGCCGCGGGCTTCACCAGGTTGTTGATGCCGGCGACTTCGCATATTTTCTGGTAAAAAGGCACCAGCGCGAAGCCGAAGCCGAACATCGCCAGCGCGAGCACGGCGAGTTTGACCAGCATCTGGCGATTCGCTTGCTGCAG
Source organism: Burkholderiales bacterium (assembly GCA_046313915.1). Lineage (GTDB taxonomy): Bacteria > Pseudomonadota > Gammaproteobacteria > Burkholderiales > SG8-41 > CAKKQX01. The sequence continues at coordinate 73,027 of JBKBXX010000002.1, read as the reverse complement.
GTTCATCGCAGCCAGTAATACTTGAGCATCACAGCGGAAAAAAACGCCGCCACGACCAGCCACAGCACGAGCGCCGTCCAGCGATTGTTGCGCCTGATGCGGCGCTCGTCTGCGGCATTCATTTGATCACTGGCGGTGTCTCGAAGCTGTGGTAAGGCGCGGGCGAAGGCAGCGCCGTCCACTCGAGGCTGTCGGCGCCTTCCCATTGCTTGTCCTGCGCCTTTTCTCCGCTGGTGATCGTCTTTACCACGATATAGAGAAACAGCAGCTGCGCGAGTCCGAAACCCCACGCGCCGATCGAGGAAATGGCGTTGAACTCGGCAAACTGCAGCGCGTAGTCCGGAATGCGGCGCGGCATGCCCGCCAGGCCCAGGAAGTGCTGTACGAAGAAAGTCACGTTGAAGAATATGAGCGACAGCCAGAAATGCCACTTGCCGAGCGTCTCGTCGTACATGCGACCGGTCCACTTCGGCAGCCAGAAATAGATGCCGGCGAATGCCGAGAACAACGCGCCGGCCACCATCACGTAATGGAAATGGGCCACGACGTAATAAGTGTCGTGAAGCTGCACGTCGACCGGCGTGATCGACAGCACGAGGCCAGTAAAACCGCCCACAGTAAACAGGAACAGGAAGCCGAGCGCGAACAGCATCGGCGTCTCGAAGGTGAGCGAACCTTTCCACATCGTCGCCACCCAGTTGAACACCTTGACTCCGGTCGGCACCGCGATCAGCGTGGTCGCATACATGAAGTAGAGCTGTGCCTCGACCGGCATGCCCGCGGTGTACATGTGGTGCGCCCACACCAGGAACGACAGGATCGCGATCGACGCCGTCGCATACACCATTGAGGTATAGCCGAACAACGGCTTGCGCGAGAACGCGGGGATGACCTGCGAAATCACGCCGAAAGCGGGAATCGCGATGATATAGACCTCGGGGTGGCCGAAGAACCAGAAAATGTGCTGGTACAGCACCGGATCGCCACCGCCCGCGGCGTTGAAAAAGTGGGTTCCGAAATGGCGGTCGGTGAGAATCATGGTCACCGCTCCCGCCAGCACCGGCATCACCGCGATCAGCAGATAGGCGGTGATCAGCCAGGTCCAGCAGAACAGCGGCATTTTCATCAGCGTCATGCCCGGCGCGCGCATGTTGAGGACGGTGGTCACGATGTTGATCGACCCCATGATCGAGGACATGCCGAGAATGTGCACGGCAAAAATGGTGAGGTCCATCGCCGGGCCGGCCTGCACCGTGAGCGGCGCGTACATGGTCCAGCCGACGCCGGCGCCGCCGCCGGGCATGAACTGGGCGGCGATCAGCAGCAGCGCGGCTGGCGGCAGCAGCCAGAACGACAGATTGTTCATCCGCGGAAACGCCATGTCGGGCGCCCCGATCTGCATCGGAATCAGCCAGTTGGCGAAGCCGACGAAAGCCGGCATGATCGCGCCGAACACCATGATGAGGCCGTGATAGGTCGTCATCGAGTTGAAAAAGTCGGGATTGACGATCTGCAGGCCGGGCTGGAACAACTCGGTGCGGATGATGAGCGCCATCACCCCGCCGACGAGGAACATGGTGAAGCTGAACCACAGATACATCGTGCCGATGTCCTTGTGGTTGGTCGATGTGACCCAGCGCATGATCCCGGAGGGATGAGAGGCGTGGCCGCCATGAGCGTGTTCGTGTGCGTGTGCTGCATCCATGGTGCTCTCCTGAATCCTGGTGTTATTTGCGTAACGCCTTGACTTCGCTCGGGGCAATCGCCTCGCCGGTCTTGTTGTTCCAGCTGTTGCGGGTATAGGTGACGACCGCCGCCAGCTCGACGTCCGACAGGTGTTTGAACGCGGCCATCGCGGTGCCCGGCTTGCCGTTCAACACCAGCGCGATCTGGTCGTTCTTCGGCCCGTTGACCACCTTGGATCCCGACAGGGCGGGGAAGGCACCCGGCACGCCCATGCCGCTCGCCTGATGGCAGGCCACGCAGTTGGCGGCGTAGACCCGGGCGCCGCGCGCCTTGAGATCGTCGAGCGACCAGCTCTTGGCGGGGTCGTCGGCAGCGGCGGCTTTCGCCATCTTCTCCTTCTGCGCTTTTGCCCACGCCGCGTACTTCTCCGGCTCCAGCGCCTCGACCACGATCGGCATGAAGCCGTGGTCCTTGCCGCACAATTCCGCGCATTGGCCGCGATAGGTGCCGGGCTTCTCGGCCTTGAACCAGGCATCGCGAATGAAGCCGGGTATCGCATCCTGCTTCACCGCCAGCGCCGGTACCCACCAGGCGTGAATCACGTCCTGCGCCGTGGTGAGAATACGCACTTTCTTGCCGACGGGAACCACGAGCGGATTGTCGACTTCGAGCAGGTAGTTGGCGTTTTTGCTGCGCGCCTCGACATTGCTGCCGTCGATCTGATCGCGCGGCGTGGCAAGGGCACTGTAGAAGCTGATTCCTTCGCCTTCACCTTTCAGATAGTCGTAGCTCCATTTCCACTGATAGCCGGTCGCCTTGACGGTCAGGTCGGGCTCGGAGGTGTCGCGCATTTCCACCAGCGTTTTGGTCGCAGGCACGACGATCGCGATCAGGATCACGAAAGGCACCAGCGTCCACACCACTTCCACCACCGTATTCTCGTGGAACTGGGCGGCTTTGTGCCCCACTGACTTGCGGTGCTTGATGATCGAGTAGAACATCGCCCCGAAAACCCCGACGAAGATCACGATGCACACCACCAGAACGATGGTGTGCAGATCGTAGATCTTCTGGGCGAGAGCCGTTTGGGGCGTCTGCAGATTGAACTGATAATCGCCGAACGCCGTGACCGGGAACAACAACAGGAACCCCAGCCATCCCGTGAGGTGTTTTGCCAGCTTGTTACTCATTCTTCCCCCAATGAATCCGCCAAATCATCTGCGGCCGCCTTCAAACCCGAGTCGCAGCTCGCGCGCCGGCTCTTTGCCGCCACAACCGCCCGGCCAACAGCCGGTTATGGTTTTCCAGCCGTTGGCCGGAAAACCGCGACACCTAGCACGATCGACGAGGAGACAAAACCGGAAAACCGCCCGCCACCGCCAAGCCCCCCAAGACCCAGCGATCGCCGGCGCCGTGGCGTCGGACGATGAGCGCAAACCTTGCTGCTTCCCTGGGCAGCGACGTCCGCATCGGGGACGCGTCGTGGGCCGCGCGCTGGTATCTGCCGAAACGGGCGGAATTTAACACACCCCCCGGGCCGTGGCAACCAAACCTGGCAGCATCGCAACCGGAAAAGCGGGCAGCGCGCCCGCGCCTCACCGCCCGCCGCCCTGCAACGCCCCGAGATCGAGCAGGCGTGCCACCTGCCGCGCATCGGCCGCTGGCGCAAAGCCGACGTGCGCCAGGCACGGCGCGACGAGGCGTTCTTCGAGCGCGGCGATGTTTTCGTCCAGATACGGCATTCCCGGCTCGATCTGGTTGGCGACCCACCCCGCGAGCACGAGACCGCGGGCGCGCGCCGCCTGCGCGGTGAGCAGCGCATGGTTGAGGCAACCCAGCCGCATGCCCACCACCAGCAGCAGCGGCAAACCGAGGCTTTGCGCGAGATCCGCGGTGGTTTCGCGCGCATTGAGCGGAACGCAAAAACCTCCCGCGCCTTCGACGATCACGGTGTCGGCGATCGCGGCGAGCTCGCGGCAGGCGTTCGCGATGCGGGGCAACTCGATTGCAACACCGGCGGCGCACGCCGCGATATGCGGCGCGACCGGCGGCTCGAAACAATACGGATTGATCCAGGCGAGCGGCGCCGTGACATTGCCCGCCGCGACCAGCCGGTCGACATCGTCGTTGCGCAGGCCGCGCGCCGTGCGCCGCGCGCCGGCGGCGACCGGCTTCATGCCGACGACGCGCGCGCCGCGCGCCGCAAATGCGTGCAGCAGCGCGCACGCCATCAGCGTCTTGCCCACGCCGGTATCGGTGCCGGTGACGAAGAAACCGTGAGGAGCAAAGGGCGAAGGATGAAAGGTCAAAGCCGGACTTCCTTGATCTCGATTACAGGCCGGCCGGTCGGGCGCGGGCGCGGCTTCCACGCGTGGCCATACACCACTTCGAACGTCGCCGGCAATCTGCCGTCGCGCCGCAACGTTTCGTAGCTGCGGGTCACCGCCATGAGCTGCGCCTTGCCGGAAAGCCCTGCCGGCCGGCCGCGCGTCACGTTGTGCGCGCCTATCGCCTTCAGGTCGCGCATCAGGTCGCGCACCTCGGCATAGGTGAGGGTGAAAATCTCCATGTCCATCACCGGGTCGGCGAAGCCGGCGCGCACCAGCATGTCGCCGATGTCGTGCATGTCGATGAAGCGGTTGACGTGGGTATGGCGATCGGCGCCCCGATAGGCAGCACGCAATTCCTTGAGCGTATCCGGACCGAAAGTGCTGAACATCAGCAGCCCGCCGGGCGCGAGCACGCGTTGCATTTCCGCGAACGTCCGTTCCACGTCGTTTACCCATTGCAGCGCGAGATTCGACCACACCATGTCGACCGCGGCATCGGCGAGCGGCAGGCGCTCGATGTCCGCGCATACCGCAGCCGGCGCACGGCGCAACAGCAGCTTCTTCCACCACGGCATGCGGCCGCGTGCACGTTGCAACATGGCGAGCGCGATGTCGAGCGCGATCAGCCGCGCCCCCGGGTAACGCCGCGCCAGCGCCGCGAGCGCGTTGCCGGTGCCGCTGCCGGCATCGAGTATGCTGCGCGGCTCGTGCCTGATGTAATCGAGGCGTTCGAGCGCGCGCCGGCACACTTCGTTCTGCAATACCGCCGCCGCATCGTACGATGCCGCAGCGTGCTCGAACGAGCGCCGCGCGAGCCGCTTGTCGATCAGGAGCTCATCGTTCATCGAAAAACCTTTTCAGCAGCGCGCTCGTGGCCATCGGATCGGAGGCGAACGGCGCATGGGCGGCGCCCGGCATCCCGACGAATCGCGCCCGCGGCAGCATGCGGCCCAGATGGGCGCCGGCGGCGGACGGCACCAGGGCGTCGCACTCGCCGTGCAGCACCAGCGCCGGTTGCGCGATCGCCGCAAGCTGCGCGCGCAGATCGGTGCCGAGCAATATGTCCAGCCCCTGTGTCAGTACGCGGGAAGCGGGTTCGCCGCGCGCAAACAGGGTCTGCCGCAATTGCGCGATCACTTGCCTCGCGCGGTCGTCGCCTTGCGCCTGCAAGGCCACAAAGCGCCGGAGGGTGCCGGCGTAGTCCGTTGTCAGGGCCTGCGCAAAAGCCCGCAGCACGCCTGCCTCCACCGCGTGCGTCCAGCCGTCGCGCCGGACAAAACACGGCGTGGTTGCGATCAAGGCCAGCCGCCTCACCTGCTGCGGCCGCGCGCCCGCCCACGTCAGCGCGAGCTGCCCGCCCAGCGACCAGCCGCACACCAAGCAAGGGGACGGCAGCCGCTGCGCCAGCCGTTGCGCCAGGTGTTCAAGCGTATAGGGCTCGCACGCCGCGCTCGCGCCGTATCCCGGCAGATCCACCGCGTGCACGCGAAAATGCGGCGCTAGTTCGCGCACCACGCCGCTCCAGATGCCGGCATTCATGCCCCAGCCGTGCAACAGCACCAGATCGGGGCCGCTGCCCGCGACTTCGCAATGCAGGCTCATTGCGATTCACGCAGCGCCGCAGCCAGCCGCGCGACATCGTCTGCGCTGTGCGCGGCCGACAGCGAAATGCGCAAGCGTGCGCTGCCTTGCGGCACCGTCGGCGGCCGGATCGCCGGCACCAGCAGCCCGCGCTGTGCCAGCCGCTCCGCCACCGCCACGGCTTCGGCGTTGCCGCCGACGACAAGCGGCTGGATCGCGGTCTCCGAAGGCAGCAATTTCCAGCGCACACCAGTAACTGATTGTTTTAATTGAATAATTAAATTGTGCAGACGGTCGCGTCGCCACTGTTCGTGCTCGATCAGGGCGAGACTTTCGAGCAACGTATGCGCGAGCAGCGGCGGCATGGCCGTGGTATAGACATAGCTGCGGGCGCGCTGGATCAGCATTTCCGTCACGGCCTCGCCGCCCGCGACGAAAGCGCCGGATACGCCAGCCGCCTTGCCGAGCGTCGCCATATAGATCACGCGCGGCGGCGCGGTGATGTCGAAATGCGACAGGACGCCGCGCCCGCCCGTGCCCAGTACGCCGAAACCGTGCGCATCATCGAGCACGAGCCAGGCATCGTGGCGCTCGCACAGCGCCAGCAGTTCGGGCAACGGGGCGATATCGCCGTCCATGCTGAATACGGCGTCGGTCACCACCAGCTTGCGCCGCGCGCGCGTGGTCGAGAGCAGTTTTCCCAGCGCATCCAGATCGAGATGCGGATAACGCTTGAAGTGGGCACGCGACAGCAGCGCCGCGTCGTTGAGCGAAGCGTGATTGAGCTTGTCGGCGAACACGGCGTCACCGCGCCCGGTGAGTGCGGTCACGATGCCGAGATTGGCCATATAGCCGGTGGAAAACAGCAGCGCACGCGGCAGACCGACGAAGGCGGCGAGCGCTGCCTCGAGCGCGTGATGCGCTGCGCCGTGGCCGAGAATCAGGTGCGAAGCGCCGGCGCCGATACCGTAGCGCGCAGCGCCTTCCTGGGCGGCGCGCACCAGCCGCGGATGCGCCGCGAGTCCCAGATAGTCATTGCTGCAGAATGCGAGATATCGCCGGCCGTCGACCGTCACCTGCGCCGTCTGCGGACCTTGCAGCACGCGCCGGCGGCGCCCGAGGCCGCGTGCTTCGAGTTCGGCGAGTTCTGCCACGAGGGCGGAAAAGGACATCCGGGCAGCGTCACGCGCGGGGCGGAAAACCAGGCACCGCGAGCGCGCGGCACACCGAGGCTGCCGCCTTACGCCTCATTCCCCGTCTCCATCGGATACATGCCGAGTCTCGCGAACAGCGCCCGGTCTTTTTCGACCTCGGGATTACCGGTGGTAAGCAGTTTCTCGCCATAGAAAATCGAGTTGGCGCCGGCCAGAAAGCACAGCGCCTGTATGCCATCGGACATTTCCTCGCGGCCCGCCGACAGGCGCACCATCGCTTTCGGCATGGTGATGCGCGCGCAGGCGATGGTGCGCACGAATTCCAGCGGATCGAGCCGCGCGGTGCCGTAGAGCGGCGTGCCCGCGACCTGCATCAGGTTGTTGATCGGCACCGATTCCGGATACGGCTCCATGTTGGCGAGCTGCGCGATCAGCGCGGCACGGCTGCGGCGCGGTTCGCCCATGCCGACGATGCCGCCGCAACACACCCGCAGGCCGGCGGCGCGCACGCGCCCCAGCGTGGCGAGGCGGTCGCTCTGGCTGCGGGTAGAAACGATTTCGCCATAGAATTCGGGCGCGGTGTCGATGTTGTGGTTGTAATAGTCGAGTCCGGCGGCCCTGAGCTGTTCGGCCTGACCGTCCTTCAGCATGCCCAGCGTGGCGCAGGTTTCCATGCCGAGCGCGCGCACCGCGCGGATCATCTCGAGCACCCGCTCCAGATCGCGCTGCCGGGGTCCGCGCCACGCCGCGCCCATGCAGAAACGGGTCGCGCCGCTTTGTTTCGCTTTGCGTGCCGCCTCGATCACGGCATCGAGCGCGAGCATGTCCTGGTTTTCGACGCCGGTGTGATGGCGCGCGGCCTGCGGACAATAGCCGCAGTCCTCGGGGCAGCCTCCGGTTTTGACCGACAGCAGCGTGGACAGCTGCACCGCGTTGGGGTCGAAATGCTGGCGGTGCACCGACTGCGCGCGGTAGACGAGATCGTTGAACGGCCAATCGAACAGCGCCTCGACCTGCTCCACCGTCCAGCGCGCGCACGCAGCGGGGTCGTCAGCGGAAACGGAAAGACATTCGTTAACGGTCATGCCATCCATCGCGGTTTTTTCGGAGAAAATCATGTTTTTTAACGGCTTGTATCATCACGAAAAGCCTGTTCCTTGTCAAATTTGGCACGCTCCTTTTTAAACGGCTGCCTACATATTGGGCGGCGACTGCTGCCGCAAACGTGCATGCTGTGTAGCAGCGCGAGCGGCGGCGCGCTGCTGTGCGCAGCGTGCGCCGGCGATTTGCCGCGGCTTCCCGCCAGCCGCTGCGCGAGTTGCGCGCTGCCGATCCCGCACGGCGCCGTGTGCGGCGCCTGTCTCAAGCACCCGCCGCGCTACGACAGCGTGAGTGCAGTGTTTGCCTACGCCTTTCCGGTTGACGCCCTGGTTCAGGCTTTCAAGTACGACGGCAATCTCGCCCTCGGCGCTTTCTTCGGCGAAGCGCTGGCGCATGCATTGACGGAGCACGCCGACTGCATCGTTCCCATGCCACTTGCGCCGCAACGGGTACGCGAGCGCGGTTTCAACCAGTCGCTCGAAATCGCCCGCCACACGAGCCGGCTCACCGGCATCCCGCTGCTCGCGGCTGCTTGTCGCAAAGTGGTGGAAACCCGGCCGCAGGCCGAGCTGCCGTGGAAAGAACGGGCGAAAAACGTGCGTGGCGCTTTCGTGTGCGATGCCGATCTCGACGGCAAGAAAGTGGCGGTGATAGACGACGTGATGACTACCGGCGCCACGCTCGACGAGCTCGCGAAAAATCTGCGTCTGGCGGGAGCGGCGCGCATCAGCGGCTGGATCGTGGCGCGTACGCTGCCGCGGTAAGCGAAAATCCATTTTGAGCCGTGATCCCCGCGGCTTCAAACCCGCCACTCAGCGCTCACCGTTTGCGGCTGTCATTGCAATTGTCTCAGGCGCTGGTCGACGAACGCCTGCAGATCGGCATTGAGATTGCCGCTGCTCTTGGCGCGCCGGAACGCCTCGAGCGCTTCGGCATTGCGGTTTAGCGCCTGCAGCGAGATGCCGAGCCCCATCAGCCACACTCCCGAACGGGGTTTCAGGCTGATCGCAACCTGAAACTGCTCGACTGCTTCCTCGTGCCGCTGTTGGCGTTGCAGCAGCGCCGCCATGAAAGCGTGATAATCGGCATTGTTCTGGGCATAAGCCATGCCTTTGCGCAAGGTATCGATCGCCGCCTGGGCCTGGCCGCGGTCGACCTGCAGGCGCGCCAGCGCTATCGTGAAAGCGCTGTGGCCGGGGTTCAACTGCAAGCCTTCCTGCAGCACGCGCTCGGCCTCGGCGTAGTTTCTGGCCTCGATCAGCAAACCGAACAGGGCCTGGCGCGCGCCGGTATGCTCGGGCGAGTAACGCAGCGCGGCTTCGAAAGCTTCGCGCGCTTCGCCCGGCCGGCCCTGGTTCAGCAGCGCCGCTGCTTTGCCGTAGAGGCTTTCCGCCAGCTGCTGCGGCGTCGGCTGGCGCACCTGCTTGTCGATTTCCGGCGGCGGGGCCGGACGCGCCGGCGCTGCCGGCCTCGCAACCGCCACCGCTTTTTTGGGAGCCGGCTCGGCCACGCCGGATGGCGCAGCCGGCGCTTGGGTGTCGGCGGGTTTCGGCAACACCGCGGCAGTTTCGGGCGCCAAGGCAGTGCCGTCCGCGGCTTTCGTCTTCGCCTTGGTTGCGGGAGGCGGCGCCTTGGCGATCACCTCGGCACTCGCCAGAGGCGCTTTGGCCTGCGGTGGCCTGTCGGCGCCGCGCTGCAGTTTCGCCGCCGGCGCGGCGGGCAGATTCGACAGTTCGAGGCTCAAACCGTAGCGCTGCAAATCGGGCGCAGGTGCACCGGCCGCGGCCGCCGCTTCCTCGCGCAAAACGTCATCCGGCGGCGCCGCAAGCGGTGGCGCCGCCGTCACGACCGGCGGGCTCGCCGTTTCGACCGGCTTGTGTTGCGGCGCCGCCTGGGGCACGACCGCGGGAGGTGTTTGCTTGATGGCGGGAAACCGGAATCCCGACCACAGCGCCCACCCCGCGACCGCTGCGATCACCAGTATGCCTGCTACCACCGCAAACAGCCACGGCCGCGGACCGCGGCGCGCTTCGGGCAGCGCGCGCACATGATCGGGCACCACGCTGCGGTCCACTCCGGAAGCACGGCGTTTTTCGAGATCGAGCAGTACCTGGTTGATGAGACTCATGCGAGCAGCATCCAGCCGATGCCGCCGATGGAAAGCAGCAGCACGACGAAACCCAGCCACCACCACGACCTGAGCCGCGCCGCAGCGGGCGTATCCGCCGCAGCAGCGCGCACGTGGTGCGGCAAAACCTGCTGCAGGCCTTCGCCGAAGGCGAGCAGCATGGCCTTGTGCGAAACGATGTTGATCAGCCGCGGCACGCCGCGGCTGTAGCGATGCACGAGCCGCACCGCGGCTTTGGTGAACAGCCGGCTGCCGCGGTAGCCGGCAACACGCAGGCGGTGGGCGATGTAATGATCGACTTCGTTGCCGCGCAGCGCCGTCAGTCGGTACTGGAAAGTGATGCGCTGCCGCAGCTGGCGCACCGACTCGTGCTCGAGCGCGTGATCGAGCTCGGGCTGGCCGAAGAGCACCACCTGGAGCAGCTTGCGCTTCTCGGTTTCGAGATTGGTCAGCAGCCGCAACGCCTCGAGCGTCTGGATCGGCATCGCCTGTGCCTCGTCGAGACACAGCACGACCGCCTTGCCCTGGTTCGCGAATTCGAGCAGTGCCGCGGTAAAGCCCTTGAGCAGGTGGTGCTGGTCACCGTCTTTGGGCAGATCCACGCCGAGTTCGTCGCCCAGCGCAAACAGCAGGGTGCGCAATTCCATGCAGGGATTGGGAATGTAGGCCGAAACATGGTTGTAATCGAGCATCGCCAGGAAACGGCGGCACAGCAACGTTTTGCCGGTGCCAACTTCGCCCGTGATCTTGATGAAACCTTCGCCGTTGCGCACCGCCACCAGCAGCGTGTTGAGCGCCTCCTGGTGCGAAGTGCAGGCGTAGGCGAAGCTCGTGTCGGGCGTGATGCCGAACGGCGACTCGTGCAGTCCAAAGTGGGCTTTATACATGGCAGAGGAGGGAGAAAACCGTCATCTCCAGGCGTTATTGGCGCTCCATGGTGCGAATACGGTCGCGGGCCTCGGCCAAGCCCTGCTCCCAATCGCGATCGCTGCGGATGATGGTGGGTTTGAGCAGGATCACGAGTTCGCTTTTGAGCGAGCTGTTGGCGCGTTGGCGGAACAGGCCGCCCCACCCCGATGCATCGCCCATGCCCGGCGGCTGACTGCGGTCGCTGCTGGTCTGCTGTTTCATGAGCCCGCCGATCGCGACGATGTTGCCGTCCTGCACGCGCACGATGGTGTCGGTTTCGTTGATCTCGCTCGAAGCGAGCGGCAGCGTGAAGCTGCCGGCAGCACCGAGATTGACGACCTTCTGTTTTTCCGACACGCTGCTCACCGAAGGGTGAATATGCAGGATGATGTTGTCGCTGTCGTCGATCTGCGGCGTCACGTCGAGCGCGATGCCCGAGAAAAACGGCTGCACGGTGATGGACGGCGTGGTCGTGGTGCCGGCACCGCTGGTCACCGCAGTGGTGCTGATGTTGGTCACGAAAAACTCGTCGGTGCCGACCTTGAGCACGGCCTTCTGGTTGTTGATGGTCGCGATCCGCGGGCTCGACAGCACGTTGATCGTGCCCTGGGTTTCGAGGAAGGACATCAGCGCGGCGAAATTGCCGGTTTGCAGCGCCAGTCCGAAAACTCCGCCCGCCGCCTTGCCTGCCAGCGCGCCGCCGGCGCCGAGCGTCGCCGCGAGCGCCGATGACGCGAGTTCCCCGCCGGTGCCGATCTGCGCTTCTTTCGTGACCACGCCCAGCGCGCCGCGTCTGCCACCGTCGGGAAACGCGGCCCAGTTGATGCCAGTCTGCGAGCTGTCGCTCAACGTGACCTGGATCAGCTTGGCTTCCAGCACCACCTGGCGTTCGACCACGAGCTGCATCGCCTTGAGAAAAGACTCGACGTTGCGCAGCTCGGTGGGCATGGCGCGCACCACGATCACGCCCGATTGCGGATTGACGATCACGCTGCGGCCGTCGCTGCTGCCGACGATGGCATTGAGCGACTTGGTGACATCGCCCCAGAAGTCGCTGTCGGAAGCGGTGGTCACGCGCGAGCTCTCGCTGGTGCGCGAAACCGTGCCGCCCGTTGGCGCACCGGGCGCCGCCGCGGTGGCGGTGGTTCCGGGAATGCCGGAGACGCCGGGAGCTGCCGCCGTGATCGAGCCCGAAGTGACTCGCACGTCGGTGCTGCCACGCCGCGTGGCCTGCAGATAGTTGACCTGGAAGACGCGCGTTTGCAGTTTCACGGGCTGCACCGTGATGCGCGTGCCCTGCACGCGGTACTCGTAACCGTAAAGATCGCGTATGGTGTCGAGCGCCTCGAACACGGTCACGTCCTTGAGATTGACCGAAATCGGCTCCTTGACGTCGGGATGCACGATCATGCTGTAGCGCGTGCCCGAAACCACTGCCATGAACACCTGGTTGGCCGGCGCATTGTTGACGTTGAGGTCGAAACGGGTATCGGCCGAGCGGCCCTCGGCCTTGGGCATCTCGATCACCAGTGGCGGCAGCAGCGCCTCGGTCACGACATCGGGCGTCGCCGGCTTGACGCGGTTCTTCACCGCCTTGTCGAGCTCCCGGGTGATGCTGTCATAGGTCACGTCGCGGGCCCTGTCGGGACTCGCGCAACCGCCGATGACGAGCACCACGACCGCTGCCATCACGTGTCTCATCCCGCGCATGGTTCGTTCCTTCATTTTGCATCCTCCTTGCCGGCAGCGGCGGCTTTTTTCCGCGTCGCAGCCCCTCCCGGCGTGGCTTTCGGCGTCTGCGGCACGTGCTCGCGCTTTTCGACGCCGGGATACATTTTCAATATCTGGGTTTCCGTGCCGCTTTTCAGCACCACCTCGTTTTCCGAGATTTTGATCACCTGCGCCTCGCGGAACCTGCCGCCGAGCTGCACCGTCTCGCCGTTGATGATCGCGGCCCTGAGTGTCGGCGTGATCATCACCGATTGCAATACCGGCTCGTCCGGCGCCGGCGCACTGCTGGCGGTCTCGACGTGTTCCAGCGGCGGGCGCATCGGGTCGACCAGCGGCTGCGCCTGCGCCGCGCCCCAGCAAAACCACAGCGCAAAGGAGGCTGCCGTCAGCGCGGCGAGTTCCGGCAGGGCGGCGCGTTTCATACGGTCAACCACGCTTTGGTCACGCTCAGGGTATGCACCGTGAGCGTGACCCTGAGTTTAGGGTAATTTTCGGCATCCATGACAATTTTGCCCCAAAACATGCGCCATGGCAGCTTCTCGAGCCGCGCCAGATAATCGTGCAGATCGGCGTACGAACCCTGGAGGACCAGCTCGAAACTGTGCTGATAGAGGCCGTCGCCGGCCGCGGCAGCCTGCTGCGCGGCCCCCGGTCTTTCGAAGCGCTGCACCGGCAGCTTGCGCAGGGAAACGAGCTGCAGGCCGCGATCGCGCGCGAACATGCCTTCGAGCAGCTTCGCCATCTGCTCCGGCGGCACCAGCTCTTTCTGCATCCCCTGCATGTTCCTGGCGAGTTCCGCAAGCTCGGCGCGCAGCGCATCGCGCTGCGCGCGCCGGGCGGCATCGGGATCGGCCTGGCCCGTCTGCAACCTGAGCACCTCGTCGGCTTTCGCGATGGCGGCGCGCGCTTCGGCGATCTCGCGGGCGAGGCGGCGCTGCTTCGCCAGCAGCGGGTCGATCGCCAGCAGATGGAAAAACGCCGCAACCGCGGCCAGCGCGGCGACCAGCACGACGATCCGCTCCCGCAGCGCCAGGGCCTCGTATTTCGCCGCGAGCTGCTGCCAGCGCTCTTTCATCGCGCTCCCCCCCCGCCGGCGGCCGAAGCGGCCGGTTCGGCCGTGGTCAGGGTGAACTCGAGAAAGCGCGGTGTTTTTTTCTTGTCATCCTTGTCCTCGCCTTTGGGCGTATGCATTTCCAGCGCGGCAAAGGTACGGCCCTGGAAAACCTTTTCCTGGTTCAGGCGCTGGATATAGCTCGCCACCAGATCGGCGTGCGTGACCCGCCCCTGGATCGAAATGTTGCCGCCGGCGATCGTGAAACCGGTCAGCCACAGGCCACTGAGGGCCTGGCGCGAAAACGCGCGCATGTACTCGGAAAAACCCTGCTGGTCGCCGAGCGCGCCGCTTTTCAGCGCTTCCATGTTCTCGCGCCCCCTCCTCAGCTCGGCTTCCAGGCGGGCTATTTCCGCATCGAGCGCGGCGTCCCTGCGCGGCGCGACACTCGCCTCGACGAGTTTTTGCACGCGAGACTGTTTCGCCTTCAGTTCCGTCTGTGCCGACTGCAGTTCCGCCTCGAGCCGCCCAACCTGCAGCAGCGCATAAAACTGGAATGCGACGAGCGCGGCGAGCACCGCCGCCGTGCACGCCACGGCGGTCGCAGCCGAAAGCGGCGAGCGCCGCTTGACGAAAGCCGGATCCAGCAGATTGATCTGCTGGCTCATGCGGTCTCCCCGCGCATCGCACCGCCTATCAGTTTCAGGCATTGCGCCTGGCGCAGCGGCTGGCGCAACTCCGGCACCAAGGGAAAATCCATGATCTGCGCAAGATCGAGCAGCGTGAGCGGCACGCCGAGGTTGGCCGCAAGATATTCCTGCAGGTCTTCGGCGCCGGGCACCGGCGTCATCACCACCTTGGAAACCGCGACGTGATGGAACCGCCGGTCGAAGCCGTCGAGCGAGCGCTGCAATTCGAGCACGATGCGTTCGTAGAGCTGCTGCCGCTGTTCCGCGTCGATGTTGACGAAACTGTCCAGCGTCTGCTCGATGTTGCGATACTGATAGAGCTCGCCGTCGCAGGTGAACGTCAGAAGACCGCCGCTACCGTCGAACGAGAGCAGCGCCATGCCGCGCCCCGCTTCCTCGAGACGGTGCGCGACATTGCGCTGTGCCATTTCGGGAATGTCTATGGCTGCGAGCGGAATGTCGGCATCGCTGAAAGGCTGGACCGTCGCCCTGATGATGTCGTTGCGCGCCACGACGGCGAGCGCCTGGGGAGTGCGCGCGGCCGCGCCCGCCCCCGGCGGAATGGTGACGGCATCGACGACCGCCGCCTCGACCGGGAAATCGATCAGGTCTTTCAGGCGCCAGCGCAGCGCGTGCTTCAGTTCGGCGGCGGGCACATTGGGGGGCGCCTCGACCTGCACCACTTGGTAGTCGCCGGCCTTGAGCAGGGTCGTGATGCGATGCGCGGGCAAATCGAGCTCGCGGCGCAGACGCCTGAGCGTCGCGAGATCATCCCCTTCCTTGCGATAGGAATCGCACAGCAGGACTTCCGGCCGTGCCTTGCCTTGAACCACGACGTGCGATACGTCCACCCGATCCGGCAACAGGTTGATGCACAACCAACCCGGTTTGCGCTTGGGGGAACCGAAAAATCTCATTTTTTCCCAGCCTTGACGAGGCCATGGTAAGGGAAATTAACATAAAACCCAATATTGTCAATAGGTTAAGTGCTCTTTTTGGTCTTAGCCTGGGAAATATAACATAACATATTGTTTAATTTAAGAAATTTTCCCTGATGTCGATAACCTCTTCGCTGCCGCGATAGACGCCGAAACGCGCCCTCGCCTTGGGATCGTTGTCGTAGCCGCCGCACCAGTTGCCGCGCAGGAAAGCGAGGTTGGCTGCGGTGGGAGTGGACGAGGTGGCAAATGGCGGGCAGGCAGCAAGCGCACCTGCAGTCGCGTTGAGGTTGACCACGACATCGACGCTGCCGGTCTTGGTGCCGCCGGGCGCCGAAAGCCTGATGAGCTTGACGCCGTTCGCAAAAGGCTCGGACGTAATCGTCGGCGTAGTGTCACCGTTCGTCAGGCCCTGGAAATTGCCCAGCGCGACGCTGGCCGCCGCAACCGCCGTGCAGCCGTCGTCGACGTTGGTCACGAAATAGCCGGGCGCGACCCAGTGCTGCGCCTCCATGCGCAGCGTGAGCGGCAGCAGGTTGGAGCCGCTCGCATTGACCAGCCGCAGGCGCCCGAAGCGCATGTTTTTGCCATTGGCAAAAGCGATGCCGTTGCCGGCGCTCGCCTGGCCGAAGCCCACCGGGTTGGCGGGCGTTCCGGGCGGAAACTCATAGACCACGCCGTCGGCGTCGGCAACGTTGATCGCGAGGCGGATCTCGGCGTCGAAAGGCGCCACGGGCACAGTACGCGTGAAAAACAGGCCCGAACCGAGAGCGGTGCCCGAGCTGAAGGTGAGCGTGCCTTGGCCGGGGTTGAGCGGCGGCGGATTGGGCAGGCCGTCGCCGTTATAGCGGATCACCGGATCGGTGGCGGGAACATCGGCCGTATTCACCGTGCCGCTCGCCGCCGTATACGCCTTGCCGCTGAGAGTCGCATTGGTGAGGCGCCACCAGTTGCCGCGGTAGAGCGCGGTCGCGCTGCCGCCGAGACTGCGCGCCTCCACCGTGATCACCGGCTGGACCGTGTAAGCGAAGCGCTGGCCGACGTAAGTGAAATTGCCCGCCGCGCAGGCGGTCGCAAACTGGGGCGTGTTGAGCGCCACCGCAAAATGGTCGGGCACAAAACGCCCGACATTGACCGTGGCAGACGCAACGCGTCTTTCGCCGAGCGTCGAGCCGTCGGCGTTGTCGATGGCGGCGAACGCATCGTCGACGAGCTGCAGGCCGAAGGCGCCGACTTCGCTATAGCTCGCGGTGTCGGCAACCAGCTCTCCTGCGACGAACGCGGTGTTCAGCGCGAGGCTGCCGAAGCTCGGCGTGCAGGCGGCGCCACCGCAGACGCTCAGGACGACGACCGGGGCGCCGGCATAGTTGGTGGTCGTGCCGCCAGCGGCGTTTTGCGCCGTCGCACGCACGCTGAAAGGCCGTCCCGCCTTGTGCATCACCGTGCCGAAGGTCACCTCACCCAGCACGCGGGCGGTTCCCGCGGTCTCCCAATTGTTGTTGTCGCTCGCGGCAAGATTCGCCAAAGTGGCGGGCCGGATCGCAAATGCGTCGGTCGAGCAGCCGACGCGCGAGCCGGAAAGGTTGGACATGCGCAGGCGAACCACCGGCCACGCGTTGTTTTCGGTGATGCTGACGGTTTTGCGGCCGTTGTCCTTGCTGATGAAATCGACGTTGGGCAGCGTCTGGATCACGCTCCAGCTCGGACGGCACGCGTTGGCATCCAGCGCGCCGCTGTTATCACTCGCGTTCAGCACCTCGATGCGGGTGGTATCGGTGTAGTTGGTCTGGATCGCGTTGCCCGCAAGATTGATGGCGACGATATCGAGCTGGAAAGTCTGGCCGGCGACCTTGGTCCTGATCACTCCGGTGGTCGCACCGGGAGGGGTGCTGGTTTCGTACGCGTTGAAACGGCCGATGCCGGGCGTGCCGCCGCGCCGCGTACCGACCGCGAAATCGCCGAAACCGGTCACGCCGCTCATGGTGATGCTGGCCGTGGCAGTGCTCACCGCGACATCGCTCCACGTGCCCGCGGCAGGATGCGGCGGACTGTAGCGCTGGGCGATGAACACCAGCGGATCGGTGCCGGAGTCGAGATCGGCGGGGTTGATGAAAGTCAGCGTCGCGCTGTAGCTGGTAAACACCGTGCCGCCATTGGTGAAAGTCCAGTAGCGGTTGACACTCAGATTCTCGTCGATGTCGGACGAAGCGATCGCAGGATGGTCGGGTACGCCGGTCGCAACGGTGAGCGCGCCGGCAATGCTCACCGAGGCGAAGGTGGCGCTGACCGGCACGTAGCGCAGCCCGCCGCTCACCGTGCCGACCTCGAAATTGCGGCTGATGTTGCTGCCAGCGGGAATCGCCTTCTTCAGGTTGCCGACGATGAACTTGCTCGCATTGGCGTTGATGTTCGAGCCCGTGGGCGAGGGATTGCTGATGAAAAGGATATGGCTGCCGGTGGTGAGCACGCCATTTTGCAATGTGAGGTTGTGGGCGACGTTCATGTCCTGCGCCAGCACCAGTCCGGCCGGGTTGTCGAGCGTCACGTCGTAGAAACCGGTCGCCGCCGTGCCGAGCAGGTTCTGCGTCACGCTGCCGCCGAAAGTCACCCGCCAGCTGCCCGCGGCCGGATCGAAATTGCCGTTGTTGGTCAGATCGCCGAGCACGGTGATGGCACCCGCCAGCGTCACCGGGCCGACCGTGTTGTTGATCCGCAGGTGATAATAAGTGGTGTTTTCCGCGATTTGCGCCGCACTGCCGTTGTAGTTGACGATATTGCCGTTCGCCGAGGCGTCGAGCGTGGCAATGCCGTTGGCATTGCCACCGATGTTGAGGGTCTGATTGGCACCGTTGTCGAGCCGCGCGCTGCCGGCGAGATTGCCGGCGATCGTGGTAGTAGTGGTGTTGGTGCGCCTGCCATTGACGAAAACGTTGCCGGAAAAAGTGAGACCGTTGACGCTAGCCCACACGTAGGTGGCATTGACGAAGGTATAGTTGCCGCTACCCGACACGAACGCCGGCGTCAGTGTCGAATTGTTGTTGACGAGATCGCCGCCCATGGTCACGGCGGCGTTGCCGATGTTGTTCCATCTGCCAGTCACGGCGTTGATGGTCACGCTTCCCGTGAAAGTCTTGGAACCCGTCGCCGAGCTGAGCAGCAGCTCGCCGCTGAGACTGGTGTTGCCGCTGACTGCGGTGTTGGTGCTGGCGACATCGAACACCCCCGCCTGCACCGTCAGACTGCCGGCTACGGTGAGACTGCGCGGCGGCGCAGGCGCGGCGGCGGCGGTCGCGGTACCGCCCGGTTTGTTGATCACGAGATTGCGGTACGCGATGTTGGCTCCGGTCGCCACCGTCGCCGTGCCGGCTGATCTGTACGTGAAAGTGCTGCCGGCCGCCATCGTCAGCGTGCCCTGGCCGCTGGTAAGGGTAAAATTTCCGGCAAGCAGCACGTTGCCCGCACCGGTAACCGCGAGCAGCGCGCGCGGCGCGGCAGCGGCATCCAGGGTAAGATTGCCGTTGATGTCGAGGGTGCCGGCCGAGACCCGGATGCGCGCGACGCGATTGTTGGTGCTGCCGCCGACCAGCGTCACCGCGCCGTTGACCGTGGCGCTGCCGTCGAAAACATCCCACGAATTAATTTGGTTGTTGGTCGGCGCGTTGATGGTGACGCCGCCCGCGCCTACCGCAAGCGTGCTGGTGCCGGTGTCATGGATGAGCCGCGCCGAACCGTTGGTGGCGAGGAAAGTCACGCTGTTGGCGGCGGCGGCGTAACCGGCCGGTATCGTCACGCTGTTGCCGTTGCGGATCTGCACGTCGTCGGCGGCGCCCGGCACCGCCCCGCAGCTCCAGGTCGCGGCGACGTTCCAGTTGCCGCTGGTTTGCGACGCACAGGTGAGCGCCAGCGCCGCGCTGCTCGTGGCGAACCAGGTGCCCAGCAAGATCACCGTGGCCAAAAACTTCAATCGCATGATCTGCTTTCCCATGGCTTCAACCACCGCACGCGAAGCGCGGCGCCGGCGCCGCCGGATTCTTGCATTTGCTCAGCACCGCTTCGAGCTTGCGCTCGATGTAATCCGCAGTGCCCGGCGCGCCGCTGGCGGCAGTCGCCGTGATCCTGAACACCCGGATCACGCGGTTGGCCTCGGTCGCGTCGGTCGCGGTGCAGGCCACCGTCACCGTGAAATCTGCAAGCGAACCCGCCAGCGCGGGCAACGTCGTGGTGCTGGGCGAGCTTCCCGCAGCGCCGGGACACGGCGCCAGCAAATTGACGGGCGGGCTGTTGTCCTGCAAATCGTTGTTGGGATCGAGCACGTGGTAGGCCGCCCACTCGATGCCGGCGCGCGCCGCCTGGTAGGCGCGCGCGCCCCGCACGTCCATCACGAGCGCACCGCGCTGCGTGCCGGTGATCGAAATCACGAACGCGCCCAGCAGCCACAGCACCACCAGCAGGAAAATCGCGGTGGGCAGGCTGAAGCCGTGCGAAGCGCGATGCGGCGGCTTTCCCGGATCGCAAATCATGGACCGCTGGCCGCTAGGGCGTGTTGTCGACATGGACTTGCTGGAACAGGTTCACTTTTTCTCCCGCTGCGGTGAGCTCGATGCGCAACGACACCGTGCCGGTGCGCTGCAAGGCGGGCGTCGGGCTCACATCGTATCTGAAG
The DNA here is from genome assembly GCA_046313915.1 of Burkholderiales bacterium. Lineage (GTDB taxonomy): Bacteria > Pseudomonadota > Gammaproteobacteria > Burkholderiales > SG8-41 > CAKKQX01. The sequence continues at coordinate 53,066 of JBKBXX010000002.1, read as the reverse complement.
TCGCAGCCGGTGACGCGTTGCGCGAGCAGCGCGCTGTTCGCGGTCACCGGCGGGGTCGCCTGGGCCGCAGTGATTGCGTATCCCCAGTAGCGGCGCAGTTCGTTGGTGACCGGATCGCATTTGTAGGTCACGGGCTGACGCACCACGTGAAAGCGCCTGCCGGGAGAAAAGAACGGGAACTGCTTGCTCGCGATGGTGATCGTCGGCGTGGAAAAAGCGACGAAAGCGCTACGGTTGTTGCCGTTGTAGGCATCGCTTTCGCTGCTGCCGCCGCCGAGATTGTAGACGACGATCTGGTCGCCCGCCGCGAGCGCCGGCGCCGGCCCGATCACGTCGAACGCGGTGACCGCGGTCGTGAATTCGAGGACGTTGCCGCCGCCTGCGCTGTCGGGGGAGGCGCGATAGCGTCCGCCGCCCGCGGTCTGCAAAAACTCGAGGTAGGTCGCGCCGCCGTTCGAGGCGATGCGGATGCTGTTGGGAAGTGCAGTGCGCAAATCGCGGCCGATGCGGCGCAACGCGGTATCGGCGATGTCGGTCAGTTCGGCGCGACGCGTGACGTCGAGATACGCCTGGATCGGCGGCACGACAAAAATGCCGACCGTCGCCGCGATGACACCGGTGATGACGATCACCACCACCGCTTCGATCAGCGTGAAACCCGGGCTCATGCGTCTTTTTTTCATCGCGTCAGTCATGGCAGCAGATTGGGGGCGTAGCGCGTGCGGTAGCCATCAAGCCGCACGCTGGTGTCGCCCGGCCCGGTCACGGTCACGGTGATCAGCAGCGCTTCGCTGTCGGGAATTTCTGCGACCGCGCCGACCGCGGCCACCCCCTGTTTCGTGACGGTGATCTGCGCGCTGTAGCCTTCCAACCCCTGGATCGCGTTGCCAACGATGTCGGTGATGCCGCTCAGGCCAAAACCATGGTAATCGCTGACGTTGTCGAATGGCGTCACCGCGCCGGTGCGCGTCTCGCCGCTTTCGGCACCGAGCGGATCGCGGCTTTCGTTATTGGGACCGCCGCTGCCGCCGCTGCAATCATCGGCGCCGAGCGCGGTTTCGGCGTTAGTATCGTCCGGATCGCAATAGGTATAAGGCATGAGCTGCACTTCTTCGAGCAACGCCTCGGCGACCGCCAGCGCCTGTTTCTGCAGCAGCGGATCGACGCTCGCGCGCACCGTGGTGTTGAACACGAGCACTATGCCCGCGACGCCGACGCCGATAATCACGATGGAGACGATCAGCTCGACCAGCGTCAGCCCGCGGACCGCAATGCGGCTAGGGATGGACATATCCCGTCTCGCGCTCGATGGTGAAAGTATGCACGGCATCGCCGGCGATGGTGACGGTGAGCGCGCCGGCGAGGCTCGGCTGCCCGAGACCGTTGAAGCTGAAATTGGCCGCCGGCGCGAGCGTCACGCCTTCGGGCGCACCCGCGCACAGCCAGTTGTCGTCGTTCGCGCAATTCACGGCGCCGGGATTGGCGGCGCCCGAGGGCTTGTCCTTCTGCATATAGCGCAGCGGCGGCGGCACTTTGCTCGTGCACGCCGCGTCATAGCACACGCCGATGCGGTTCGCAGTGATGTCGACGTAAACCAGCCTTCTCTGGGCAATCGCCACTTTCTGCGCGTAACGCACCACCGCCTGGCTCTGGTCGTAGAAAGCGCGGCTGTCGAAACCCCTCTCGCCCAGCAGGCGCGGCACAGCCACCGCCGCGAGCACACCCGCGAGTACGATCACCGCGATCAGCTCGGGAAGGGTGAAGCCCCGCATTTTCATTTTCGATCCGCCGGCTTCATGCTGCGCTCGATGTTTCCCTTTTACGGCAGCTGCGCCGCAGCGCCCGCGGCAAGCGGAACGGCGCCGTCTCCGGCCGCTGCGGGCGTTTCACACCATCTTTGCCACATTTTCGCATACTCCGCTTCCAGCGCGCGCGCGAGCGCGCGGGCATCGGTGAGTGGACAATTCTCGAGCCTTGCGCGCATGGCGGCCCGCAGCCCGGCGAGCCGTTGCACGTCATTGGCGAGCTCGACGGCGATCCGGACATAGGCTTCTTCGCTGTCGGCGATCAACTCGGCCAGACCGGCGTTGGACAGCAGGCTCACGCCGACCCGCCCGGCGTGGACCTTGCCGGCGAGCGTGATCACCGGAACACCCATCCACAGCGCTTCGCAGGTGGTGGTGGTGCCGTTGTACGGGAACGGATCGAGCGCGATATCCACTTCATGGTACAGTTCCAGGTGGCTGGATACCGTGGGCACGAAATCGAGCAGATCAATGCGGTCAGCCGCGATGCCGTTTTGCGCGAACAATCCCTGGAAACGCTCCTTGGCCTCGGCGCTGTGGAAGGCAAAGTGCTTGAGCATCAGTCTGCTGTCCGGCACGGCATGGAGAATTTTCGACCACAGGGCGATGACGCGGGGGATCACTTTCGCGGCGTTGTTGAAGCTGCCGAAAGTGACATGCCCTTTGCGCGCGAGCGGCGGCGGCGCGACCTCCGGACTGTCGGCCGGCGGCGCATAAACCAGAAAGGTTTGCGGCAACCGCACCAGTTGCTCGGTGTGGAACCGTTCGGTCAGGCCTGGCGGATCGGCGTAGGCATCGGTGATGCGGTAGTCCATCGCGGCGAGGCCGGTGGTGTTGGGATAGCCGATGTAGGTCACCTGGATGGGCGCGGGCTTGTGGGCAAAAACCGCCAGCCGGTTCCTGCCGGTGTGGCCGGCGAGATCCACCAGAATGTCGATTCCGTCTGCGCGAACCTGCTCGCACACCTGGGACGTGGTCTGGAGACGGATGTCGCGCCACACGTCGGCGAGCGCGCGGATGCGCGCCGTGACCTCGTCGGACTGGAGCGCGTTCGAATAGCAATAAACCTCGAAGCGGTCGCGGTCGTGATGCCGGATCACGGGTTCGATGAAATAGGCCACCGAGTGCGCCCGGAAATCGGGCGACACGTAGCCCACGCGCAGCTTCCTGTCACGGCGGCGCGAATTGGCAAATGGTGCGGCGGCGCTGCTCAGCGGATCGGCATGCGCTTCGGCCCAGCGGGCGTGCTGGGCGAAGACCTCGGCGGGTTCGTAGTCGGCGCTGTAATTGAGGCAGAAAAAGTAGTTGTAATGGGCACCGGCAAAAACCGGCGCGTGCTCGAGCGCCGCCTTGAAAAAAGCGAGCGCCTCGTCGAGATTGCCTTCGCGCAGCGCAACCCCACCCAGATTGGCGAGCGCTTCCGGCGCCTCGGGCCTGATTTTCAACATCGCCTCGAAATGCTGCCGCGCCTCGACCAGCTTGCCCTGGGCCTGCAGTCCCATTCCCAGCCTGAAGTGGGCTTCGGCCGAATCGGGATTGAACCTGAGCTTGTTGCGGTAATAATCGACCGCGCCGGCGAGCTGGTTCATGTCGCCGAGGATCAGCGCGAGGTTGATGTGCGCTTCGCCGAGATCGGGCTGCAGCCGCAGCGCCTGCTGCAAGCAGGCCACCGCTTCCTCGACCTCGCCCTGGCGCAGCAGCACGCTCCCCAGATTGTTTAATGCCCCGGCAAAGTCTGGCCGCAGCCGCAGCGCCTCGCGTATCGCTTTTTCGGCGTCTTGGTGGCGGCCTTGCTCGAGCAGCACCAGCCCCAGGTTGTTGTGCGCCTCGACATAGTGCCGGTCGCAGCGCAATGCAGCGCGATAGCTGGCTTCGGCCTCGTCCAGCTGGCCGCGCACCAGATGGACGTTGCCCAGATTGTTGTGGGCCGCGGCGTGGTCCGGCTTGAGCCGCAGCGCAGCGCAATAACACGCGGCCGCCGCATCGAGCTGCTCCTGCTGAGCGAGCGCGACGCCGAGATTGTTGTGGGCTTCGGCATGATCGGGGTCGGCTGCGAGCGCTTGCCGGAAAGCCTGAGCGGCCTCTTCGGCCCGCCCCTGGCGCAGCAGCAGGCTGCCCAGGACGAAAGGCGCCCTGGCGTCGCCGGGCGCAAGCCGCGCTGCCTCGCGATAGCAGGTCTGCGCAAGCGACGAGTGGCCGCGCCTTTCCAGGATCGCGGCGAGCCAGCGGTAGAGCAGGGAAAGCAGCATGGACGGGGCGGACGGCTGCGCCATCGCTCGCAGACCGCGCGTGGCGCTAGTCGCCCGACAGCGCGTTGATCACCAGCGCGGTCGTCACTTTGGTGAACGATTCGGATGGATAGCCGAGCGCCGCCAGTTCGTCCTGGAAGACCTTGGCGAAACGCGCACGGTTGAGCACGCCGAGCCGGTTTTCGCGGCGGAACGCTTTGGCCTGTTTGTAGATTTCGGCGAGCGCGCTTTCGATTTTCTTTTCGGACGGCTGCCCGCCCTTGGCCGGTGCCGCGGGCGGACACAGGCGGAAGAACTCGCGCGCGAGCTTCTTCGCGGTTTCATCGACGCGCTTGCGGGGAGTGAATCCGAAAATGCTCATGCTCGGCCGCGACCCGGGAAACCGGCTGCAAGCCGGCGCGCGCCCAAACCCGCACCCGGGCAGGCCACCGCCCGGGTGATGCGTCTGTGCTTCAAGCCGGAATGTGTTCTAGCCGCTGATCCCGTAACCGACGAAGGTCGCGGTTTCGCTTTCAGGCCCGGCCACGGTGCAGCTTCCAGAAGGGAAATTGGTTCCCGTCGTCAAAGTGCCAGTGACCGTGTAGCCACTCGGGAAGGCGTCGAGCTTTGCGGTGTACGCCGCGCACTCGGTCGCGTTGTACGACGTGCTCGAGCCTTTGATCAGACGCTCCGCCTTGTTCATCGCCGCTGCCGCCTGCAGGCTCGCCGCCACGCCCTTCGTCGCTGCCTTGGCGGCGTCGGACTTGACATCGATGAACCGCGGCACCGCTACCGCCGCCAGTATGCCCAGAATCACGATGACCAGAACCAGCTCGATGAGGGTGAAACCCGCTTGCTGCCTGTTTTTCATTTTTTGCTCCTTTTGAAAGGGGCCGCAGCCCCCCGGCCCGGAACCGCAGTTCCCAGGCCGGCTGTTGGCTCTCGAAGAGCGCTGCGGAATCCCTGCGTTGTCGTTCCCCGCAGCGCTCCTTCCGACTACTCCCAGCAACCGACTTTCTACCACATATCGGACGCCGACGCAAACCTCTGCGGCGAGCCGGCTCAGAATGACAACAACGTGCGCCACAGCGGCGCCAGCGCCACCAGCACGTAGAGGCTGCCGGCGACGATCAGCACTGCCACCGCCCGCGCGTGGCGCGCGGCAAAGCGGTCGGGAGCATCGTGGACGCTGTCGAGCGGCTGCAGGTCTTGGTCGGTGGCGATCCAGCGGTTGAGCCGCGCCTCGATGCCGCGCAACAGGCTGGGCCTGATCACGATGACGATGCCGAGCGCCGTCGCGAGTATGCCGATGATGACCATCAACGCGCTCGTGACGTCGCCCACCAGCCACGACCATTCGCCCAGACCGAGCGCGCTTCTCACGTCGCGGCTCCAGCGGCCGGCCGCCATCACGTAGAGCGTGAACAACCCACCCGCCAGCAGCAAGGCGCCATAGATGCGGTGGTAGCGGTAGACGATGCGCTCGATCGAATGCGGCTGGTCCAGCGTCTGCACGACTTTCTCGGTAGACACCCACGCGCTGACGCGCCGGTTGAAACGCAACGCCTGCTCGGGCTGCAGCAGCAGCCACACGCCGTAGGCGAGGCTCGCCACGCATCCCAGCAGCAGCACGGCCACGAAACCGCTCCTGAGGACCTCCGCCAGCAAATCCAGGCCAGCACTCATTTCACTCCCCCCGAATCAGGCTTTCCGCTCCGCCGTCAGCCGTTTCATTGCAAGCCGAAAGCATAGTCATAGTATATCGCGCCGCCGCGGAAAGCGCTTGCCGTGCCGGGAAGCGGCGCCCGAGAAAGAACGAAAGCGGTGTGGCCCGCGCCCCGGACTTGCTCTATGCTAGGGCAACGAGTGCATGAGGCGGCGGACGGCTCGCCCTCACCCTGGAACGAGAGAAAACGATTTGGCGCATATCCGATGCAAACGCTGCTGGCAGCAGGTCAGTGCCGAGACCACGGTTTGTCCGAAATGCGGAGCAAGGATAAGGCGCCCCGTGTCGAAGCTCGCGCTGGTGGTCGGCGTCTTGTTGATCGTGGCCGGCTCGATCACTTACCACCGCTACCGGAGCGTGGAGTGGTTTGCCCCGCCACCGCGCGAGCCCGATCCGGCAGTGCAAGCCCGCGCCGCAGCGATCCGCGACATCGATTTTCACTACAGCTGGCGCCCCAGCGGCATCGGCACGCCGATGCGGATAGACGTCGTGCTGACCAACAACGGCGCCCACGACGTCCGGGGCATAGACATCGCGTGTGAACACCGTTCCGCGAGCGGCGCCCGCCTCGATGTCAACCGCGCGATCTACTGGGGCGTGGTCAAAACCTCAGAAACGTTGAAAATCAATGACTTGGATATGGGGTTGGTCAGGGTCCAAGCGGCTTCGGCGCACTGCTACGTCAAAGATCTGGAGGTGCTCAAGACGCCCTGAGCCGGAGCAGCGCCGCGAGCGCGACCCCCGGACGCCATCTCGCAAGAAGCACCTGCCGTGAAAAATTTCACAAAATTTGACAAACCGGCATCGACCCTCTAGCGTAGGTATATTAGGCGGAGTGTAGGCAGGGTTGCGGCCCTGTCTTTCGAGGGCTGCGGCCCTTTCCTAAGGGGGGTGCAACATGAAAACGATCAAGCAGCAAACCGGCTTTACGCTGGTGGAACTGGTCACGACCGTCACGATCGTCGGCGTTCTCGCCGCGGTCGCCATCCCGCGGTTTGCCAACCTGAGCACGGACGCGAGGGAATCGGTGATCAAAAATACGGCCGACGCAATGAAACACGCCAACGACACCATTTTTTCCAAGGCGTCGAGCCTGAACATCGTGAATCTGTCGTCGGGCAACGCGAATGCCTTTGTCTCTCTCGGCGGACAAACCATCAACATTCACTACGGCTTTGCCGCAAACGCCGCGGAATTGTACAAGGCCCTGGTCGCGCACCCCGACGTCGCCGTCGGCACGGTCGACAACTCCGCACTCGGTGCCACCGCGCTGCTCTATAACTCGAGTTACACCGGTATCACGGCAGCCACCCTGATCGGTCCCGACGGCACCATCCGGCATACCAAAGCCCAGGATCCTTCCAAGTGCGAGGCCGGCTACACGAAAGCGGCCAGCACCAGCACGGTGCCCATGGTCCTCATCCTCGTCAGCGACTGCTCGTAAGCCGCCGATGAAGCGGCGCGCTGCCACAGCCCGTCGCGCGGCGGCGCGCTGCCGGACATGACCAGTCAAGCCGAAAATCCGTTTTTCCGCCCCTGCTGCGCCGCCTCGGTGCAGCAGGCGGCTTTCGTTCGGAGGGATCACATGAAATCCACACAATCCGGTTTTACCCTGACCGAGCTGGTGGTCACCATCACCATCGTCGGCATCCTCGCCGCCGTGGCAGTGCCGCGGCTCGTAAGCCTGGGCGCGGATGCACGCGCCGGCGTGATCCGGAGCACGGCGGGCGCGATGAAACAGGCCAACGATTCGATTTTCGCCAAAGCGTCGATCGCCAACGTCGTGGCGCTGTCCGCCGGCGCCACCATCTCGTACCCCAAAGGCGACGGCACCGGTAACTCCAGCATAGAGCTGGTCTATGGCTACGCCAAGAACGCCACCGAGCTCGCAAAAGCGCTGAATCTGACGGCGGACGTCGTCGTCGGAGCCGACACCGCTTATCCCGACGGCGCCTTCCAGCATTCCAAGGCGCAGGATCCAAAACTTTGCGAAGTGGGATACAAAAAAGCGCTGGATTCGACGAGCCCGCCCACCTATACCGTGGTGGTCAGCGACTGCTCGTAAGCCGCGCAAAAGCGGGCGCAGCCGCGCCCGGTTTTTTTATGAGCTGATGCCGTAGCCGATGAAAGTCGCGCTCTGGGTGCCGGGCGCGACTGCCGACACCGTGCATATTCCCGTCTCGAAAGGCAGGGTCAGCGGTTTCGCCGCGAGCGTATAGCCGGTCGGCAGGCCGCCGCTCAGCAGCACGCCCGCCTGCGAGCAGTCGTTGATGGTCACGGCATAAGTCATGTTCATCAGGCGCGCGTTCTTGTTCAACTCCATCGCCGCGCCCAGCTGCGCGGCAAGCCCTTTGAGCACCGCCTGGTTGGCGTCGTTTCTGAAATCCACGAACCGCGCCGTCGCCGCCGCAGCGAGAATGCCGACCAGCACGATCACCGTCACCAGTTCCAGCAGGGTGAAACCTGCCTCGGGGTTTTTCATCCGCCCTCCGTATGCTTGCGCGGGCAACCGCCCCGGCCAGCGCCGCAAAGATAGGCTGCCCACGCGCTTTTCATCACCCATTATAACGCCCGCTCGCGCCGCAAGTCGCCCCCCGCCGCCGACCCGCCGGGCAGCCGCGCCCGCGGCTAGTGCAAGGCCGCCCGGCCGAGATCCCACATCGGCAGAAAGACGCCCAGCGCGAGGATCAGCACCAGCACGCCCAGCCCCATGATCAGGAGCGGCTCGACCTGGGCGCTCAGGGTCTTCAACTCGTACTCGACTTCGCGCTGGTACATCGCGGCGGCTTCCTGCAGCAGATCGTCGAGCGCGCCCGATTCCTCGCCCACCGCGATCATCTGCAGCACCAGCGGCGTGAAAATGCCCGCCTCGTTCGCGGTCCGCAGCACACTCTCGCCGCGTTCCACACCTTGCCGCATTTTTTCCACCCGCTCGGCGATGAAATCGTTGTCGACCACTTCCGCCACGAGGCTCAGCACCTGCATCATGGGAACGCCGCTGCGATACGCCAGCGCGAAACTGCGGGCGAAGCGCGCCATGATGGCTTTCAATACGATCTTGCCGGCGATCGGGACGCGCAGCTTGAACCCGTCCCACCAGTACTTGCCGCGGGGCGTCTTCACGAAAGCGCGGAAAACGGTCACCGCGATGATCAGCGCCCCCAGCAGCAGCGGCCACGCCGCCACCATGAAATTGGAATAACCGACGATGATTCGCGTCATGAGCGGCAACTCCTTGCCGAAGCCCATGAAAACCTTGGCGAACACCGGGATCACGAAAATGCTGACCACCACCAGCGCGATCGCCATCGCCACCACCACGAAAGCAGGATAGCGCAGCGCCGAGCGGATCTGGTCGCGCATATAGTTTTCGAATTCGAGATGGTTGAAAAGCTCGAGAAAAATTTCCTCGAGCCTGCCGGTCATCTCGCCGGTGCGCACCATGCTGATGAAAAAAGGCGAGAAAAGCGGCGCTTCGCGCTGCAGCGAAGCGGAAAGCTCGCGGCCGCTGTCGAGCCCTTCGCGCACCCGGCCCAGAACCGCCTTGAACTGCGTGTTGGTGGTGGAATCCTGCAGACCGGCAAGGGCCCGCGTCATGGGCACGCCCGCTTTCAGCAAGGTGTACATCTGGCGACAGAACAGCAGGATGTCCAGATTCGTCACCTTGTCGCGTTTCAGGCGCGCAAGCAGCCCGCCCCAGGCGTCCGCCGTCGTTGCCGGGGAAGCGCGGATTTCGAGCGGGATCACGCCCATGCCCGAGAGCCTGCCCGCCACCGCGGCGCTGTCGGGGCCTTCCATCGTGCCGTGCACCAGCGCGCCCTGGGCATCGCGTCCCTTGTAGGCGAAAAGCGCCATCGTCGTCTCGCCCTCAGTCCTCGAACTGGCTCGAAACCCGCATCGCCTCGTAGACCGTGGTCCTGCCCTGCGCCACGAGCTGGGCCGCGTGGTGACGCAGCGTCTTGCCGTCCATCTGCCTGCGGCCCGCAGCGATGAAAACATTGGGGTCAGGCTGGTTTGCCGCCTCCACCACCGGTTTGGTCATTTCCAGCATTTCGTAGACGCCGGTGCGGCCGAGATAGCCGGTGCCGTTGCAGTGCGAGCAGCCCTGGCCGCGCAGATAGGAAAAGCTGTCGACGCGCTCGCCCAGTTCGAGCTTCAGCCACTCGTGCTCATTGGGCCGCAGCGTGTAGGGCCGGGCGCAGCTTTCGCAGATCACCCGCACCAGCCGCTGCGCGATCACCATTTGCAGCGACAGCGCCACCATGTAGCGCGGCGCGCCCATGTCGAGCAGCCGCACCGGCGTGCTCACCGCGTCATTGGTGTGCAGGGTGGAAAGCACCAGGTGGCCGGTCAATGCCGCCCTCAGACCGGTTTCCACCGTGTCGCGATCGCGCATTTCGCCCACCAGGATGATGTCGGGATCCTGGCGCAATGCCGAACGCAGCACGCGGTCGAAAGTCAGCCCGATTTTTTCGTGCACCTGTACCTGGTTGATTCCCGGCAGGCGGTATTCGACGGGATCTTCCACGGTAATGATCTTGGATTGCACCGAGTTGAGCTCCGACAGCACCGCGTAGAGCGTGGTGGTTTTCCCGCTGCCGGTCGGCCCGGTCACCAGCACCATGCCGCTGGGACGGGCGATCACTTCGCGTATGCGCGCGAGCATGGGCGCGGGAATGCCCAGACGGTCGAGCCCGAGGATGCCAGTCGACTGGTTGAGCAAACGCATCACCACCGATTCGCCATACTGGGTGGGCATGGTCGATACCCGCACGTCGATCTGAGCTTGGCGCACCTTGACGTTGAAGCGGCCGTCCTGCGGCAGGCGCTTTTCCGAAATGTCGAGCCCCGACATGAGCTTCAGGCGCAGCACCAGCGCCGAGGCGATCCGCAGGTCGGCTTCGGTCTGCAGATGCAGCACGCCATCGATGCGGAAGCGGATATGCAGGCGGCGCTCCTGCGGCTCGATATGGATGTCGGAAGCGCGCACCTGGGTCGCATCTTCGAATATGGTCTGCAGCAGTTTGACGACCGGCGCTTCCTCGATTCCGGGTGTTGCCGCCAGCGCGCCGAAATCGACCGCGGTATCGGAGAATTCGGCTTCGAGCTCCTGGGTGAGATCGGTGATCTGCTCGGTGCGGCGGTAGAAGCGGTCGATGGTCTCCAGCAGCTGGCTTTCGGTCACCACCCACACATCGATGTCGCGCTTGAGCAGGCGCGCGATCTGATCGTAGGCGTTGAGATCGGTCGGATCGGCCATGCCGATCTTCACCGACTTGCCGTCGTCGTCGAGCACGATGGCGCGGAAACGCCGCGCGCGCGCTTCAGGAAGCATGCGCATCACCTCGGGCTTGATGTTGAAGTGCCTGAGATTGACGTACGGGATCTGCAGCTGGCGCGAAAGCGCTTCGGAAATCTGTTCCTCGGTGAGGATGCCGCTTTCGACGAGTACGCGGCCGAGCCGGCGGCCGCTGCGCTTCTGCTCCTCGAGGGCGAGCTTCAGCTGTTCCTCGGTGAGCAGCTTCTGCTCCACCAGGATTTCGCCGAGGCGGACTTTTTCGGGCCGCGCCATGTCTCAACCTCGCTTCATTTTTACGTGGCAGGTGACGAGTATCATGTATCCTCTTGATTTGGGACAATAACTTTTTTCCGGCCAAACCACAAGCCAAACCATGTTCGAAGTCGTGCTCTACGAACCCGAAATCCCGCCCAATAGCGGCAATGCGATCCGCCTGTGCGCCAACAGCGGCAGCCGGCTGCATCTGGTGAGGCCGCTGGGTTTTTCGCTGCGCGACCGGCAATTGCGGCGCGCCGGCCTCGATTATCACGAGCTCGCCGCGGTGCGCGTGCACGCCGACTGGGAGGCGTGTCGCGACTTTTTCGGCGGGCGGCGCATGTACGCCGTGACCACCCAGGGTGCACAGCGCCACGACGTGCCACGCTATCGCGCCGGCGATGTGTTCGTGTTCGGCTCCGAAACCCGCGGTCTGCCGTCCGAAGTGCTCGATACCTTTGCGACGGCGCAGCGCATCCGGGTGCCGATGCGCGAACGAAACCGCAGCCTCAATCTTGCAAACACGGTCGCCATCGTCGTCTACGAAGCGTGGCGGCAACTCGGCTTTCCAGGTGGCGTCTAGAGTGCCACTCGCAGTCACGCCCCCAAGGGACTTTCTTCGGGGCGCGGCCCGCTCCCACAAGATCGTGGGATAGGGGCTTGTCCCTGATACAGGAACTTCCTTCGCTCGCAGTCGCGGGCAAGCCCGCTCCCACAAACCTGCTCCCACACGCCCTTTCCCACAAGACCGCTACTGTGATTGAGTTTTCCTCAGTATTCCGTCTTCGGCTCGCGCTGCAGCAGCCCGCTCACCGCGGAAGCGGCAGCAGCGGGATCGCCAAGCACGCGGCACACGGCTTGCGTAATCGGCATGTCCACGCCGAGCGCGGCGGCAAGCCGCAGGACTTCGTGCGCGGAAGCGACGCCTTCGGCAGCATGGCCGAGCGCGGCGAGAATTTCCACGAGCGGCACGCCTTGCGCGAGCGCGAGCCCGACGCGGCGGTTGCGCGACAAGTCGCCGGTGCAGGTGAGTATCAGATCGCCGACGCCGGCAAGCCCCATGAATGTCGCGGGGCGCCCCCCCAGCTTCACGCCGAGGCGCGTGATTTCGGCAAGACCGCGGGTGATCAGTGCGGCGCGCGCGTTCAGACCCAGCTTCAGCCCGTCGCTGATGCCGGCGGCGATCGCCATCACGTTTTTGACCGCCCCCGCGACTTCGACGCCGATCACGTCGTCACTGGAGTAGATGCGCAGCGTCGCGCTGTGCAGCTGCTGCGCGGCGGCGCGCGCGAAAGCCGCATCGTCCGCGGCGAGGGTGACCGCAGTGGGCAGGCCGCGCGCGACTTCCTCGGCGAAACTGGGTCCCGAGAGCACGCCGCAGCGCGCGCCGGCGCCGAGCTCTTCCGCACAAACCTGGTGCGGCAGCAAGGCGCGCTGTTTTTCGAAGCCTTTGCACAACCAGATCACGGGGGCGGCACAGCCGGCGCTTTTCAGCCGCCGCAGAATCTCGCGCAGCGCGCTGACGGGCGCAGCCGCCAGCGCGAACGCACAGCCGTCAATCGCGGCGGCGAAATCGTTCAGCACGCGCAAAGCAGGCGGCAGCGCGAAACCCGGCAGATAGCGTTCGTTGCAGCGCGCGGCTTCGATCGCCGCGCATTGCGCGGCATCGCGCACCCACAGCCTGACCTCGTGGCGCGCAGCGAAATGGACGCCGATCGCGGTGCCCCAGGCGCCCGCCCCCAGAACGGCGATCCTCACCCTGCGTCCTTCACGCGCCCACCCTTCATCGCCTCACGCGCCCCAGATCTGGCTCGCCTTGATGAAACCGCTCTGGCCGTCATCGTGCCTGACCTGCAGCCAGCCGCCGCTCGCGACTTCGATCAGTTCGAGGATCACGTTCTGCTGGGCCTGGAACACGACGGGTGCCTGGTCATCGGCGTTTTGCCGCACCGGCGCGAGCGGCACCCTGACCATCACCGTGCGCCTCGCGCTCAAGTGCCTGCTTTCGATCCAGCTGAGGTCGCCGGCGGCGTCGCGCACCTTGGCCCAGCCTTCGACCATCACCACGACCTCGACCGGATAACCGCTGTTGACGATGTAGAGTTTTTTCGCCTTCACCGAAGGCGCGTCGTAGAGCACCGCGGCGTTTTCCGCCACCGAACGGAATTCGAGCGCCCACGCCGGCGCAGCAAACGCCGCGATCAGCACGCCGATCAGGCTGCGGCTCACGGGTTTTCCCCTAATGGGCAACCGCGGGAGGCGCCTCGTTCTGCTGCTGTTGCTGCAGGCGCTGGTGATAGAGCGCCTCGAAATTCATGTGCTGCAGCACCACCGGCGGGAAACCGGCGCGCTGCACCATGCTCGATACCGCTTCACGCGCGTACGGCAGCAGGATGCCCGGACACGCGATGCCGAGCACCGGCTCGAGATCGGCCGCGGGCACGTTGTGGATCTGGAAAATCCCGGCCTGCGCGACTTCGACCAGAAACACCGTCTTGTCCCCGACTTTTGCGGTCAGGGTGACCGTCAGCACCACGTCGTAGAGGCCGGCTTCTATTCCCGCCGCCTGGTTGTGGATGCTCACCTCGACCTGCGGGCTTTCGGTTTCGAGAAAAATCCGCGGCGCGTTGGGGATTTCGAGGGAGGCATCCTTGAGGTAAATCTTCTCGATGGCAAACGTCACTTGCTGTTCTTCGCTCATGGGCATTCCTGTGGATTTTCGTTGCCGGCTCACGCCGCGGCGGCGAGCAGCCTGTCGAGATCGCCGGCGCGGTCGAGCGCCGCGAGCTCGTCGTAGCCGCCGACATGGGTGTCGCCGATGTAGATCTGCGGCACCGTGCGGCGACCGGTTTTTTCCATCATTTCAGCGCGCTTCGCGGAATCGAGGTCGACGCGGATCTTGTCGATGCCGGCCACGCCCTTGGCGCGCAGCAGCTGCTCCGCCCTCTGACAATAAGGGCACACCGCGGTGCTGTACATGCGCACTTTCGCCATCATTTTTTCTCCAGCGGCATGCCGGCCTGCTGCCATGCAGAGATGCCACCGCGCAACATGACCGCTTCGTTGAAACCGTTTTTGCGCAGGACATCGATCGCGGCTGCCGCCCGGCTGCCGCTGCGGCAGCAGATGATGACGGGCCGCGTCCTGAATTTCTCCAGCTCCTTGATGCGCCCGCCGAGCTGCGCGAGCGGAATATGGCGGGAATTGGCGATGTGGCCGCCCGCGTACTCGTCGTTTTCCCGAACGTCGAGCACCACCGCGTCGCGGCGGTTGATCAGCTGCACCGCGTCCGTCACGCCGACTTCGTTGCCGGGGCGCGACACGCGGTTGATCAGCGGCCACAGCAGCATGCCGCCGGTGATCACCGCGGTGCCGAACAAGACCAGATGCAACGGATTTTTCTGCAGAAAGACCAGAAACTGCTCCAAAATTGAGACTCCTGCGCCTTGCGCCCGTGTGACTGACTATTCCGGAATGCCGCAGAACACTTCGCGCATCATGCCGATCAGGGTCAGCGTGCGTTCGTCGCCGACGCGGTAAAAAACGCGATTGGCGTCCTTGCGGGTGCGCAGCACGCCTTTCTCGCGCAAAATGGCGAGATGCTGGGAAATATTGCTTTGGGAAGTGCCGACGCACTCGACGATGTCCTGCACGCTCGCCTCCTGGTCGCCGAGCATGCACAGGATTTTCAGCCGCAGCGGATGCGACATCGCCTTGAGCGCGCGCGAAGCCTGTTCGATGTGCTCCTCTTTTTCGATCAGCGCGGCGCGCACCGCCTTGTTGTCCTTGCCGTCGTTCACGCGGGGTACGAGTGCGGTCATAATGTATTCCTGTGCCTGCCGGGCGGGCCCGGCGCATTTCAAAATATGCTGAAATTATACATGACCTCGACCACCAAGAGAAATGCATGAAAAACATGAAGTTGAACAAGGTGCTGCTGATCATACTCGACGGTTTCGGCTATCGCGAGGAATGCGATCACAACGCGATCTGCCTCGCGCGCAAGCCGCACTGGGATGCGCTGTGGCAGAGCTGCCCCCATACCACCATCGACGCTTCCGAAAAATGGGTGGGGCTGCCCGCGGCCCAGATGGGCAACTCCGAGGTCGGCCACATGAACATCGGCGCCGGCCGCGTTATCTACCAGGACTACACCAAGATCGAGAACGCGATCGAAAGCGGCGAGTTCCTGCAAAACCCGGTGCTGGGCAAAGCGGTGGAGGTCGCGCGCGGCGGCGCGCTGCACATTCTGGGACTGCTCTCGCCCGGCGGCGTGCACAGCCATGAATCGCAGATCCACGCGATGCTCGAAATGGCCGCCCGCAACGGCGTCGCCGACATCCGCCTGCACGCCTTTCTCGACGGGCGCGATACCCCGCCCCGCAGCGCCGCAGCCTCGCTCGCCGCGCTGCAGACGAAATGCGATGCGCTGGGCGCCGGCCGCATCGTTTCGATCTGCGGCCGCTATTACGCGATGGATCGCGACCGGCGCTGGGAACGCGTGGCGCCGGCCTACGGGCTGCTCGTCGAAGGCCGCGCCGCGTTCACGGCAAAATCCGCGCTCGAAGGCCTGCACGCCGCTTACGCGCGCGGCGAATCCGACGAGTTCGTCAAGGCGACCGCCATCGTGCCGGCGGGCGGGCAGCCGGCGCGCATGAACGACGGCGACGCCGTGGTGTTCATGAATTTCCGCGCCGACCGCGCACGGCAACTGACGCGGGCGTTGACCGATGCCGCGTTCGACGGTTTCGAGCGCGCCCGCCTGCCCGAACTCGGTTATTTCTGCACGCTCACCAGCTACGGCGAGGATTTCGCGCATCTGCCGGCGGCGTTTCCGCCCCAGAGCATCCGCAACGGCTTCGGCGAATACCTCGCAAGCCACGGCCTGAAGCAGCTGCGCATCGCCGAAACCGAGAAGTATGCGCATGTCACCTATTTTTTCAACGGCGGCGTGGAAACACCCTACCCCGGCGAGGATCGCGTGCTGGTGCCTTCGCCCAAGGTCGCGACCTACGATCTCAAGCCCGAGATGAGCGCCCATGAAGTCACCGCCAAACTGGTCGCCGCCATCCAGAGCGGCAAATACGACGCCATCGTCTGCAACTACGCCAACGGCGACATGGTCGGCCATACCGGCAATCTCGCCGCCGCGATCCGCGCCATCGAAGTGCTCGACGAGTGCGTGGGCAAGGCGGTCGCCGCGATGCGCGAGCGCGGCGGCGAAGTGCTGATCACCGCCGATCACGGCAACGCCGAGACCATGCTCGATCCCGAGACCCGCCAGCCGCACACCGCGCATACGCTGAACCTGGTGCCGCTGCTGTACGTCGGCCGGCCGGCGCGCATCGCCGGGCGCGGCGCGCTGCAGGACATCGCGCCGACCCTGCTCGCCATGATGGGCTTGCCGCAGCCGCCGGAGATGACCGGCAGGTCCCTGCTCAGCTTCACGTGAGCCGCGGCCTGCCCGCCATCGCGCTCTTCGTGCTGCTCGCCACCGGCGTCGCCGTGGCGGCGGCTGCGCCTTCCGCGACGCGCGCCCGCGAAGACCTGCGCGAGCTGCGCGACAGGATCGAAGCCCTGCAGCAACGGCTCGCCGGCGCCGAGGAAATCAGGAGCGAGACCGCCGACGCGCTCAAGGAATCGGAACGCGCGATCTCGGACGCGAGCCGCAAGCTGCGCGAGCTCGCGCAGCAGGCGCGCGACGCCCGCCAGCGGCTCGCCGAGCTGCGCGAGGCGTCGCGCGTGCACGAAGCCGCCGCCAAGGCGCAGCAGGAATTGCTTGCGAGACTGCTCTACCGGCAATACCTGGGCGGCGCGGTGGAACCGTTGCGACTGCTGCTGAACGGTGACGATCCCAACCAGACTGCGCGCCGCCTGCATTATTTCGGTCATATCGCACGCGCCCGCGCCGAGCTGATCGGCGGCCTGCGCGCCCGTCTCGCCCAACTGCGGGAGCTGGCCGAGGAAACCGAGCAAAAAACCGCCGAACTGGCGGCGATCGCCGCCGAGCAGAGCGCGCAGAAACAGCGCCTGGAACGGGAAAAACGCGCGCGCAGCGAAGTGCTGGCCAGGATTTCGCGCGACATCCAGAAGCAGAAACGCGAAATCAACACCCTGAGACGCGACGAGAACCGGCTCACGCGCCTGGTCGAGCAGCTCGGCAAAATCGTCGCGCGCTCGTCTTCCCGTCCGTCCTCCGCGCCCCGCCTCAGGAACGAAAGCGTGCCCGACCGGTCGAATGACGACAGTCCTTTCCAGCAGCTCAAGGGCAAGCTGAGGCTGCCGGTGCGGGGGGAACTCGGCAACCGTTTCGGCAGTCCACGTTCCGACGGCGGTTTGACGTGGAAAGGATTGTTCATCGCCTCGCGTGCCGGCGAGGAAGTGCGCGCCATCGCCGCCGGCCGTGTGGTTTTCGCCGACTGGCTGAGGGGGTTCGGCAATCTCCTGATCATCGACCACGGCGACAGCTACCTGAGCCTCTACGGCAACAACGAGACGCTCTACAAGCGGGTCGGCGATCCGGTGCGCGGCGGCGAAACCGTAGCCGCGGTAGGCAGCAGCGGCGGCAACAGCGATTCGGGTTTATACTTCGAGATCCGCCATCAAGGCAGGCCTTTCGATCCGCTGGGCTGGATGGAACGGCAGAAAACCCCGGACGGGACCGGGAGCTAATTAATAACCCATTTATTTAACTTGGGTTTTTGGGGTATGTATGAGCAAACGCAATAAACTGCAACAATTCGGATTGATCGCCATCGGCGTGCTGATGGGGGTTGCGATCAGCCTCAACTTTTCCGCGGTGGCGCAGAAAGAAACCGCGCTGCCCTTGCCGATCGAGGAACTGCGCACCTTCACCGAGGTGTTCGGCAGGGTCAAAAACGACTACGTCGAGCCGGTGGAGGACAAGAAACTCATCACCGAAGCCATCAACGGCATGCTGACCGGCCTCGATCCGCATTCCGCCTATCTCGACCAGGAAGCGTTCAAGGAACTGCAGGTCGGCACCCAGGGCGAATTCGGCGGACTCGGCATTGAGGTCGGCATGGAGGACGGTTTCGTCAAGGTCGTGTCGCCGATCGACGATTCGCCGGCGGCGCGCGCCGGCCTCAAGCCGGGCGATCTCGTCGTCAAACTCGACGAGACCTCGGTCAAGGGCATGACGCTGAACGACGCGGTGAAACGCATGCGCGGCAGACCCAACACGCAAATCACGCTCACCATCGTGCGCAAGGGCGAACCCAAGCCGATCGTCGTCACGCTGACGCGCGCCGTGATCAAGATCCAGAGCGTCAAATCCAAGCTGCTCGAGCCGGGTTACGCCTATTTCCGCGTGAGCCAGTTCCAGGAACACACCGGCGAGACCCTGGCGAAAGCGATAGACGCGCTGTTCAGGCAGAACCAGGGCCGGATGAAAGGCATCGTGCTCGATCTGCGCAACGACCCCGGCGGCCTGTTGAACGGCGCGGTCGCGGTGTCGGCCGCGTTCCTGCCACACAATGCGCTGGTGGTCTATACCGACGGCCGCACCGAGGATTCGAAAATGCGGCTGCACGCCACGCCTGAAAACTATCTGCGCGGCCGCGCCCAGGAAGACTACATCCGCAAACTGCCGCCGGAAAGCCGCACGGTGCCGATGGTGGTGCTGGTCAACGGCGGCTCGGCTTCCGCCTCGGAAATCGTCGCCGGCGCGCTGCAGGACCACAAACGCGCGGTGGTGATGGGCCAGCAGACTTTCGGCAAGGGCTCGGTGCAGACCATATTGCCGCTCGGCAACAACACCGCGATCAAGCTCACCACGGCGCGCTACTTCACGCCCAACGGCCGCTCGATCCAGGCGAAGGGCATCACGCCCGACATCGTGCTCGACGACGGCACCGCGGACAAAACCGCGGGTCTCAAGCTCAAGGAAGCCGATCTCACCAAGCACCTGACCGACAACAAGCAGGAAGCGGACAAAACCGCGGCCGCCGCGCCGAAGCAATTCGACTTCACGCCCGCGCCGCGGCCCAAAGACCTCGACGAGAAACTGCTCAGGCCCGAGCCCGGCGAAGTCGTTTCCAAGAACGACTACGAGCTCAACCAGGCAATCGCGTTTCTCAAAAGCCGCAGCGCCACCAGAACCAACTGACGCGCGGCGCGCGCGGCCCGGTGAACGCCCGGCGCAAGCCCGGGCGTTCGCGTTTTACAACCACTGCGAATCGGTTTAAGTTAGGCGCGCCATGAACGACGACCAGCTGCTGCGCTACAGCCGTCATATCCTGCTGCCCGAAATCGGCATCGAAGGCCAGCGGAGATTTCTCGGCGCGCATGCGCTCATCATCGGCGCCGGCGGACTGGGTTCGCCCGTCGCGCTCTATCTCGCCGCGGCCGGCGTCGGCCACCTGACGATCTGCGACGGCGACGCGGTCGATCTCACCAATCTGCAGCGTCAGATCGTGCACCGCACCGAAGCGATCGGCAAAAAGAAAGTCGAATCGGCCAGGGCCACGCTCGCCGGCATCAATCCCGAAGTCGAGGTGACGGCGCTCGCCGAGCGGGTCGCGGGCCCGCGGCTCGAGGCGCTCGTGGCGCAGGCCGACGTGGTGCTCGACGGCAGCGACAACTTCGCCACCCGCCACGCCGTCAACCGCGCCTGCGTCAGGCTGCGCAAACCGCTGGTGTCGGGCGCGGGCGTGCGCTTCGACGGCCAGCTCGCGGTGTTCGACATGCGCAGCCCGCAGGCGCCGTGCTACCACTGCCTGTTTCCGGAACACGGCGACCACGAAGACGTGCGCTGCGCCGTGATGGGAGTGTTCGCGCCGCTGGTCGGCATCATCGGCTCGATGCAGGCGGCAGAAGCGCTGAAACTGCTCGCCGGCATCGGCGAAACGCTCACCGGAAGGCTGCTGCTGATCGACGCGCTCACCATGCAGATCCGCACCCTCCGGCTGCAGAAGGACCCGGCGTGCGCGGTGTGCGGACCGGCCGCTGCCGCAAGCGGGGCTTGAGAGCGCAGCGCAACCGCAGCGGCAAGCCGCGGCCCGCTTTCAGCCCGTGCCGCGCGCAGCGGGGTGCGGCGGCGGGCAGGCCGCGAGCATTTCCCCGAGATCACGCGCCACCTGTGCGACATCGGGGCCGACCCGCCCCTGGCACTGCAACAGCACGCGCGCCGGCAGGTCGGTCAACGTTGCGACGTGATTGACGTTGCGCAGCTTCGCCGCGCTTTGCAGCACCGGCGCGAGATGCGTCATTTTGAAACCCGGCTTCGCGCTTTCCACGGCATCGATGACCGCCTGCTGGGCGCGGGCGATGCCGACCAGAAGCTCGGCAAGCTGTTGGGTCGTGAGATTTTCCATCCGTCGTTTCCTCCTGAGCGAAAATGAGCCGGGAGAACGAAGCGCAAAGCGCCTCACGCATGCGGGCGCCCGCCCGCGCCGCCCCGCCTCGCAGCGCGCCGAAGTTCCTGCCAGGAATCCACGCGACAGGCCGCTAGGCGATCACGCCTTGCATCAGCTGGCGCCACTGGCTCGTCCACATCTCCGTCGGCTCGCGCTTGAAACCGCTTTTGGCGAACTGATGCCAGCGCCCGGTGACGAAACTCATCAGCACGTTGGCCTGCGCCGCGACATCGACATCGGCAGCGAGCTCCTGTTGCGTCACCCCGAAACGCAGCGCCTGCTTGAGCGCCGCCTCCAGCCGGTCGTGCAGCTGGTTGATGCGTGCCTGCAGCCGCGCATCCTCGTTCACCAGCGCATCGCCGATCAGCACGCGCGTCATGCCGCGATTCTTGTGCGCGAAACCGAGCAGCACCGTCATCACCGCCTCGGCCTGCCGCACGCCGCTTTTTTCCTCGCTGCCGATTTTGTTGATCAGCCCGAACAGCGCCTGCTCGATGAAATCGATCAGGCCCTCGAACATCTGCGCCTTGCCGCTGAAATGCCGATAGAGCGCCGCTTCCGACACGCCGAGCCTCGCCGCCAGCGCCGCGGTGGTGATTTTCTCTGCCGCCGGGTGTTCCAGCATCTGCGCCAGCGTCTGCAATATCTGCGTCTTCCTCTCCCCGGTCCTCGCAGGCATGATCCTCCTCACCTCAACCGCGCCAGCACACGCGGCAACTGCGCGAGACTGCTGACGTTGACATCGACATAGCCCGGCGCCGCCGCGGCCCCTGTCACCCACACAGTCTTCATTCCCAGCCGCTTCGCAGTCTTCAGGTTGTCGGCCGTGTCCTCGACCATGATACAGCGCTGCGGCCGCAAATGGTTGGCGCGGCACAACCTCAGGAAGCCGTGGCTATCGGGCTTCGGCCGGTAGCGCGTGCGCTCTATGGTGAACACGTCGTCGAACAGGTCGGCGATTCCCAGCAGGCGCAGCACCGCGCGCGAATAATGCACCGGCGCGTTCGAAAACACGAACTTCCTGCCGGGCAGCCGCCGCAACGTCGCGCGCAGCCGGTTTTCGCGCACCAGCATGCGCGCGAGATCGGGAAACTGGTGCGTATTCCACAGGAAATGCCGCGGGTCGGTGCCGTGGTGGCGCATGAGCCCCAGCAGTGTCGCGCCGTAGCGCAGCCAGTAGCGGCGCCGCAATTCCCCGGCCGCGGCTTCGTCGAGCCCAAGATGGGTCTGCAGATAGGCGGTCATCGCGCGGTTGATGTGCGGAAAGATGTAGGGGGTCGCGTCGTGGAGGGTGTTGTCCAGATCGAAAATCCAGCACCTGCTCCACGTCATCGCGGCTGCCACCCTGCGAATGTCAGAAGTGTTGTGGCTCCGACATAACGCGGCTCGCGCCGCATTAGTCTGCGCCGCAACAAGCGATGAAACCGCTTGTTGTCCAGATCGAAAATCCAGCACCTGCTCCACGTCATCGGCCGGGTCACCTTGCGCATGGCGGCCGCAAGCTGCAGCGGCTCAGTGGCTGCGGATCAGCGTGCCGACGCCTTCGTCGGTCAGGATTTCGAGCAGCAGCGCGTGCTCGACACGGCCGTCGATGATGTGGCACGAATTGACGCCGTTTTTCACCGCTTCGAGCGCGGAGCTGATTTTCGGCAGCATGCCGCCGTGGATGGTGCCGTCGGCGAACAGTTCGTCGACCTTGCGCGCGGTAAGTCCGGTAAGCAGCCGGCCCTCCTTGTCGAGCACGCCCGGCGTATTGGTGAGCACGATCAGCTTCTCGGCCTTGAGGATTTCCGCAACCTTGCCCGCCACCAGGTCGGCGTTGATGTTGTACGACTCGCCTTCCGCGCCGACGCCGACGGGAGCGATCACCGGGATGAAGCTGCGGGTGTGCAGCAGATTGACGATTTCGGGATCGATGCTCGCGACCTCGCCGACCTGGCCGATGTCGAGCAGCTCCTCGCTGTCGCCGCCGCCACGCACCTTGAGCTTGCGCGCGCGGATGAGATTGCCGTCCTTGCCGGTCAGCCCCACGGCGCGTCCGCCGTGGCGGTTGATGAGATTGACGATTTCCTTGTTGACCTGTCCGCCGAGCACCATCTCCACCACGTCCATGGTTTCGGCATCGGTCACGCGCATGCCCTGGATGAATTCGCCTTTCTTGCCGACGCGTTTGAGCAGCTCGTCGATCTGCGGGCCGCCGCCGTGCACGATCACCGGATTCATGCCGACGACCTTGAGCAGCACCACGTCGCGCGCGAAACCGTGCTTGAGCTTCTCATCGGTCATCGCATTGCCGCCGTATTTGACGACGATGGTCTTGCCGTGAAAACGCTGGATGTAGGGCAATGCCTCGGTGAGGATCTTGGCTTTTTCGGCAGCGGTGGAAGCGGTGAGTGGCATGGTCGGACGGGGTCGTTTGCGGGCCCGCTTATTCTACATGAGCGCTACGGCTTTTGGGCGGAAGACCGCCTCCGGCGAGACGCCGGCAACAAAAAAGGCGGGCCGCCTCGCGGCAGTCCGCCCGTTTCGCCGTTGCCGGCGGCTCTTTGTTACTGGATGGTGATGCGTTTTGCCGCCGCGGCGGCTTTCTTCGGCAAAGTGAGTTCCAGCACACCGTCGACATACCTGGCGCCCGCGCCGGCTTCATCGACCGGCTGGTCGAGCGTGAAGCCGCGGTAGACCTTGCCGTAGTAGCGCTCGGAACGCAGCACGCGTTCGCCTTCCTTGACGTCCTTTTCTTTCTTCACTTCGGCGCTGATCGCGACCTGATCGCCGTCGATCGTGATGTTGATGTCATCTTTCTTCACGCCCGGCAGCTCCGCGCGCAGCGTATAGGCCTTGTCGTTCTCGCTCACGTCGACCCGGAACTGCGCCGCCGTCCCCGGCCCCTCGAAGCTGATGGGGCGCACGAAAAAGCCGCGGAACAGATCGTCAAACGCTTCGTCGATCGGATCAAAACGGATAATGTTTGCCATCGTCATCTCCTTGTAAATGAGTGGGCATGCGGGAAGGCGGCGGCTGCGCCGCGCCCTCCCGTCTCACACCAATGACTTCAATATGTGCGCCGGTCGCGGTTTTTCAAGGGGCGGACGCACCGCTGCGGCAGCCGGCCGTATTCCTTGCCCAAACCGCGGCAACGTCATAGCTCTTTGATTTTTCTCAATTTACCGATCCGCCCCGAGAACCGGCAGCGATTCCCGGCGACACAGCGTCGAGCCGGAGCGATTCCGCAGCTCTCTGATGCACCATGCGCTGCCGCAGCTGCGCGATCGGGCTGCGGCGGAAGACGCGGAAAACCTTGCTCGCCGCGACGGAAAAGCCGGGCGCGTTCGCCGGCAGGGCAGGACGAGGTTGTTATAATCAGGTTTTTTTCCTGATCGTCATGCGACTGATTATTGCCTTCGCAGTGCTGCTGTTTCCCCAGCTGCTGTCCGCGCAACCGGCTGGCGCGCCGGTTCCCGCTGTGCCAGCGATCGCTTCCCGCGCCTACCTGCTGCTCGATTTCAACAGCGGCCAGCCGCTGGCGAGCGCCAACGCCGGTGAGCGCTTCGAGCCGGCTTCGCTCACCAAGCTGATGACCGCCTACCTGACTTTCTCCGCGCTCAGGCACAAAACCCTCCGCGGCGATCAGACGGTGCCGGTTTCCGAGCGCGCGTGGCGCAGCGAGGGCTCGCGCATGTTCATCGAACCCCGCAAGCCGGTCACGGTCGACGAGCTGCTGCGCGGCGTGATCGTGCAATCAGGCAACGATGCGAGCATCGCGCTGGCGGAGGCCGTCGCCGGCAGCGAGGAAGTGTTCGCGCAGTTGATGAACCGCGAAGCGCAGCGCCTGGGAATGAAAAACACCCATTTCGTGAACGCCACCGGCCTGCCCCACCCGCAGCACTACTCCACGGCCCACGACCTCGCGCTGCTCGCGGCCGCGATCATCCGCGATTTCCCCGAGTATTACCCGCTCTATTCCCTCAGGGAGTACCGCTACAACAACATCACCCAGAGCAATCGCAACCGGCTGCTGTGGCTCGACTCCGCCGTGGACGGCATGAAAACCGGCTATACCGAAAATGCCGGCTACTGCCTGATCACCTCGGCCAGGCGCGGCGAGCAACGTCTGATCTCGGTGGTGCTCGGCGCCGCCTCCGAAGCGGCGCGCGCCACCGAAAGCCAGAAGCTGCTCAACTACGGCTTCCAGTTCTACGACAGCGTGCGGCTCTATGAAAAAAACCAGCCGGTCGCCACACTGCGGGTCTGGAAAGGCGGCAACGACAGTGTCAAGGCCGGTTTCGCGAACGCTCTCTATCTCGCTCTGCCCAAAGGCGCGGCCGGCGGCCTCAAGGCCAGCGTGGAAAGCCTGCAGCCGCTGCTTGCGCCGGTCAGCGCCGGCCAGCAAGTCGGCGTGCTGAAGCTGACGCTCGACGGCAAGCCCATGCGCGAGCTGCCTGTCGTGGCGCTGGAAAACGTCCCGCTCGCCGGAATAATCGGCCGGGGCTGGGATTCGCTGCGGCTGCTGTTCAGATAAGCACGAAAGCGAGCGCAAAATGAGCGAAATCGTTTATCTCAATGGCGAATTCATGCCGCTGGAAAAAGCCTGCGTTCCGGTGCTGGACCGCGGTTTCATTTTCGGCGACGGCGTCTACGAAGTGATCCCCGTCTATTCGCGGCGGCCTTTCCGCCTGCACGAACACTTGCAGCGCCTGCAGCACAGCCTCGACGGCATACGCCTCGATAACCCGATGAGCGCAAGCGAGTGGGGAGAACTGATCGGCGAAATCATCGCGCGCAACAGCGGCGAGGACCAGTCGGTGTATTTCCAGGTGACGCGCGGCGTCGCGCGGCGCGATCACGCCTTTCCGAAAAACGTCAAACCGACGGTGTTCATGATGAGCAACCCGCTCGTCACGCCGCCAGCCGAGCTGGTGGACAACGGCGTACACGCCATCACCGCCACCGATTTCCGCTGGCTGAGGTGCGACATCAAGTCGATCGCCCTGCTCGGCAACTGCCTGTTGCGCCAGGCCGCCGTCGACGCCGGAGCGACCGAAGCGCTGCTGTTTCGTGACGGCTACCTCACCGAGGCCTCGGCGAGCAACGTCTTCATCGTGCGCGGCGGCACACTGCTCGCGCCGCCCAAGAATCATCTGATGCTGCCCGGCATCACTTACGACGTCGTGATCGAGCTCGCGCACGCCCACGGCGTGCCGCTGGAAATACGCGAAATCGCGGAACACGAAGTGAAAACCGCCGACGAGATCTGGATCACCTCCTCGACCAAGGAAGTGCTGGCGGTCACCACGCTCGACGAACGCACTGTTGGCAGCGGCAGGCCCGGCCCGCTGTTCCGCAAAATCCACGGGCTCTATCAGGACTTCAAACGCACCGTGATGCGACAGAGCGCATGACAGCCTCCCGGACGACAGACGAGACGCTGATCGAATATCCGTGTGACTTCCCGATCAAGATCCTCGGTCACACCCGTGCGGGGTTCGCACAGGCGATTCTCGAAGTAGTGCAACGCCACGCGCCGGACTTCGACGGCGCGGCGATGGAAATGAAAGCCAGCAGGCACGGCAAATATCTGAGCATCACCTGCACCATACGCGCCACCTCGCGCGCACAACTGGACGATCTCTACCGCGAATTGTGCGACCACCCGCTGGTGGTGATGGTGCTGTAGCACGGCGTGCACACCGCGGCACGAACCGATCAGCGCGACCGCGGCGGCGGTGTCTTGCCGTCACCTGACACCCCTTTTGCCTGCAATTCGGCAAGACGTTGCTCGCCGGCGGCGAGCAGTGCTGCGGGCACGCCGTCACGCGCTTCGGGCATGCGGCGCAGCTCGTCGATCACCGCCGGCAGCGCGCCCGGAAATGCGGCGCCGGCAAGGCGCCACAGCGATGCCGCCCGCCCGGCCTCGCCTTCCAGCGCGTGCAACAGCGCGCACTTGTAGGCGACCTGCCAGATCGGATAGAAGCGCAGGGCGTCGCGGCATACCGCGAGTTTCTCCGCCCGCGCCTCGCCGCTCAGCGGCATGGCAGCCGCCAGGCGCAGATCGAGGTGGGCGGTGAAGAACATGTTCCGCCGCAGCTTCTCCAGGCGTTCGGGCGCAGGCAACGCGCCCGAACGCAGTTGCGCGTAATCGTCGATCGCCTCGGCAAGCAAAACCGCGCCCAGCAACAAGACCGCCACCAGCGCGATACGCACCGCGCGCGCGGCGCGCACACCATGGCCACGGGGATCGGCAGCCCCCAGCACCAGCGCAAACGGCCCGAGGAAATAGGTGTACCACAGCGGGTATTCCAGCTGGCTGTGGATCCCCACCACCGCCAGCACGGCGAGCGCGAACCAGCAAGCGGTATCGGGTGTTTGCCGCAGCACGCGGCCAAGCCATGCCAGCAATGCCGCGGCGACGAGGAGCGCGGCAAAAATTCCCATCTCGGCCAGCAGCTGCATCACGACGTTGTGCGCGTGCTCGGCCACCACGCCGTCCCACGACAATCCGGCGAGAAACGTCTGCCACGAAAACTGCCCGATTCCCGCGCCGAGCAGCGGATGCGCGAAAAAAATGTCGAGCGCCGTCTGCCACAGACGCAGCCGGATCGACGTCCCGGACACGTCGGACAGACGCGCTACGCCGGTGGGAAAGCCGCTGCCGGCGAGGATGAGCTGCAGCAGCACGAACAGGCCGAGCACGGCCACGGCGCCGGCGAACAGGCGTTTTTTCCGCTCGTCCGCGCCCGCGGCGCGGCGCTGCCACGCCAACGACAGCGCGACGAGCGCGATCAGGTAGAGGAAGACGCTGCGCGAAGTGGACAGAATGGAAAGCGCGAGCAGCACGCTCGCCGCAACAACGAAATACGCCCGGTTCAGCCGTCCGTCGGCAAAAAGATAGAGCGCTGCCGCGCAGGCGAGCCACAGCTGATCGGCGAAGTGGTTCGGCTGGGCGAGGTTGCCGCCGACCGCCTGCGATTGCGCAACGAGGCCGTAGGCCGGCCCGGCGTCGATGAGCTGCAAAACACCGCTCAAGGCGCTCGCCAGACCGCCCGCGAGCAACCCCCACGCCAGCGCCCGCATCACGCGCGCCAGGCCGACGGTTGCGGCAAGCGCGTGGCCGACCACGGCGAGCAGCGCGGCCCAGATGAGATAGAGCATGAACACCAGCGTCTGGGCAGGATAGACCGGCTGCTGCAGCGCGAGCTGCAGCAGCGCGATGGCCATCAGACCGGCGGGAATCACGGCAATCCGCGGCACCGCGAAGCCGCGCGCCAGCGCACCGCCGGCGAACAGCGCCGCGCCTGCCGCGAGCCCGAGCGCCGCAGCCGACCACTCGCTGTAGAAATGGCGGAAAAGCGGATAGTGGCGCGGCTCGAGGAAAGGCGCGGCGGCCATCGTTCCCACGAGCAAAAGGCTGAGGCGGACGCCCCAGCCGGTGCCGGCCACCGTCATGAGCGGCCCGCCGCCCTGCCGCCTGTCGTCACCAGACCCTCATTTGCGCCTGGCAAGCGTCTCGAGCTCGCCGGCGTAGCGTTTCCTGAAATCGGCTTCCGCGCTTTTCAGGAAAGCGGGAAACTTTTTGCACTGCTGCTCGAGGTCGGCGCGGTCGAGCTCGAACAGCGTCTCCTTGTAATCGAGGCGCTGTTGCAGGATTTCGCCCTCGTACTTGCCGACGTTGCGGCCGTATTCCTGCTGGTCGGCCGAAGCCTGGCGTATCATCACGAGCACGCGTCGCTCGAGATCCCGCACCAGGGTCTGGTGGCGCTGTTTCCATTCGCCGAAGGCGCGGGCGTTGACGGAGCGCAGCGCGGGAAATTTCTCGTCGCACGCATCGCGGGTGGCGATCAGCCGCTGGTAGGCGCCGTAAACGCGCGCCAGATCTTCCGCATAATCGCCCGTCGCCTGCGCGAGCAGCGGCGGACTCGCGCTCCACAGCGCCCAGCTACCGATCACCGCAGCGAGCCATCGCCTGTTCATCGTTTTTTCCCGCATGAAAATTCGAAGTTGCCCGGTTCACCCCACCGGCTTGCGGCATTGTGCTACCGTTCTTATCATCCAACAACCTCCGGCGCAGACCGCATCCTGCGCGCGGCACCCGACTGACGTTGCAAATGAATTCCGACTCCCCGTCCGTTCCCGAGCCCGGCCGTCCCGCGACAGCGCTACGCCGGCTCGGGCTGGTCGAATACGAATCGACGTGGCGCGCGATGCAGGAATTCACGGCACGGCGCGGCGCAGACACCGCCGACGAGCTGTGGGTGCTGCAGCATCCGCCGGTCTATACCCAGGGCATCGCCGGCCGGCCCGAGCATCTGCCGCGTATCGCCAACGGCATCCCGGTGGTCAAAATCGATCGCGGCGGCCAGATCACCTACCACGGCCCCGGACAGGTCGTGATCTATCTGCTGCTCGACATGCGGCGCCGCGGCCTCGGCGTGCGGCCGCTGGTTAGGCTGATGGAACAGGCCGTGATAGACTTGCTCGCCGAATACGGCATCGCCGCACACGGCCGGGTCGAAGCGCCGGGGGTATACGTCGGCAAGGCCAAGATCGCAGCGCTCGGGTTGCGTATCAGGCACGGCTGCTGCTATCACGGACTCGCCTTCAACGTCGACATGGACCTCGCGCCGTTCTACGCCATCGACCCCTGCGGCTACGCGGGGCTCGCAGTGACCCAGTTGCGCGATCTCGGCATCGCCGACCCACCGGAGCTCGCCGCCGGCAAGCTCGCCCGATATTTGTTGAAAGCATTGTCATGAGCGCGACAGGTGAAAAGCAGAAAGGCGCGGCCAAGACGGCGCGCATCCCGATCAAGGTGGTGCCGGCCGAACCGCTGAGGAAGCCGGAGTGGATCCGCGTGCGGCTCGGCGACGGCCGGCGCTTCCAGGAAATCAAGGACATCCTGCGCGAGCACCGCCTGCATACGGTGTGCGAGGAAGCAACCTGCCCCAACATCGGCGAGTGTTTCGGCAAAGGCACCGCGACTTTCATGATCCTCGGAGACCTGTGCACGCGGCGCTGCCCGTTCTGCGACGTCGCGCACGGCAAGCCGCTGCCGCCCGACGCCGCCGAACCCGTCCGGCTCGCCGACACCATTGCCGCGCTCAAGCTCAAGTATGTGGTGATCACCAGCGTCGACCGCGACGACCTGCGCGATGGCGGCGCGCGCCATTTCAGGGACTGCATCCGCGCCGTGCGCGAGGCTTCGCCGGCAACGCGTATCGAAGCGCTGGTGCCCGATTTCCGCGGCCGGCTCGATCTCGCGCTCGACATCCTCGCCGAGTGTCCGCCCGACGTCATGAACCACAATCTGGAAACCGTGCCGCGGCTCTACAAACAGGCGCGCCCGGGTGCAGACTACAGTAACTCATTGAAATTATTGAAGAATTTTAAAGCGCGCTGCCCGCACCTCCCCGCCAAGTCGGGACTGATGGTGGGGCTGGGCGAAACCGACGGGGAAATCCTCGAAGTGATGCGCGACCTGCGCGCGCACGACGTCGACATGCTGACGATTGGCCAGTATCTGCAGCCTTCGGCGCACCACCTGCCGGTGCTGCGTTACGTCGAGCCGGCGCTCTTCGACCGGTTCGCGCACGAAGCGCAAAAAATGGGTTTCAGCCACGCCGCATGCGGGCCGCTGGTGCGTTCGAGCTATCACGCCGACCAGCAGGCGCACGAAGCCGGCGTGATGGCGCTCAAATGAAACCGGCCGTCGGCATCGTCGGCCTCGGCATCATGGGCAGCGCGATGGCCGAGGCGTTGCTCGCCCACGGTTACCGCGTCACCGGTTACGACATCCGCGCCGAGGCCTGCCGCCGGCTCAAGAAAGCGGGCGGCGAGCCGCTCGCCTCGGCCACCGCGGTGGCGGCGAGCGCTGAGATCGTCATCACCTCGCTCGCGACCGCTGCGGCGCTCGCCGCCACGGTGGCAAAAATCGCCGAAGCCGGGCGCGCCGGGCTTCTCGTCATCGAAACCAGCACGCTGCCGCTCGCCGCCAAGGATCGCGCACGGCGCACGCTCCGGCGCACCGGCATCGCGACACTCGACTGCCCGATCAGTGGCACCGCGGTGCGCATGAAGGAAGGCGCGTGGACGATATTCGCCAGCGGCTCGCGCGCGGCGTTCAAGCGCGCGCAGCCGGTGCTCGGCGTGTTCACCCAAAAGGTGCCGTACGTCGGCGCCTACGGCAACGGCACCCGGATGAAATTCTCCGCCAACCACATGGTGGCGATCCTCAACGTCGCCACCGCCGAAGCGCTCACTTTCGCGCGCAAAATGGGGCTCGACCCGCGCCAGGTATGGGAGCTCTTCGCCACGAGCCCGGTGATCGGCAATGGCGTCTACCGCCTGCGCGGCAAGCTCATGATCGAAGGCCGCTACCGGCCCGCGACCATGAAAGTGGAAGTGTGGCAGAAAGACATGCAGGTGATCGGCGAAATGGCACGCTCGGTCGACTGCCCGACGCCGCTGTTCAGCGCCTGCGAACCCCTATACAGCGCGGCGATGGGGCGGGGTCTCGGCCAGAGCGACACCGCCTCGGTGTGCGAAGTGCTGGGCGCGATGGC
Organism: Burkholderiales bacterium; assembly: GCA_046313915.1. GTDB lineage: Bacteria > Pseudomonadota > Gammaproteobacteria > Burkholderiales > SG8-41 > CAKKQX01. Next base: position 21,820 of record JBKBXX010000002.1, on the reverse strand, counting down.
GGGCATCGAGCGCCGGCGCGGCAAGCGCTGAGGCCGGCCATGCCTCAACGGCGTTTTTTCCCGGCTGCCTTTTTCGCCGTCTTGCCCGCCGCTTCGATTTCCGGCAACGCGTTCTTCACGACACGAAACGCATCGAGCGCAGCCGGCCCGCCGCAATACAGGAAGGAATGCAGGCACAGCTCGCGGATCTCCGTGACGGTGACGCCGTTACGCAGCGCCCCGCGCAAGTGGATGCCGATTTCGTCGGGACGATTCAGCGCAATGCACTGCGCGAGCGTCACCAGGCTGCGGTCGCGCAGCGTCAGGCCGGGGCGCGTCCACACGCTGCCCCACGCGAATTCGGTGGCGAGTTCCTGGAAAGGCATCAGGAAATCGTCGGCATCCCGGAACGATTTTTCCACGTAGTCCGCGCCCAGGACTTTTTTGCGCAACGCCAGCCCGGCGCGGAAGGCTTTGCTGCGGGATGTTTTTTTCATGGTGCGCCTCCGCGAGATTTTTTGATCGATTTTCGGGCTGCGTTTGCGTGCCCGGCCGCATTTTCCGCATGCCCTGCGATGGCGGAAAGCCGCGGCATCAGCGGAAAAACTGAATCACATACGTAGCGGACAACGCACCGAGCAAGAGCGCGAGGCCGAGTTTCAGGACGTGCTGCGCCACATGGATCTGCAAGCGGGCGCCCAGATAGGCGCCGACGGCGCCACCCAGCCCGAACAGGATTCCCAGCGCCCAGTCGGGACGCGTTTCCATGTCCGGCGGCGCCGGCAGAAACTGATAGAGTGCGACCCCGCCCGCGGAAGTGATGAAGGTGCCGAACAGCGCCGCGCCCGCCACCGCGTGCACCGACAAGCCGAACACCGCGACCAGCACCGGCGCCATCAATGAACCGCCGCCGATGCCATAAGCGCCGCCGATCACGCCGATGCCCAGGGCTGCGAAAAAGACCGGGCGCATTGGGGGAAACTCAGCCGGTCCGACCGTCGGTACCACGGATCGGCCCGGGAAACCGGCCAGCAGGTGAACGGCGAGCGCGGCCAGCACCACACCGACGAAAAACTTGAAAGCATGCGGCTGCGGCAGCCAATGCACGCGCAGCCACCAGCCGGCCAGCAGCCCCGGCAGCGTGCCCGCGGCAATGACGCGGGCGAGCGGCCAATCCATGCGGCCTTCGCGCGCGTAGCGCGAAACACCGCTGGGAATCGCGACGAGATTGAAAACGAGGTTGGTCGCCGACACCGAAGGCGATACGTAGCCCAGCACACTCATCTGGAAAGGCAGCAGCAGGAAGGCGCCGGATACACCCACCATGGAAGTGAAGAGGGAAATCGCGAAACCCACCAGGGGTGGCAGCCACAGGGGAGCAGTGACGCCGGAGACGGGAAAAAACATATGGGCTGGGCTGGTCCGACGCGGGTCAGCGGCGCTTCAGCGGAGCGGGCGGCGAATCTCCCGCCTCCGCTTCACCCCATCGGCCTCACGCCGGTGAGCCACAGGTGCGCCCAGAACGCGAACACCGCCCACGCCAGCGCGCCGACGGCCACGGCAAGCGCAGTGCGCGCGCCGCTGCCCGCCGGATAGCGCGTGCCGGCGATGCGGTCGCGCCTGCGCGAGACGCCGAAATCGGCGACGGCCCAGGCGAGAAATGCGCCGAACAGCACGACATCGGCGAGGCCGCCGTTGGACAGCAGATGCGCGAGCGCCCACAGCTTCGCGCCCGCCGCCATCGGGTGGCCGACCGCCGCCTTGATGTGATTGCCGGGCACGTAAACCGCCGCCAGCAGCACGAAGGAAACGAGCATCAGCAGCGCCGTGACGTGACGCATGTAAAGCGGCGGATCGTAGAGCACCGCGCCCGACTGCCGTGCTTCGCCGTAACCCCAGACGAGCAGCGCGAAGCCGGCGAGCGCGATCAGCGAATACCCGCCTTTCCACGTCTCATGTCCGACCCGCGCGATGGTGCGCGCGCGCCAGTCCCCGGCCAAGATCCGGACCGAGTGCGTGCCGAGAAAAATGACGAGACCGAGGACGAGAAAGCTCATGTGCGTTTGCTCGGGAAAAACCGAACTCCAGTTTAACACCATCTCGCTCCCTGCTTCTCCCGCGCACGCCGTTCACCCGCCGTATTCGTCGAACTTCGGCAGCGCCTGCGGTTCGACGTACCACGGCGCTCGCGACGCCCAGAAAATGCAGCTGTCGGGGGCCTCGCCAGGACTCGCATCCAGAATGCCTGCCGGCACCATCATGTTTTCCGTGCCCGCAATCCGGTGCGGCACGCGCGTGCCGCACCGCGTGCAGAAGCACACCGCGAAGCGCTTCGCGCCCGGCAGATCGAAACGGCGGATCAGTGCCTCGCCGGCGGGCCCGCCCCACAGGCTCGCCGGAAGAAAAACATTGGCCGCATGCGCCGCACCGCTCGCCTTGCGGCAGCGGCTGCAATAGCAGTAGCGGAAAGCCGTCAACGGCGGCCTGATTTCAAAACGCACCGCGCCGCACAGACAGCTGCCGGCGATCGAATCGTGTGACAATGCCGCTCCCCTTTCGCGTTTGTCCTGCACATGCCGCCCCACCCATCCTCCTCCCGCCGGCAGAGTTTCCTTTCCCTTCAAAAAAGGGGAAGGGCAGGGATGGGGGTTTCACCCTTTTCCCCGCTACTCCGCCTTGATGCCGGTCGCATTGGCGAGCCTGGTGAACTTCTCGATCTCGCGCTTGATGTGGTCGCCGAACTGCTCGGGCGAGCCGGACGTGACCTCGAAGCCCAGCGTGTTCAACGCGGACTTCACTTCCGGCAGTCCCAGCACCTTCGCCGTTTCGGCGTTCAGGCGGTTCACGACCGCCGCCGGCGTTCCCGCGGGCGCGAGCAGCCCGAACCAGGACGTGACTTCAAAACCCGGCAGCCCCGCCTCGGCCATCGTCGGCAGCTCGGGCATCATCTGCGAGCGCCGCGAGGCCGTCACGCCCAGCGCCCTCACCTTGCCCGACTTGACGTGCGGCTGGATGCCGACCACGGTGGCGAACATGACCGACACCTCGCCGCTCAGCAAGGCGGTGATGGCGGGCGTCGTGCCTTTGTACGGGACGTGGAGCAGGTCGATGCCGGCCATGCTCTTGAGCAGCTCGCCGCTCAGGTGATGAGTGCTGCCGTTGCCCGCGGAAGCGTAATTGATCTGCCCCGGTTTCGATTTCGCCAGCGCGACGAGCTGTTTCACGCTCGTTGCCGGCAGCGACGGGTGCACACTCAAGACGTACGGCGTGGCCGCCACGAAAATGATCGGCGCGAAATCCCTGACCGCGTCGTACGGCAACTTGCGGTACACCGCGGGATTCGAGCCGTGCGTGGAGTTGTTGGCCATGAACAGCGTGTAGCCGTCGGCGGCGGCGCGCGCCGCCACTTCCGTGCCCACCGTGCCGCCGGCACCCGGACGCGCTTCGATGACGAGCGGCTGGCCGAGACGCTCGGCGAGCTTGGTGCTGAGCACGCGGCTCACGCCGTCGGTGGCGCTGCCCGGCGCCTGCGCGATGATGAGGCGGATCGGCTTCGAAGGATAACTTTGGGCGACGACCGGCGCAGCCCAGAGCGAGGACAGCAGCGCCAGCGCCAGCCGTCGCAAGATGCGCTGCCATGATCCGGGCAGCCGGGTCCCGTCTCCGCCCCCACCCCCACCCCTTCGCCGTGAGCCGGGCCCTCCGCCCGGCGCCTGCGCGATGATGAGGCGGATCGGCTTCGAAGGATAACTTTGGGCGACGACCGGCGCAGCCCAGAGCGAGGACAGCAGCGCCGCGAGACGCGCGAGACTTGCGGTGTGGATACGCATTGTTTGTTCCATCCTCATCGAAAAAAAACCATGCCATGTCATATGGGATGCGCGCGAAAATCCGCGCCCCGTGCTTCGCGATGCGCTTCATCCCGCCAAGCGCTCAATGCGCTTTATCCCAGTTCGGCCCCACTCCGACATCGACCACCAGCGGCACCGCGAGCTTCGCCACGCCGGTCATGAGACGCGGCAAAGTCTCTTTCACGGCGGCGAGCTCGGCGTCGGGCACTTCGAGCACCAGCTCGTCGTGCACCTGCATGATGAGCCGGGTCTTGAGTCCGTCGCGCTCTATCCATTTCTGCACCGCGATCATCGCCATCTTGATGAGGTCGGCCGCAGTGCCTTGCATCGGCGCGTTGATCGCCGCGCGCTCGGCGGCCTGGCGTCGCATGCCGTTGCCGCCGCGGATTTCGGGCAGCCACAGCCGGCGCCCGAACACGGTTTCGACGTAGCCCTGCTCGCGCGCTTTTTCGCGTGTCGCGCGCATGTACTCGGCAACTCCCGGATAGCGCGCAAAATAGCGGTCCATGTACTGCTGGGCGGCAGCGCGCTCAAGCCCGAGCTCGCGCGCGAGCCCGAACGACGACATGCCGTAGATCAGACCGAAGTTGATCACTTTGGCGTAACGCCGCTGCTCGGCGTCCACGACTTGCGGCGCCACGCCGAAAATTTCCGCTGCGGTGGCGCGGTGGATATCCTCGCCGGCGGCGAATGCCCTGAGCAGGCCCGCGTCCTGCGACACGTGCGCCATGATCCTGAGTTCGATCTGCGAATAGTCCGCCGACACGAGATGGCACCCCGGCGGCGCGATGAACGCCTCGCGGATGCGCCGGCCTTCAGCGGTGCGGATCGGGATGTTCTGCAGATTGGGATCGTTGCTCGCGAGCCGCCCGGTCACCGCTACCGCCTGCGCATAATTGGTGTGCACGCGCCCGGTCGCGGGATGGATCATCTCGGGCAGCTTGTCGGTGTAAGTCGATTTGAGCTTGGCGAGACTGCGGTAATCGAGGATCAATCGCGGCAGCGGATGATCGAGCGCGAGCTGCTCAAGCGTATCCTCGTCGGTGGAAGGCGCGCCCGAAGGCGTTTTCCTGACCGGCTTCAGCCCGTGTTTCCCGAACAGGATGTCCTGGATCTGCCTGGGCGAATTGAGGTTGAAAGGCTGGCCGGCCTGCGCGTGCGCCCGCGCTTCGAGCGCCAACATTTTCTCGCCGAATTCGCGCGACAGTTCCGCGAGCAGCGCCGTGTCGAGCAGCACGCCGTGGCGTTCCATGATCTGCAGCACGCGCATCACCGGCATTTCGAGTTCGCGGTAAATATAGGTGAGTCCGGCGTTCGCCTCGATCTGCGGGTACAGCGCCTGGTGCAGCCGCAGCGTGATATCGGCGTCCTCGGCCGCGTACTCGGCGGCGCGCTCGAGCGCCACCTGCTCGAAGCCGATGCGGTTCGCGCCCCGGCCCGTGACTTCATCATAAGTTATTGTTTTTATTGATAAATGTCTATAGGCCAGGCTGTCCATGTCGTGTGGCTTGTGGCTTTCCAGCACGTACGACTGCAGCAGCGTGTCGTGCTGCGCGCCGGCCAGACGCACGCCGTGGTTGGCCAAGACGTGCATGTCGTACTTGAGGTGCTGGCCGAGCTTGGGCCGCGCGGCATCTTCCAGCCACGGACCGAGCCGGGCGAGCACCCGTTCGAGCGCGAGCTGCGGCGGCGCGCCGGCGTAGCGATGCCCTACCGGAATGTAGGCGGCGTCGCCGGCGGCGACGGCGAGCGAAATGCCGACCAGTTGCGCGCGCAGCGGATCGAGGCTGGTGGTCTCGGTGTCGACCGCGACCAGATCGGCCGCGGCGATCCGGCTCACCCAGGCATCGAGCTGCTGCTCGGTCAGCACGGTTTCGTAATGCCGTTCAAGCGCGGGTTGCAGCGCATGCACCGCGCCGTCTGCGCTGGCGCCGTCAGCCGCTGGCGGCGGCGCCCGGTTGGCCGCCGCCCCTTCCAGCTCGCGCTGCCACGACCTGAATTCGAAGCGCTCGAACAGCTCGGCGAGCTTCGCCGTGTCCGGCGGCCGCGGCGCGAGATCCTCGATTTTCACCGGCAGCGCGACGTCGCATCTGATGGTGAGCAGCTCGCGCGCCTTGGGCAACCAGTCGAGCGCGCGGCGCAGGTTCTCGCCGACCACGCCGCCGATCTCGGCAGCATGCCGCATCACGTTGTCGAGCGTGCCGTACTGCGACAGCCACTTCACCGCGGTCTTGGGGCCGACCTTGGCCACTCCCGGCACGTTGTCGACGCTGTCGCCGATCAGCGTCAGATAATCGATGATGCGCTCGGCCTTGACGCCGAATTTCTGCTCGACGCCGGCTTCGTTCAGGGTCTCGCCGGACATGGTGTTGACCAGCGTAATGGCGGGGCTGACGAGCTGCGCCAGATCCTTGTCGCCGGTCGAGATCACCACCCGCATGCCCTCGCGCTCGGCCTGGCGGGCAAGCGTGCCGATGACATCGTCGGCTTCCACACCCTCGACGATCAGCAGCGGCCAGCCCATTGCGACGATGGTTTCGTGCAGCGGCGCGATCTGCGCGGCGAGATCGTCGGGCATGGGCGGCCGGTGGGCCTTGTAGTCGGGATAGACCTCTTCGCGGAAAGTCTTGCCTTTGGCATCGAAAACGCAGGCGCTATAATCGGCGGGCGCATCCTGGTGCAGCCGGCGCAGCATGTTGAGCACGCCATAGATCGCGCCGGTCGGCTCGTTTTTCTTGTTGCGCAAATCGGGCAGCGCGTGAAACGCGCGATAAAGGTAGGACGAACCGTCGACCAGCAGCAGTGTTTTCATTGCAAAGCGGTGAAAGGTAAAACGTGAAACGTGAAACGCCGGGTTTTACAGGACACGAATTGCCGCCGCGCCGCGCAATGTCCGCCTCTCACGTTTCACGTTTCACTTCTCACGGAATTCTTCTCTCATGGGCCTGAAAGAAAAACTCATATCCCCGCCGTCTGCCGAACTCGCCGAAAAAACCTGGTCGGCGGCCGAATCGTGGCGGGTGTTCGGCATTATGTCAGAATTTGTCGAAGCCACCGAACGCCTGAGCGCGATCCGCCCCGCGGTCAGCATTTTCGGCAGCTCGCGCATTCCCGCCACGCATCCCTACTACGCTCTGGCCGAGCAGATCGCGAGACGCCTGTCGGACGCCGGTTTCAGCGTGATCTCGGGCGGCGGCCCGGGCATCATGGAAGCGGCCAACAAAGGCGCCTATCACGGCAAATCACCGAGCGTCGGCCTCAACATCCAGCTGCCGCACGAGCAGCGCGCCAATCCCTACCAGGACGTGAGCCAGACTTTCCGGCATTTTTTCGCGCGCAAGGTGATGTTCGTCAAGTTCGCCACGGCCTACGTCGTGATGCCGGGAGGTTTCGGCACGCTCGATGAAATCTCGGAAGCATTGACGCTGGTGCAAACCGGCAAGACGCGCAAAATGCCGATCATCCTGGTGCACGCGCCGTTCTGGAGCGGCCTGCTCGACTGGTTCCGCACCACGCTGGTCGCCGAAGGCATGATAGACGCCGCCGACGTGAATCTGGTCCAGGTCATAGACGAGCCGCAAGGCGTGGTCGACGCCATTTTCGCCTACTATGAAAAACGCGGTTTCGAGCCCTCCGCCGCCGAGCGCGAAATCCTGCTCAACCTGTAAAAAGCCCTGCGCTTCAAAAAAAACCGCCGCAAGCCCATAATAGCGCCTCGTAAACAAGGATACGCCCATGCGTTCATTGCTCGCCGCCGTCCTGCTGTGCCTCGCGCTGCCGCTCGCCGCCCAGAGCCAGCCGCAACCGCAACTGCAGCCGGTGCCCGAACCGCCGCCACCTCCGCCGGGCTTCGAGCTCGACTCCGCGCTCGAGCCGCAGGTGACGATCATCAAGCGCGGCACCGACACCGTCGAGGAATACCGCATCGGCGGCAAGCTCTACATGATCAAGGTCACCCCGCCTTCGGGAACACCGTATTTTCTGATCGATGAACGCGGCGACGGCAAGTTCACGCGCCAGGACAGCCACGATACCGGTATCCGTCCGCCGATGTGGGTGATCCACCAATTCTGACGGCCGTGAATAGGGAATGGGGAATAGGGAACCCCCGTCGGTTTCACGATTTACCGTTTACCATTCACATTTACCCTGAAGCATGTCGGTCTACACCACCGTTACGCCCGAAGAGCTCGGCGCCTGGCTCCAAAACTACGCGGTCGGCACCCTGGTCGATCTCCAGGGCATCTCCGCCGGCATCGAAAACACCAACTACTTCGTCACCACCACGCAAGGCCGCTTCGTCCTCACGCTGTTCGAGAAACTGCAGGCCCACGAGCTGCCGTTCTACCTCGATCTGATGGCCCATCTTGCGGCACGCGGCATTCCGTGCCCCAGGCCGGTCCCCAGCCGCGCCAATGCGCTGCTCGGCGAATTGAAAGGCAAACCGGCGAGTCTGGTGAGTTTTCTCGCCGGCAAGGATGTCGAGGCGCCGGGTCTCGCGCACTGCAGCGAGGTGGGCGCCATGCTCGCCAGAATGCATCTGGCCGGCCAGTCCTATCCGCGGACCATGGACAATCCGCGCGGCCCGCGCTGGTGGAAAGCGGTGATGCCCGAAATCGTGCCCTTCATGGCGGCGGACGAAGCCGCCTTGTTGCGCGAGGAAGTGCGTTTCCAGTCGCTCTATCGTTTCTCGGACTTGCCGCGAGGCGTGATCCACGCCGATCTGTTCCGCGATAACGTGCTGTTTGAAAACGGTATTATCTCCGGCATCATCGATTTCTATTTTGCCTGCACCGACGCCCTGCTCTACGACGTCGCGATCACGGTCAACGACTGGTGCGTGGACCCGGCCGGCGTGCTCGACGCCGCGCGCAGTGCGGCCCTGCTCGCCGCCTATCGCGCGCTGCGCCCCTTCACGGCGCTCGAGCGCGGCGCCTGGCCGGTGATGCTGCGGGCGGCGGCGCTGCGCTTCTGGGTTTCCCGCCTCTACGACCTGCACCTGCCGCGCCCCGGCGAGCTGACCCACGCCAAGGATCCCGCCCACTTCCGCCGGATACTCGAGCAGCATATCGCGCACGAACACGATCTGCCGCCACTCGTGCCATAATTGGCGCAGCGGGCGGCGCAGCCTGCAAACCAACGGGGGAAACGGCCGCTATGGAAGTACGCGTTGTCGGAACGGGAAGGGGCTGGCGATGGATCGTCGAAGGATTCACGTTGTTCCTCAAGAGCCCGGTCATGTGGGTGGTGCTGGCCTTCGGCTTTTTCATCGCGCTCAAGCTGCTGATGCGCCTGCCGCTGCTGGGGCTCATCGCGATCCTGCTGCTTCCGGTCTTCCTGGCGGGCATGATGGAAGGCTGCAGGGCGCTCGAGCGCGGCGAAACGTTCCTGTTCGGGCATCTGCTGAGCGGCTTTCGCAAAAACACCGCGCCGCTGATCACGATCGGCGGCGTCTCGCTGGTCGGCAACCTGCTGATCGCGATGGTCATCATGGCGATAGGCGGCGATGCCATGACGACGATGATGAAATATGCCGGCAAGACCTCGATTCCTGCGGAAGCCGTGCAGTCCGTGCAACAGGCGATCTCGCAGGCGACGCTCGCGGCCGGCGTGGGTGCACTGCTGTCGCTGCCGCTGATGATGGCACTATGGTTTGCGCCGCTGCTGGTCTACTTCGACGACATGAGGCCGCCGCAGGCGATGCTCTACAGCTTCTGGGCGTGCTGGAAAAACGCCCTGCCGTTCACGGTTTACGGGCTGTTCATCCTGCTCGCCCTGATCGTCGCCACGCCCGTGGGACTGGCAACGGGCCAGATCGACCTCAGCCTGTGGCTCATGGCCCCGGTACTGATCCCGACCATTTACACCAGCTACAAGGATCTGTTTCGCGCCGGCGACGCCGCAGCCAGCCGCAGCCTGTCGTCGCAGTAGTGGACGACAGGCGAGGCGCCGCGGCCGCAGCCTGCGGATTCCATGTCAGCGGAGCAGGGAAAAATTGACCTCATGCCGGCGCGAGTTTCGCATACTCGAGCATCAACCACTTCAGGCCACCGTTGCGGAAATTCACCTGCACGCGCGCTTCTGCTCCTCTGCCTTCGACGTCGACGATCACGCCGCTGCCGAATATGGGATGCGCAACGCTCTGGCCGATGCGCCAGGCAATGGCGGAATCGGAATTCGGCGTCATGGCGCGGCCGTGCACAGCGGCAGCGCCCGAATTTTGCGCTTCGAACTCCGGGCGCCGGCCCCCGAATCCTGCGCCGATGCGTTGCAGGAGATTTTCCGGAATTTCGCGCAGAAAGCGCGAAGCGATGTTGTAGCGGGTCTGGCCATGCAGCATGCGGTTTTGCGCGAGCGACAGATAGAGCCTGCGCCGCGCGCGTGTGAGCGCGACGTACATCAGCCGCCGCTCTTCTTCCACGCCGTCGGCCTCAGTGAGGCTGTTCTCGTGCGGAAACAATCCCTCCTCCAGCCCGCTGACGAAAACGGTGTGGAATTCCAGCCCTTTGGCCGAATGCACGGTCATCAGCTGTAGCGCATCGCTGCCCGCGCCGGCCTGGTGCTCGCCGGCTTCGAGCGCCGCGTGCGCCAGAAAGGCGGTGAGCTCATCGGGTTCGTCGATCTGCACGCCCTCTCCCGCCGGCTGGATGTCGCGTTCGGCAACGAAGGCCGCCGCGGCGTTGATCAGCTCCGCGAGGTTTTCCAGACGGTCGGCGCCTTCCTTCTCCGCCCGGTAGTGCGCCCTGAGGCCGCTCGCATCCATCACGTGCTCGACGATCTCCGGCAGCGGCAGCCCCGCCGTGGCGTCGCGCATCGCCTCGATCAGTCTGATGAAGGCGCTGATGCTGGCCGCAGCCTTGCCCCCCAGCGTATTGGCGCACGCCGCCGCCCACAGGCTGATGCCGCGCTCGCGCGCGAGAGCCTGCAGCTGTTCGAGGCTGCGGCTGCCGATGCCGCGCGCCGGAAAGTTGATGACCCGCAGCAGCGCGCTGTCGTCGTCGTGGTTCGCGGCAAGCCGCAGGTAGGCCAGCGCGTGCTTGATTTCCTGACGTTCGAAAAAGCGCAGCCCGCCGTAGACGCGATACGGCAGCGCAGCGTTGAACAGCGCATGCTCGAGCACGCGCGACTGCGCGTTGGAGCGATACAGCACCGCGATATCAGTGAGCGCCACGCCGCCGGCGCGCAGCGCTTTCACCTCTTCGACGATGAAAGCCGCCTCCTCGAAATCGGTCGCCGCTTCATAGACCCGCAGCGGCTCGCCCTTGCCTTCGGACGTCCACAGGTTCTTGCCCAGACGCCTGCGGTTATGGCGGATCAGCGCATTGGCGGCATCGAGGATATGGCCGTGCGAACGGTAGTTCTGCTCGAGCTTGATGACCTTTTCGATACGGAAATCGCGCTGCAGGTCCTGCATGTTGGCGCTGTCGGCGCCGCGAAAAGCGTAGATGCTCTGATCGTCGTCGCCGACGGCGAAAATCGCGTTGTCCGCGCCTGCCAGCAGCTGCAGCCAGCGGTACTGCAGACGGTTGGTGTCCTGGAACTCGTCGACCAGGATATGGCGGAAACGCTTCTGGTAATGCTCGCGCAGCGCTTCGTTGCGCGCGAGCAGCTCGTACGAGCGCAGCAGCAGCTCGGCAAAATCGACTACGCCCTCGCGCTGGCACTGTTCGTCGTAGGCGGCGTAAAAATCGCGCATGCGGCGCGAAAACTCGTCGTGGGGCTCGACCTGCTGTGCGCGCCGGCCCTGCTCCTTGCCGGCGGCGATGAACCACTGCGCCTGGCGCGGCGGATAGCGCTCGTCGTCGATATTGAGGTTTTTCATCAGCCGCTTGATGAACGCGAGCTGGTCCTGGCTGTCGAGAATCTGAAAGAGTTGCGGCAGCCCGGCTTCGCGATGATGTGCGCGCAGCATCCGGTTGCACAGGCCGTGGAAGGTGCCGACCCACATGCCGCGCGTGTTGACCGGCAGCATGGCGGAGATGCGCGCGAGCATTTCCTTCGCCGCCTTGTTGGTGAAAGTGACCGCGATCAGTCCCTGCGGACTCACCTGCCCGGTGCGGATCAGCCAGGCGATGCGCGTGGTCAGCACACGCGTTTTGCCGCTGCCGGCGCCGGCGAGAACCAGCGCGGACTGGTGCGGCAGCGTGACGGCTGCCAGCTGTTGTTCGTTGAGTCCGGAAAGAAAATCTGAAGACATGCAAAGTTGCGCGGTGATTCGTGGCGATTATAAAGCAGCCGGCACGCGACGTCTGCCGCAAACCGCCGGCGGCCGGCGAGGCGGACCACCCGGCGGCGATGCGGGTATAATCTGGGCTTTCCCCGCAGTTTGCCCATGCAGCAAAAATACAACCCGCACGCAATCGAGCGCGAAGCCCAGAAATACTGGGAAACGAAGAATGCGTTCCGCGCCGTCGAGACCAGCGACAAGCCCAAGTATTACTGCCTGTCGATGTTCCCCTATCCTTCGGGCAAGCTGCACATGGGCCACGTCCGCAACTACACCATCGGTGACGTGCTCGCCCGCTACCACCGCATGAAAGGCTACAACGTACTGCAGCCGATGGGCTGGGACGCTTTCGGCCTGCCGGCCGAAAACGCCGCGATGGCCAATGGCGTGCCGCCGGCGAAGTGGACCTACGACAACATCGCCTACATGAAAAAGCAGCTGAAGTCGCTGGGTTTCGCCATCGACTGGAGCCGCGAAATCGCCACCTGCAGGCCCGAATACTACCGCTGGAACCAGTGGCTGTTCCTGCGCATGCTGGAAAAAGGGCTGGTCTACAAGAAAACCGGCACCGTGAACTGGGATCCGGTCGACCAGACCGTGCTTGCCAACGAGCAGGTGATCGACGGCCGCGGCTGGCGCACCGGCGCCGTGGTCGAAAAACGCGAAATCCCGATGTATTACATGGCGATCACGCGCTACGCCGACGAGCTGCTCGCCGCGCTCGACCAGCTTCCCGGCTGGCCCGAGCGCGTGAAAGCCATGCAGGCCAACTGGATCGGCAAAAGCTACGGCGTGCGCTTCGCCTTCCCATACGAACTGGACGGAAAACAGGAAAAGTTGTGGGTGTTCACCACCCGCGCCGACACCATCATGGGGGTCACTTTCGTCGCGGTCGCCGCCGAGCACCCGCTCGCCGCCCGCGCCGCCCGCGGCAACCCCGCGCTCACCGCTTTCATCGAGGAATGCAAACGCGGCAGCGTCATGGAAGCCGATCTGGCAACCATGGAAAAGAAAGGCATGCCGACCGGCCTGTTCGTCGTTCATCCGCTCACCGGGCAAAAAATCGAAGTGTGGGTCGGCAACTACGTGCTGATGGGTTACGGCGAAGGTGCCGTGATGGGTGTGCCCGCCCATGACGAAAGGGATTTCCATTTCGCGAAGCTGCACGGCTTGCCCATCAGACAGGTCATCGGCGTCGCTTCCGCCGACGCCTTCACCACCGATCGCTGGCAGCCGTGGTACGAAAGCAAGAGCGGTGTGTGCATCAACTCCGGCAAATACGACGGCCTCGGCCATCAAGCGGCAGTGGACGCCATCGCCGCCGATCTCCAGACCCGGGGTCTGGGCGAAAAACAGGTGCTGTACCGGCTGCGCGACTGGGGCATCTCGCGCCAGCGCTACTGGGGCTGTCCCATCCCCATCATCCACTGCAAAACCTGCGGCGACGTGCCGGTGCCCGACGACCAGCTGCCGGTGGTGCTGCCCGAGGACTGCGTTCCCGACGGCACCGGCAATCCGCTCGCCAAACGCCCCGATTTCGTCGATTGCCGCTGCCCCCGCTGCGGCGGGCCGGCGCGGCGCGAAACCGACACCATGGACACCTTCGTCGATTCGTCGTGGTATTACGCGCGCTACGCGTGTCCCGACAACGACCGTGCGATGGTCGACGAGCGCACCGCCTACTGGATGCCGGTCGACCAGTACATCGGCGGCATCGAGCACGCCATTCTGCACCTGCTCTATTCGCGCTTCTGGACCAAGGTGATGCGCGATCTCGGCCTCGTCAAATACGACGAGCCGTTCGCCAACTTGCTGACCCAGGGCATGGTGCTGAACGAAATCTTCTTCCGCAAGACCGACAGCGGCCGCATCGTCTATTTCAATCCCGCCGATGTCGAACTGCGCTTCGACGACCAGGGCAACCGCATCGGCGCCGTGCTCAAGGCCGACGGGCTGCCGGTCGAGTCCGGCGGCATCGGCACCATGTCGAAATCGAAAAACAACGGCGTCGATCCCCAGGCACTGATCGACGAATACGGCGCCGACATCGCGCGCTTTTTCATGATGTTCACGGCGCCGCCGGAGCAGACGCTGGAATGGAACGACGCCGGCGTCGAAGGCGCGGCGCGGTTTCTGCGCAGGCTGTGGAATTACGGTGCGAGATCCGGCGAGGGTGGCGGCGCCGCGATCGCCGCCGAGGTGCGGCAAGCCGCGCGTTTCGAAATTCACGCGGTGCTCAGGCAGGCGAACTACGACATGGCCCGCCATCAGTTCAACACCGTGGCTTCGGCGGCGATGAAGATACTGAACGTGCTGGAACGGCTGGACAACGCAAAAGACGAGCTTGCCCGGGAAGGGTTGTCGATCCTGCTGCGCCTGCTGTCGCCGATCACGCCGCACATCTCGCACCAGCTGTGGCGCGAGCTCGGCTACGGCGAAGACATCCTCGCCGCTTCCTGGCCGGAAGCCGATGAGGCCGCGCTCCAGAAAGACGAGATCGAGCTCGTGGTGCAGGTGAACGGCAAGAAACGCGGCGGCGTGCGCGTGCCGCGCGAAGCCGACCGCGCGGCGGTCGAACAACTGGTGCTCGCGGATGCCGAGATACGGAAATTCATCGCCGGCCAGCAGGTGAAAAAAGTGGTGGTCGTGCCCGGCCGGCTAGTGAACGTCGTGATCTGATGCGTGAAAGGTGAAACGTGAAAAGCGAAACGTTGGGCCATGCGCGCGGCGCGATTGCCGGTCAGCGTAAGGGGTTTGCTTTTCACCTTTCACGTCTCACGGCGAGCGGTGTCGTCGTTTTGTCGACACTGATCGCCGGTTGCGGTTTCCAGCTGCGCGGCTCGGCCAGCCTGCCTTTCGCTTCCATGTACGTGCAGGCGCCACCCGCTTCGCTGTTCGCGGCCCAGCTCAAGCGCGCGGTGAGCGCCGGCAGCCAGACCCGCATCACCGAGGATCCGAAAGACGCGCAGGTCATTCTGCAGATCCTGAACGAGGCCCGCGAAAAGCAGATTCTTTCGCTCTCCGGCACCGGCCGCGTCAGCGAGTACCGGCTGCACTACCGCGTCTCCTACCGCCTGCTCGACGACAAGAACGTCGAACGCCTGCCGGCCGGCCAGATCGTGCTGCAGCGCGATCTCACGTTCGCCGATGTCGCGGTGATCTCGAAAGAATCGGAAGAAGCCCTGCTCTACCGCGACATGCAGAACGACGCCGTGCAGCAGCTGGTGCGGCGGCTGCAATTCGCCAGACTCGATGCCAGACCGTGAGGGCCGCGCCGTTTTACAGCGGGCGCCGTTGCGGTTAGGATCGTTGCTGTCCGGGCGGCCGGAAAACAACAAACGTAAATGCGCATAACGACCGAGCACCTCCAGCAGCACCTCGCGCGGGAACTGAAGCCGCTGTATGCGGTTTTCGGCGACGAAACGCTGCTCGCGCTCGAAGCCGCCGATCGCATCCGCGCCGCGGCGCGCGCCGCGGGCTACGCCGAGCGCGAAATCCTGACTGCCGACGCCGGTTTCAAGTGGAAGGAGCTCGCGTTCGCCGGCGACTCCCGCTCGCTGTTCGCCGCCAAAAAACTGCTGGAACTGCGCATCCCCGGCGGCAAGCCCGGCACCGAAGGCAGCCAGGCACTGCAAGCATACTGCGAGGCCTTGCCGCAGGACGTGGTGACGCTGCTCCACTTGCCGGGCTGCGACTGGCGCGCCCAGAAATCGGCGTGGTTCGAAGCGCTCGACCGCGCCGGCGTCACAGTCGAGGCGAGGCTCGTGCCGCGTCGGCAACTGCCGCAGTGGCTGGACGGACGGCTGCGCGCCCAGGGCCAGCAAGCCGACGCGCAGACCCTCGGTTTCATCGCTGACCGCGTCGAAGGCAACCTGATGGCGGCCTATCAGGAAGTGCAGAAACTCGCACTGCTGTTTCCGGCGGGCCGTATCGCGTTCGAGCAGGCGCGCGACGCCGTGCTCGATGTCGCCCGCTACGATGTCTTCAGCCTCGGCGAGGCCGTGGTCGAAGGCGACGCCCTGCGCCTGTCGCGCATGCTCGACGCGCTGCGGGGTGAAGGCACCGCACCGCCGCTGGTATTGTGGGCGATGGCCGAGGAAATCCGTGCCGTCGCCAAGATCGTCGCCGGAATCGAAGCCGGCAAACCGCTTTCCATGCTGCTGCGCGAAGCCCGCATCCGCGGCCCCGCCCACCAGAATCTCGTGCAGCAGAACCTCAAGCGCTTCTCGCTGGCGCAGGCCACCGCGGCGCTGCGCCACGCCGCCGCCATAGACCGCATGATCAAGGGATTGATCCGCGGCGATGTCTGGGACGAGCTGTTGCAACTGGGCCTGCGTTTTGCCCGCGGCAACCCCGGAACGCCGCCGCCACGCCCTGCACACGAGCGCGCCGGCCGTGCCGCCAGCCATCCGACGCTTTTCTGATCCGCCCGGCTCCCTGCCCTTGCAGCGGAGCAACTGTTAGAATTCGGCCATGGACGTGCCGACCTACATGCGCGGCGTGGGCCGCGAAGCGCGCGCCGCTTCGCGCCTGATCGCCAAAGCCGACACCCACACCAAGAACCGGGCGCTCACGGCGATGGCGCAGGCGATCGAACGCCGGGCAGCGCAGCTGCTCGCAGCCAACGCGCGCGACATCGAAGCCGCGAGGAGAAAAAACCTCGACGCCGCGGCCATCGACCGCCTGACGCTGGGCCCCCGGACCATCGAAGCCATGGCCGACGGGCTGATGCAGATCGCCGCGCTGCCCGATCCCGTCGGCGAAATCATCGGTCTCAAGTATCGCCCTTCCGGCATCCAGGTCGGGCAGATGCGCGTGCCGCTCGGCGTCATCGGCATCATCTACGAATCGCGCCCCAACGTCACGGCCGACGCCGCCGGGCTGTGCCTCAAATCCGGCAACGCCGCGATCCTGCGCGGCGGCTCCGAAGCCATGCACTCTAACCAGGCCATCGCCGCCTGCGTTCACGACGGCCTGGAAGCCGCGGGACTGCCCGCAGCCGTAGTGCAGGTGGTGGCAACCACCGACCGTGCCGCCGTGGGCGAGCTCATCACCATGCGCGACTGCGTCGACGTCATCGTGCCGCGCGGCGGCAAAGCCTTGATCGAACGCCTGATGCGCGAATCGCGCATCCCGATGATCAAGCATCTGCACGGTGTATGCCACGTCTACATCGACGACAAGGCTGACCTCGAAAAGGCCGTGCGCATCGCCGACAATGCCAAAACCCAGCGGCTGGGCACTTGCAACACCATGGAAACGCTGCTCGTCGCCAAAGGCATTGCCGAAAAAGTGCTGCCGCCGCTCGCCCGCATCTATCGCGACAAAGGCATCGAGCTGCGCGGCGACGCCGCCGCGCGCGGCATCGTGCCGGAAATGAAACCCGCGACCGAGGAAGACTGGTATACCGAATACCTCGCCGCCATTCTTTCGGTGCGCATCGTCGACGGGCTCGACCAAGCGATAGAACACATCACCACCTACGGCTCGCAGCATACCGACGCCATCGTCACCGAAGACCTCGCGCGCGCGCGGCGTTTTCTCGCCGAAGTCGATTCGAGCTCGGTGATGGTCAACGCCTCGACGCGCTTTGCCGACGGCTATGAATACGGCCTGGGTGCCGAAATCGGCATCTCCACCGACAAGCTCCATGCCCGCGGCCCGGTAGGGCTCGAAGGACTGACCTCGCTCAAATGGGTGGTGCTCGGCGACGGCCACGTCCGGGAGTGAAAAACAGTGGTGCAGCGGCAAAGCCGGGCACCGCGGCTGTCAAGAAATTTTCTTTATAATCAATGTGTTAGTTTTACGCCCGATCGCCGTAACCCGTTTCCCCTCCCCACCACCCACTGCCCCTAACCCACCATGGCCCAAACCCTCGAAGTCAAAGTCCCCGACATCGGCGATTTCAAAAACATCCCGGTGATCGAAGTTTTGGTCGAGCCCGGTGCCGTCGTCGGCAAAGAAGATCCGCTGATCACGCTCGAATCCGACAAGGCGACGATGGAAGTTCCCGCGCCTGCCGCCGGCGTGGTCAAGGAACTGCGGGTCAAAGTCGGCGACAAGGTATCCGAAGGCTCGCTGATCCTCACCCTCGAGACGGGCGCGCCGGAGACCGCCATCGGAGCGGAACCACCGCCCGTGCTCGCACCCGCCGCAGCAAAAGCCCCTCTCGCCGCGGCGGCGGCCTCGCCCGCCGCCAGCGTCAAAGCCGACATCCACGCCGAAGTGGTGGTGCTGGGCGCGGGCCCCGGCGGCTACACCGCGGCTTTCCGCGCCGCCGATCTGGGCAAGAAGACGGTGCTGATCGAACGTTATCCGGCGCTCGGCGGCGTGTGCCTCAACGTCGGCTGCATTCCCTCCAAGGCGTTGCTGCACGTCGCCAAAGTCATCACCGAAGCCGCCGAGCTCGCGCCCGCCGGCGTGGGTTTCGGCAGGCCGAAAATCGAGCTCGACAAGCTGCGCGCGTGGAAAGCGGGAGTGGTCGGCAAGCTCACCAAAGGGCTCGTCGGGCTCGCGAGACAGCGCAAAGTGCAGGTGATCACCGGCCGCGGCGAATTCGCTACGCCCCACACCCTCAGGGTCGAAACCGCTGAAGGCGTCATGACCGTCGCTTTCGATCACTGCATCATCGCTGCCGGCTCGTCGGTCGCGCACATTCCCGGTTTCCCCTACGACGATCCGCGCATCGTCGATTCCACCGGCGCGCTGGAACTGCCGCAAGTGCCGAAGCGGCTGCTGGTGATCGGCGGCGGCATCATCGGGCTGGAAATGGCGACGGTCTACGCTGCGCTGGGAGCGAAAATCACGGTGGTCGAACTGATGGACTCGCTGATTCCGGGCGCCGATCCGGACGTCGTCGGCGTGCTACACAAGCATGTCGGGAAACGCTATGAAAAAATCCTGCTCCAGACCAAGGTGAGCGGAATCAAAGCGCACAAAACCGGCCTCGAGGTCACCTTTGAAAGCGCCGCCGGCACCGCCACCGACACTTTCGACCAGGTTCTGATGGCGGTCGGCCGCCGTCCCAACGGTCGCGACATCAAGGCCGAAGCCGCCGGCGTCGCCGTCGACGAACGCGGTTACATCCCGGTCGACAAACAATTGCGGACCAACGTGCCGCACATCCACGCCATAGGCGACATCTGCGGCGAGCCGATGCTCGCGCACAAGGCCACCCACGAAGGCAAGATCGCCGCCGAGGTGATCGCCGGCCACAAGGCTTTCTTCGACGCCCGCACCATTCCGTCGGTCGCCTACACCGATCCCGAAATCGCGTGGATGGGACTCACCGAAACCCGGGCCAAAGCGCAGGGCATGGACTACGAAAAAGCAGTGTTCCCGTGGGCCGCCAGTGGCCGCGCGCTCGCCACCGGCCGCGCCGAAGGCATGACCAAGCTGCTGTTCGACAGGCACAGCCGCCGCCTGCTGGGCGCGGCGATGGTCGGTGTCAACGCCGGCGAACTCATCGCCGAAACCGTGCTCGCGCTGGAAATGGGCGCCGACGCCGCCGATATCGGTCTCACCGTGCACCCGCATCCGACGCTGTCGGAGACCGTGTTTTTCGCGGCGGAAATCGCAGAAGGGTCGATCACCGACCTTTATCTGCCCAAAAAATAGGTTGCGCCCTTCGATGCCAGGTCAGCGGGCCCCGCTCCCATCGAGGAAATGCCGTTCCGCGCAGCCGGGCGTTCGGCCACGGCGGCCGCCACGGGTTCTCGCCACTCGACCCGCTCGCATCTTGACACGGCACCGCCAAACGGCGTCTGATGCAGGGCGGATATAAACAGCATATCTTCCGGAAAGGAGCACGACTTGGCCAAGCCCAATTACCAGTACGAAAAGCGCCAGAAGGAACTGGCGAAAAAAAAGAAACAGGAGGAAAAACGGCTGCGCAAGCTCGGCCCGGGCCCCGCAGCGCCGCAGGAAAATCCGGACCAACCTCCGCCTCCCACGGCGGAAACATCGAAAACCGACGCTCAGTGACCGCAGCGCCGGCGCTGCCGGCGCCCGCTACAGGCCGGTGGCGAGCGCCACGACCAGGTTGCCGTCGCAACTTTCCACTTTGATCGCATACTGGCGCGTTTCGTCCGCGTCCTCGACGCCGCGATGGCCCTGGGCGGTCGGTGCCTTCTTGGGCCACACCAGAAATCCGCGCATCGGCACGCCGCGCGCCATGGCTTCATGAACGTTGGCATGATGGCGTTCGCCGGCGCTGCGTCCGAGGTCGCCGTCTTCGCAAAGCGTATAGCGGTAGACCCCGCTGCCCACGCGCTTCAGCCGGTCGGACCACAACGTGACCCACAGGACGGCGCGATCCTCGCTCCATCGGGACAGGTCGTAACGCGTGCCGGTCACGGCGCCGAGACGCTCCCACGCTTCGCTGATTCTGGGTTTCATGTCTTGCCCTTCGCGCAAACCGTCATTTTAATCCCTCGCGGGTCGCAAAAGGAAAAAACCACCGGCACCGCTCCACTTTCCACTTTCGCCGCAGAGGCGTAATATAAGCGGTTCTTATGCCACCTATAAACCGTTTCGAGCTTCAGGCGTGGCACGTTTCAGCCGTTATCGCCGTACAGCAGGGAACGATGAGGTGTGACGGAGAAGCGTATTGAAAGCCACTGATATCTCACAGCCCGACTATTTCCACAAAGTCGTCGATTGCCAATGGGCGTGTCCCGCCCATACCCCCGTTCCCGAATACATCCGCCTGATCGCCGCCGGCCGCTACAGCGACGCCTACATGGTCAACTGGACCTCGAACGTGTTCCCGGGTGTCCTGGGCCGGACCTGCGACCGTCCGTGTGAGCCGGCCTGCCGCCGCGGGCGCGTCGAGGAAAACAACGGCGCCAAACCCGAACCGGTCGCCATCTGCCGCCTGAAGCGCGTCGCAGCGGACAACAAGGACGCCGCCGACATCCGCAGCAGGCTGCCTCAGCCGCCGCAGCGGAAAAACGGCAAACGCATCGCCTGCATCGGCGCGGGCCCCGCCTCGCTCACGGTGGCGCGCGATCTGGCGCCGCTCGGCTACGAAATCACGGTGTTCGACGCCGATCAGCGCGCCGGCGGCATGATACGGACCCAGATCCCGCGCTTCCGGCTGCCGGAAGCGGTGATCGACGAGGAAACGGGCTACGTCCTCGGCCTCGGCGTCGATTTCCGGCCCGGCACGCGGATCGACAGCCTGCGCGCGCTGCTGGCCCAGGGCTATGACGCGGTGTTCGTCGGCAGCGGCGCGCCGCGCGGCCGGGATCTCGACGTGCCGGGGCGCAAGGAAGCGGCGGCGCACATCCATATCGGCATCGACTGGCTGGCAAGCGTCTCTTTCGGGCATATCGACAAAATCGGCAAACGCGTGATCGTGCTGGGCGGCGGCAACACGGCGATGGACTGCTGCCGTTCCGCCAAGCGCCTGGGCGGCCAGGACGTGAAAGTCATCGTGCGCTCGGGCTTCGACGAGATGAAGGCGAGCCCGTGGGAAAAAGAGGACGCCATGCACGAAGGCATCCCCATCCTCAACTATCTCGTGCCCAAGGCGTGCACCCACGAAAACGGCAGACTCACCGGCATGGTTTTCGAAAAGGTCAAGGCGCAGTACGACGACAAAGGCAGGCGCCGGCTGGTGCCCACCGGAGAACCCGACCAGCACTACGAATGCGACGACGTGCTGGTGGCAATCGGGCAGGAAAACGCCTTTCCCTGGATCGAGCGCGATCTCGGCATCGAGTTCGACCAATGGGGCATGCCGGTGGTGGACAAGACCACC
>JBKBXX010000001.1:79024-81576 GCA_046313915.1 Burkholderiales bacterium | reverse complement strand
GCTCGACTTGCGGCTCAAGGGCGATTTTGGCAAACACCGGCTGCGCCGCACTGCGCGGCGCCTCGCGCGTGTGCTGGCGCACACCCACGCGACGCTGACCCTGCACATCGAGGCGCTGCAATGCGCCGAGATTCCCGCCTTCGATTATCTGCTCGCCAGGCTCGCCCGCCACGGCGACCGTGTTTCCATCGTGATCGACCGCAAGCTGCGCGACATCGTGCGCGTCGATTCGTCGGTATTCCACATCGTTCTTGCCGAAACCCGCGCGCGCAACGCATCTTGACGGGAACCCGCCGGCACGCGGAAGAAAACCGTGTATAATGCCCGGCAAGGCCCCAGCGTCGCATCATCCGGTCTGCGTCGCGGCTTTGTCGTGGTTGTTTCCCGAAACGTCCCCGAATCCTTAAACCCGAAGTTGCATCCGCCTGAACCGGTTCTGCTGGCACCATGCCACTGCAGGCTGATCCCAGGAGATTTTCTTGACCCAGTTGTTTGCAAGTCTCGGCCTTTCGGCCGAAATCGTACGCGCCGTATCCGAACAAGGCTATGACCAACCCACGCCGGTGCAATCGCGGGCGATCCCCGTCATCCTCGAAGGCCGCGACGTGCTCGCCGGCGCCCAGACCGGCACCGGCAAGACCGCCGGCTTCACCCTGCCGCTGCTGCAGCGGCTGATGGCGCAGACCGACGCCGCTGCGGCGCCGGCACGCCATCCGCTACGCGCGCTGATCCTCACGCCGACCCGCGAACTGGCAGCACAGGTGGAAGAAAGCGTGCGCACTTACGGCAAGTATCTGCCGCTGCGCACCGCCCTGGTTTTCGGCGGCGTCAACATCAATCCCCAGATCGACGCGCTGCGGCGCGGGGTCGACATCCTCGTTGCCACCCCCGGCAGGCTGCTCGACCACCTGCAGCAGAAAACCGTCGATCTGTCGCACATCGAAATCCTGGTGCTCGACGAAGCGGACCGCATGCTCGACATGGGTTTCATCCGCGACATCCGCCGCATCCTCGCGCTGCTGCCGGCAAAACGCCAGAACCTGCTGTTTTCCGCGACGTTTTCCGACGAAATCCGCAGCCTCGCCGGCAGCCTGCTGCACAACCCGGCAATGGTCGAAGTCGCGCGACGTAACGCCGATTCCGAACTGGTGGCGCAACGCATTCATCCGGTGCGCCAGGATCGCAAACGCGACCTGCTCGCTCACCTGGTATTGTCGGGCAACTGGGAACAGGTGCTGGTCTTCACCCGCACCAAGCACGGTGCGAACCGCCTCGCGGAGCAGCTGTGCAAAACGGGCATCGAAGCGACCGCGATCCACGGCAACAAGAGCCAGCCCGCCCGCACCCGCGCGCTCGCCGGTTTCAAAGCCGGAACGGTGCGCGTTCTGGTCGCCACCGACATCGCCGCGCGCGGCCTGGACATCGAGGAACTGCCGCACGTCGTCAACTTCGACCTGCCGCACGTGGCTGAAGATTATGTGCACCGCATCGGCCGCACCGGCCGCGCCGGCAGCGCCGGCGAGGCGATCTCGCTGGTCGCGCACGAAGAAAAACCCCTGCTCGCCGCCATCGAAAAGCTGCTGGGGCGTCGTGTCGAACAGCAAGTGATAACCGGTTTCGAATCCGCCTCGACGGCGGCGCCGGAAACGCGCGCGCCGCAATCCCGGCCGGCACCGCGCAGCGGCCGCGGCGCAAGCCGTCAGCGAAACCCCAACGCCGCAGCCAATCCGGGAAACCGCGACCGCAACCTTGATCGCAATCCTCGGCGCAATCCCGACGGCAACCGCGCCCTGGCCGCCGACAGCGTTCACGACGACGACGGCGATCGTCAACCCGCTTCCAATGCCGGGCAGACATTCCCTTCCTCCGCCCGCGTTTTCGGAGAACCCAAGCCGGTGCGGCGCGCGCCCCACCGTCATGGCAACCAGCGTGGCACGGCCCTCCCGGCGGCACTGCTCGGCGGCACGCGGCGGCGGACGGGCTGAGTTCCGCTACCGCCGCCCATTCATCCATCCAACCCGTCAGGAGTCAATCATGGAAATATTCGTCGGTAATCTGGCGCCCGAAGTCGAAGAATCGGAACTCACCAATCTGTTCAAGCCCTTCGGTCAGGTGAAATCGGTGCAGGTGCTGCGCGAACTCTTCACCGGCGCCTCGAAAGGCTTCGCTTTCATAGAGATGCCGGGCAGGGCCCAATCGCTTGCGGCAATCGCCGGCCTGAACGGCAAGGATCTGCGCGGCAAACCGCTGAAGGTGAACGAAGCGCGCGAAAAAATCTCGCGCGGGCCGCGGCGGCGCTGACTCCTGCGCCGGAGCACGTCCGGAACCGCGGTTGCGAATCGGCAGCGACACCCATGCCGCCGCGAAAAAACGGAAACGCCCCGTGAGCGGGGCGTTTTTATTTTCTGGCGGAGAGGGTGGGATTCGAACCCACGATACGCTTGCGCGTATTCCGGTTTTCGAGACCGGCCCATTCAACCACTCTGGCACCTCTCCGATAACTCAACTCTTCGCCCATCGGCGCGAACCGGAACCGGTTTTAGCTCCGGCAC
>JBKBXX010000001.1:0-78924 GCA_046313915.1 Burkholderiales bacterium | reverse complement strand
CGAGACCGGCCCATTCAACCACTCTGGCACCTCTCCGATAACTCAACTCTTCGCCCATCGGCGCGAACCGGAACCGGTTTTAGCTCCGGCACCCCTTCCGTGCGAAGGCGCGATTCTACCAGCCGATGGCAGCCAAGACTAGCGCGGGGCAACAACCTTTACCCGCCGCCATAACCTGAAGGTTAGTCTCCACCGAAACATCAACGCGCCGGTTCAATGACCTTCAGCCCTCCCATATAAGGCTGGAGTGCGGCGGGGATATCGACTCCGCCGTCCGCGCGTTGATAGTTTTCCATGATCGCGACCAGCGTGCGTCCTACTGCGAGGCCCGAGCCGTTGAGCGTGTGCACGAGTTCAGTCTTGCCTTTTTCGTTGCGGAACCTTGCCCGCATGCGGCGCGCCTGGAAAGCCTCGAAATTGCTGCACGAGGAAATCTCGCGGTAGGTGTTCTGCCCCGGCAGCCAGACTTCGATGTCGTAAGTCTTGGCCGAGGAAAAGCCCATGTCTGCCGTGCATAGCGTGACCGTGCGGTACGGCAGTTCGAGCCTTTTCAGTATCGTTTCGGCATGGCCGGTCAGCTCTTCCAGCAACTCGTACGACGCGGCGGGATGGACGATCTGCACCAGCTCGACCTTGTCGAACTGATGCTGGCGTATCATGCCGCGCGTGTCCTTGCCGTAGGAGCCCGCTTCCGAGCGGAAGCATGGCGTATGGCAGACGAATTTGAGCGGCAGCCTGTCGCCGGCAATGATCTCGTCGCGCACGATGTTGGTGACCGGGACTTCGGCCGTCGGAATCAGGTAGAACTTCCCCCCGTCGCTGCGCGGCACCGCGAACAAGTCTTCCTCGAACTTCGGCAGCTGCCCCGTGCCTTTCATGCTCTCGGCATTGACGAGATACGGCGCGTAGACTTCGGTATAGCCGTGCTCCGCGGTATGCACGTCGAGCATGAACTGTGCGATCGCGCGATGCAGGCGCGCAAGCGGCCCTTTCATGAGCGCGAAGCGCGCACCGGCGATCTTCGCCGCCGCGTCGAAATCGAGCTGGCCGAGCCCGCTGCCGATGTCGACGTGATCCCTCGTCGCAAAATCAAACGCACGCGGCACCCCCACCTTGCGCACTTCGAGGTTGTCTTCGGCGGACCTGCCTTTCGGCACGCTCGCGTGCGGCACATTGGGAATGACGAGCAGCAGGTCGGTCAGCTTTTGCTGCACTTCTTCCAGCTGCTGCTCGAGCGCTTTCAGCTGATCGGCCTGGGCGTTGACCTCGGTCATCAGCTGCGAAGCGTCCTCGCCCTTCGCCTTGGCCTGACCGATCCGCTTCGAAAGCTGGTTGCGCTTCGCCTGCAGCTCCTGGGTCTCGGTCTGGATCGTCTTGCGCTGCGCTTCCAGCGCCTCGAATGCAGCGACATCGAGCGTATAGCCGCGGTCAGCAAGACGCCTGGCAACGCTTTCGAGATCGTTGCGCAACAATTGGATATCCAGCATGTTTTCCTCGGTGACTGAAACGGGAGGATGCCCGCAAAGCCCACATTATCCTGTAGCCGACGCCCTGCGGCCACCCCTTGACACTGGAATTATCCGGGTTCTACAGTCCGGCTGCAGCACGAAAACGGGAACAATCCTCCTTTATTCATCCACATGCCCGATATGCCAACCGCCAGCGTGCGGGCGCCGACCATTCCCGGCCCGGTTGCCGATACCCGCCCGCCAAAATTCAAACTGCCGCCCGGCGCGTGCGACTGTCATGCCCATGTTTTCGGACCGCAAGACCGCCATCCCTACCTGCCTCAAGCCGCCTACATCCCGCCCGATGCGCTGCCCCGGGACTATGTACGCATGCTGAAAATCCTGGGCTGCGAGCGCGGCGTGCTGGTACAGCCCAGCGTCTACGGCACCGACAACGCGGCGATGCTCGAGGCGCTGCGCTCGGGGCTGTTCGCCTTTCGCGGCGTGGCGGTGGTCGACGAGAACATCAGCGACCGCGAGCTCGAGGACATGCACCGCGCCGGCGTGCGCGGCGTGCGCATC
Source organism: Burkholderiales bacterium (assembly GCA_046313915.1). Taxonomy (GTDB): domain Bacteria; phylum Pseudomonadota; class Gammaproteobacteria; order Burkholderiales; family SG8-41; genus CAKKQX01. The sequence continues at coordinate 76,894 of JBKBXX010000001.1, read as the reverse complement.
AACATCGCCTCGACCACACCGGGGCTCACGCTCGCGCAGGCGCCGCGGCTCGCCCCGCGGCTCAAGGCGCTGGGATGGCATCTGCAGTTTTTCATGGACCTGCGCAAGCTGCCTGACGCCGAGGAAAAGCTCGCCGGCTTCGACCTCGACATCGTGATCGACCATTTCGGGCGCGTGCGCGCCGCTGACGGCGTGGCCGCGCCGCCCTTTCAGACGCTGCTCAGGCTGCTCAAGCGCGACCACGTCTGGGCCAAGCTGATGGGGCCTTATTTCCTGTCCGACAAAACACCCGGTTTCCCTGACGTCACGCCTTTCGCCCGCGCTGTCGTCGCTGCCGCGCCCGACCGCGCAGTGTGGGGCACCGACTGGCCGCATCCCAGCGCCCACGGCCTCGCGCCGAACGACGGCGTGCTCGCCGATCTGTTGCTCGAGTGGATTCCCGACGAAGCGCAGCGCAAGAAAATACTGGTCGACAATCCGGCGCGGCTTTACGGATTCTGAAGGGGAGCGGGCGGTAAGCCGTGAGCCGGCAAACCGTCACAAAGCCGGCAACGTTAAAGTCATTGGCGATCCGCGACGCTGGAAAGAAACAAGCACGGGGAAAACCCCGCCACAAAATGAATGCCGTGTAAATATTCTTTTCCGCTTACCGCTCACGGCTTACGGTTACCGGTTACCCGCTCACCGCTTCCGATCCTTGCGGCTTTTTCCGCCCGCCTGCCGGTCGAGTTCGCGCAGGTGATCGAGCCGCTCCCTGATTTTCGCTTCCAGGCCGCGCGGCGTCGGCTCGTAGAATTTCGGCTGGGCCATGTCATCGGGGAAATAATTCTCCCCCGCCGCGTAGGCATCGGGCTCCTCGTGCGCGTAGCGGTATTCGCGGCCGTAGCCCAGTTCCTTCATCAGCTTGGTCGGCGCGTTGCGCAGATGTTCTGGCACCGGGCGCGATGCATCGTTGCGCACCAGTTCGCGCGCGCTGTTGTAGGCGAGGTAGGCGGCATTGCTCTTGGGCGCGACCGCCAGATAGAGCACGGCTTCCGCCAGCGCCAGTTCACCTTCGGGCGAGCCCAGGCGCTCGTAGGTCTCGCACGCGTCGAGCGCGATCCTGAGCGCGCGCGGGTCGGCAAGCCCGATGTCTTCGGTCGCCATGCGGATCATGCGCCGCCCCATGTAGAGCGGATCGGCGCCGCCGTCGAGCATGCGCACGAGCCAATACAGCGCGGCATCGGGCGCGGAACCGCGCACCGCTTTGTGCAGCGCCGAGATCTGGTCGTAGAACGCATCGCCGCCCTTGTCGAAACGGCGCAGGCTCTGGGTGAGCGTCTCCTGGACGAAAGCCTCGTCGATTTCCTTGCGTCCGGCTTCCCCCGCCGCAGTAGCGATCTGTTCCAGCAGGTTGAGCAGCCGCCGCGCATCGCCGTCGGCGTAACCGATCAGCCGCTGCCGCGCTCCCTCTAAAAATACCATATTATTCAATGACTTACTTACGACGCGCTGGAACAGTTCGCCGAGCTCGGCCTCGGTGAGCGGCTGCAGCACGTAAACGGCCGCGCGCGACAGCAGCGCGCTGTTCACTTCAAACGACGGGTTCTCCGTGGTCGCGCCGATGAAGGTGATGAGACCGCGTTCGACGTACGGCAGGAAAGCATCCTGCTGTGCCTTGTTGAAGCGGTGCACTTCGTCGACGAAGAGAATGGTGTGGCGCCCCGACTGTTGCAATTCGAGCTCGGCGCGCTGCACGGCTTCGCGAATGTCCTTGACGCCCGAAAACACCGCCGAGATCGCGATGAACTCGGCGTCGAATGCCTGCGCCATCAGCCGCGCAAGCGTGGTCTTGCCCACTCCCGGCGGCCCCCACAGGATCATCGAATGCGGTTTCTTCGCCTCGAACGCGAGCCGCAGCGGCTTGCCGGGACCGAGCAGATGGGTCTGGCCGACGACTTCGTCGAGCGTGCGCGGCCGCAGCCGCTCGGCGAGCGGCGCCTGCGGTTCCTTTTTGGCGAAAAGGTCCATCGCCGCGCAGCGCTATTCGCTGATCACGTCCGCGCCTTTGGGCGGAACGAACCGGAAAGTCTCGGGCGAAAGCTTGGGATTGCGCTCGACGTCGGCGAAGCGGATCACCGTGATCTGGCCGAACTGGTCGCGCAGCTCCATCGCTTCGAGGCCGGCCTTGCCGAACCCCAGCCGAATGCGCTCGAACGCGGTTTCGCGGTCCCTGGGCACCGCTTCCAGCCAGTCGAGGCCTTCCTGGTTGCCGAGATTGGCGAGCGTATAGTTCTTTTCGATCTCGTTGCTGCCGGCGAGCAGCGCTGCCGGACTCGCGCCAAGGGCGCGGTCGAGCTTGCGCACCGTGACCTGGTTCAGATCCTTGTCATGGATCCACAGCCGCGTGCCATCGCCGACGATGGTCTGCTCGTAAGGTTTCACGTATTCCCAGCGGAACCTGCCGGGACGCGAAAACTCCATGGTGCCGGTCGCCTGCTGCAGCACTTTCATGTTCTTGTCGAGCACCATCTGCGCAAAACGCGCCCTGGCCGACACGGTCTGGTTGAGAAAACCCTTGAGCGATTCGACGCTCGAAGCCATCGCCACGCCCGGCAGCCACAGCATGAAAATCAGCAAATAAGGCATCATCAGTTGGCCTTCTTGGTGCGTTCGAGACTGGAAACGCGGCCGCCAGTGAGCGTCACCACCGTGATATAGGGGTCGCTCGGCGTCGGATAGTAATAAAACGACTTGACGATGTTGCCGCGAACATTCTCGACGCTTTTGTAATCGGGCTTGCCGGCGCGCAGAATGACTTCGCCTTCGCTCATGCCGGTCTGCAGCCGGATGTAGGTATCGAAATCCATGCCGCGCACCGGCACGGCAGCCGGCGCCTGGGCGAGCACGGGCCGTGGCGTCTCGGTCTGCTGCACCGCCTCGCCGTAATCGACGACGCCGCGTTCATCGACCCAGCGGTAAGCTTGCGCCGCCAGCAGCGGGCTGCTCGCCAACGCGACCACGCACACCGCGATCTGTCCGTTCATGGGATTTTGCCTCACCTTGTCGGGAATAGGACAGCACGAAACCGCAGGAATTCCACCGGCGGGATCAGCGCTCGTCCGACGCTGACGCCGGAACCAGCACTTCGCGGTTGCCGTTGGACTGCATGGGCGAAACCATGCCGGCGCGCTCCATCTGCTCGATCAGCCGCGCGGCCCGATTGTAACCGATGCGCAAATGGCGCTGCACCAGCGAAATCGAGGCGCGGCGGGTCTTGAGCACGATCGCCACCGCCTGGTCGTAAAGCGGATCGGCTTCGGCGCCGATTGCGCCTTCAGGCCCGCCTTCGCCCTCGGCTTCACCGGCGCCCTCCAGCACGCTTTCCACGTACTGCGGCTGCGCCATGTTCTTGAGATAGGCGACGACCCTGTGCACTTCCTGGTCGGCGACGAAAGCACCGTGCACGCGCTGCGTGTAGCCGGTGCCGGGCCGCAGGAACAGCATGTCGCCCTGGCCCAGCAGCGTCTCCGCCCCCATCTGGTCGAGGATGGTGCGCGAATCGACCTTGGCCGCGACCTGGAACGCGATGCGCGACGGGATGTTGGCCTTGATCAGGCCGGTGATGACGTCGACCGACGGCCGCTGGGTGGCGAGAATCAGGTGAATGCCCGCGGCGCGCGCCTTCTGCGCGATGCGCGCAATCAGTTCCTCGACTTTCCTGCCCACCACCATCATGAGGTCGGCGAGCTCGTCGATGACGACGACGATCAGCGACATTTCGTGCAGCGGCTCGGGGTGTTCCGGCGTCGAGGTGAGCGGATTGGCAATCGGCTTCTTGTTCCTGGCCGCTTCGCGCACTTTCTGGTTGAAACCCGCCATGTTGCGCACCCCCAGCGCCGACATCAGCTTGTAGCGGCGTTCCATCTCGGCGACGCACCAGTGGAGCGCGTTGGCCGCCTGGCGCATGTCGGTCACCACCGGCACGAGCAGATGCGGAATGCCTTCGTAGACCGACAGTTCGAGCATCTTGGGATCGACCAGGATCAGGCGCACCTGCGACGGCGGCGACTTGTAGACCAGCGACAGGATCATGGCGTTGATCGCGACCGACTTGCCCGAACCGGTGGTGCCCGCGACCAGCAGATGCGGCATGCGCGCGAGATCGGCCACCACCGGGTTGCCGGCGATGTCCTTGCCCAGCGCCAGCGTGAGCGGCGAGTGCATGTCGGCGTAGACCTGCGAGCTCAGGATTTCCGAAAGCTTCACGATCTGGCGCCTGGGATTGGGAATCTCCAGCCCCATGCAGCTTTTGCCGGGAATGGTCTCCACCACGCGGATGCTGATCACCGACAGCGCGCGCGCGAGATCGCGCACGAGATTGATGATCTGGCTGCCTTTGACGCCGACCGCCGGCTCGACTTCATAGCGCGTGACGACCGGCCCCGGATAGGCCGCGACGACCTTGACCTCGACGCCGAAATCGAGCAGCTTTTTCTCGATCAGGCGCGAAGTGAATTCCAGGGTTTCAGCCGAAAGCACCTCGAGATTTTTGTCCGGTTCGTCGAGCAGGTGCAGCGGCGGCAGCAGCGAATCGGGCAGGTTTTCGAACAGCGGCACCTGTTTTTCGCGCTCGACGCGTTGCGATCGGGGGATTTCGACCGCGGGCGGCTCGATACGCAGCGGCTCGTGGGTCTCGAGCTTTTTCCTGCCCACTTCCACCACTTCCTCGCGCTCGATCGCGGCCTGCTCGCCGGCGCGCCGGTCCTCGCGCTCCTGCCGTTTGCGCACCACGAACAGCCAGGCATTCTCCAGTCCCCCGCCGAGGCGCTCGATCACCGTCAGCCACGAAACGCCGCTGAAAAGACTCAAACCCGCGGCAAACGCCAGCAGCAGGATCAGGGTGGCGCCGGTGAATCCCAACGTTTTCGACAAGGCATCGCTGATCAGGCTGCCCAGCATGCCTCCCGCTGCGAAAGGCAATTGCGCCTTGAGGCTGTAGAGCCGCAACGCCTCGATGCCGCAGCTCGCGAGCAGCGTGATGCCGAAGCCGCTCGCCGCGACGAGACGGGAACGGCGATCGGTCTCGGGCGCATTTTCGATGCGGCGGAATCCCCGCCACACCAGCGCGCCGCCCAGCACGACCCACCAGTACGCCGACAGCCCGAAAACCGCGAGCATGAGGTCCGCGATATAGGCGCCGGCCACCCCGCCCGCGTTGCGTACGGTCGTCGTGCCGGCGCTGTGCGACCAGCCGGGGTCGGTCTTGTGATAGGTGTAGAGGACGAGCAGCAGATAAAGCGCCACCGCCAGCAGCGCGAGCCACCACGATTCGCGCAACAACGCGGCGATTTTGGGCGGCAGCGGATTTCTCGCCGTCCGGGCAGCAGGTCTTTTATCGCTCAAAAACATCAGGTTTCCGGGTTAACTTTTTGATTATACACCGGAAGAAAACGCGAAATGCGCGACGCCGCCCTTACTCCGGGCAAGCGCCGCGAAACGGCGCAACGCAGCGGTTGCCGCTCGGGGCGGCAGGCGGATAGAGGCCTATCCGCCGCGCGGGAGGATACGGCCACGCCTCGCCGTAACGGCAGGCATGTGGCGCACGGAAGCTTCGTTCATCGCCGTCAGCCGGGCAACGGCTCTAGCGCGCCGACGCCCGCCGCGCCATGGTCTGGCGGTCGAGCACGATGATCTTGCGCTTCTCGGCGCGGATCAGCCCTTTCTGCTGCAAATCCTTCACCACCCTGCTTACCATTTCCCGCGAGGCGCCTATCATGTGTGCGATTTCCTGTTTGGGTGGCGCACGCTGCACGATCCACGCGCCATCGATTTCCTCGGCCATGTCCATGATCAGCCGCGCGACACGCCCATAGACGTCGATCAAGGCCAGGCTTTCGATCTTGCGGTCGGCCTCGCGCAAGCGCGCGACCAATCTGCGGATGATTTCCATCGCCAGATCGGAATTGCTCTTGAGGCAGCTCATGAAGCCGCTTTTTGTGAGACGCAGCGTCTCGCACGGCTCGAGCGTCTCCACGCTCGCCGAGCGTGGCTGATCGTCGAGCAGCCCCATCTCGCCGAAAAAATCGCGCGGGCCCATGGTCGACAAAATGACCTCGCGGCCTTCCTCGTCCGGTATCAGCACTTTGACCCGCCCCGAGAGAATCACATACAGTGCATCGGTCGGCTCCCCGGCACGCAGGATGAGGGTGTTGCGCGGATAGGAACGCAACTGGATGCCGGGAGCCAGCATCCCGAGTTGTTCATCGCTCAATGACGAAAAAAGAGGGACCGTTTTCAGGATTTGGGGGTTGGGCGCAACAGCCATATTCGATCCTCAGTAGATACGTTTTCATCCACCCCGGAGACACGGGCGCAATGCAGCATGATACTTGAAACGGCCTCAGGCGTGCCGCACGGCCCCGGAAAACGGCGCACAGGACTCGGTCCGCTCGCTGCGGCTACGGGCGGCGGCTCGACACGGCCCCGCACAACCTGCTAGATTCCCGATTTTCCCGATATCCCGGAAACTCCCATGACGCAACCTTCCAGACACTGCCGGGTGCTGATTCTGGGCTCAGGGCCCGCCGGCTACACCGCGGCGATCTATGCCGCACGCGCCAACCTGAAACCCGTTCTGATCACCGGTCTCGCCCAGGGCGGGCAGCTGATGACGACCACCGATGTCGACAACTGGCCGGCGGACCCCGCCGGCGTGCAGGGCCCCGAGCTCATGGAACGCTTCCTCAAGCACGCCGAGCGCTTCGACACCGAGATCATTTTCGATCACATCCATACCGCGAAACTGAAGGAAAACCCGATCACGCTCATCGGCGATCAGGGCAGCTATACCTGTGATGCCCTGATCATCGCCACCGGCGCTTCCGCCATGTATCTGGGCCTGCCCTCGGAACAGAAATTCATGGGGCGCGGCGTGTCGGGCTGCGCGACCTGCGACGGCTTTTTCTACAAAGGCCAGGAAGTCGCGGTGATCGGCGGCGGCAACACCGCGGTGGAAGAAGCGCTTTATCTCACCAACATCGCCAGCCACGTCACCATCGTTCACCGTCGCGACAAATTCCGCGCCGAGGCCATCCTGGTCGACAAACTCAAACAGCGGGTCGACAGCGGCAAGGCGACGATCCTGTGGGACCATGTCCTCGACGAAGTGCTGGGAGACAACAGCGGCGTCACCGGCATGCGCGTGAGGAACGTCAAGACCAACGCGCTGACCGAGAAAAAACTGCAGGGCATTTTCATCGCCATCGGCCACAAGCCCAATACCGATCTGTTCACCGGGCAGCTCGAGATGGCGAACGGCTACATCGTCACCCGCAGCGGCCTCGACGGCAACGCCACGGCGACCAGCGTGCCCGGCGTGTTCGCCGCGGGCGATGTGCAGGACCACGTCTACCGCCAGGCGGTGACCAGCGCCGGCACGGGCTGCATGGCGGCGCTCGACGCGCAGAAATACCTCGAAGGCAAGGGACTGGCATAACCGGCGGCAGTTCCCCATGCGCGGCGCAACAACCCAGCCCGCAATGACAAACCGCATCGCAAAAAACCGGCTCGCGGCGGAAGACCGCGAGTTGTTCCTCGCCGAAGGGGCAAACTCACCCCGGCTCGTCCCGCGCCACTGGGCCGAGCCCCCCGGCCGGCGGCGGCGGCCGGTCGCCACCCAGCGGCTGCGCGACGACCACGCCGTGCTGCAAGCCAGCCTGAGCGACCATATTGCCTGGGATCCCGGCCTGGAAAGCGGCGAGGAGCCCGTCTTTCTGCGCAACGGGATTGCGGCGCAGACGCTAAAGAGGCTGCGCCGCGGCTACTGGGTCATCCAGGACGAACTCGACCTGCACGGCCTCACCACGCCCGAGGCGCGCATGCTGCTGGTCGAATTCCTCAACCGATGCACCCATCACGGGCTGCGTTGCGTGCGCATCATCCACGGCAAGGGCCTGCGTTCAAAAAACCGCGAACCCGTGCTCAAACACAAAGTCGCCCACTGGCTGATGCAGCGCGACGAAATACTCGCGTTCTGCCAGGCGCGCCGCACCGAAGGCGGCAGCGGCGCGCTGATGGTGTTGCTGAAAGGCGCGAAACACAGGACGTGAACAGCGCAGCGCCCGGCGCGTTTCACATTTCACGTTTGACGTTTGACGCGCTCAGATGGCAGCTTCGTCGGTCTCGCCGGTGCGGATGCGGATCACCTGGTCGACGCTGCTGACGAAAATCTTGCCGTCGCCGATTTTGCCCGTGCGTGCCGCCTTGATGATGGCATCTATGGCGTTTTCCAGCAGCTTGTCGGGAACCACGATCTCGACCTTCACTTTCGGCAGAAAGTCGACCACGTATTCGGCGCCGCGATAAAGTTCGGTATGCCCTTTCTGGCGCCCGAAACCCTTGACTTCGGTGACCGTCAGACCGCTCACCCCGATCTCGGACAAGGCCTCACGCACCTCGTCGAGCTTGAACGGTTTGAAAATCGCCTCGATTTTTTTCATTGATTTCTCCCGGATCAGGTTCCAACGTCATTGCCCTAGGATAGCAGGGCCGCGCCCGCCTGTCATTCGCAGCGGGAACGATATTTGTTGGTGATCGGGAAACGCCAGTCCTTGCCGAAAGCGCGGTCGGTGATACGGATGCCGGGCGGCGCCTGGCGCCGCTTGTACTCCGAAGACCACACGCGCCGCACCACGTCACGAACGTCCTGCGGGCGGTAGCCGCTCGCAACGACCTCGTCGGGATCGAGGCCGCGCTCGACATGAGCTTCCAGGATCGCGTCGAGGATGTCGTGCGGCGGCAGCGTGTCCTGATCGCGCTGCCCGGCCCGCAGCTCGGCCGAGGGCGCGCGCTCGAAAACGCGTTGCGGAATCCCCGGCGAGAGCGTATTGCGGTATGCGGCGAGACGGTAGACGAGCGTCTTGCTGATGTCCTTGAGCACCGCGAAGCCGCCCGCCATGTCACCATAGAGCGTCGCGTGGCCGATACCCATTTCGCTCTTGTTGCCGGTGGTGAGCACGATCGCGCCGGTTTTGTTGGAAAGCGCCATCAGCAGCGCGCCGCGAATGCGCGCTTGCAGGTTCTCCTCCGCGGCGTCAGCGGGCAGCCCCCTGAACTCGCCGGCCAGCGCCTCGAGAAAAGCGTCAAAAACCGGTTCGATCGCGATCTCGGTATAGCGCACGCCGAAGGCCGCGGCCATGGCGCGAGCATCCTCGCGGCTCATCTGCGCCGTATGGCGCGAAGGCATCATCACCGCCCGCACCCGCGCCGCGCCGAGCGCATCGGCCGCCACCGCCAGCGTCAGCGCCGAGTCGATGCCGCCCGAAAGACCGAGCAGCACACCGGGAAAACCGTTCTTGCCGACATAGTCACGCACGCCCAGCGTCAGCGCCTTGTACACTTCGGCCTCGAGCGGCAGCGGCGGCGCGATTTCGCCTTTCACCGGCACGGCGCCGGCAAGCTCGATCAGGCCCAGCGCCTCCTCGAACGCCGGCAGCTGATGGGTCAGGCCGCCGCTGCCGTCGATCGCGAACGACGCGCCGTCGAACACCAGTTCGTCCTGACCTCCCACCTGGTTGGCGTAAATCACCGGCAGTCCGGTCTCGGCCACGCGCTCGCGAATCACCTCGTGACGCGAAAACTGCTTGTTCATGTGATAGGGCGAGGCGTTGAGCACCAGCAGCACTTCGGCACCGGCTCCGCGCGCGGCGGCCACGGCGGAACGCTGCCAGACATCGGCACAGATGTTGATGCCGAAACGCACGCCGCCGTGTTCGAACACACAAGGCGCACTGCCCGCGGTGAAATAACGCGCCTCGTCGAATACCGTATGGTTCGGCAGCCTGTGCTTGAAATAGGTGGCGACGATCCTGCCGCCGCGAATCAGCGACGCCGCGTTGTAGCGCCGGCCACCCGCCTGCTGCGGGTGGCCGACCACCAGCGCGATACCCGCGGCTTTTGCGACCAGCCGGTCCAGCGCCCGCGCGCAATCGCGGCAGAAATCGTCGCGCAGCAGCAGGTCTTCCGGCGGGTAACCACACAGCGCGAGTTCGGTGGTGAGCAGCAGTCCGGCGCCCGCCTGCCGCGCGCGCATGGCAGCGTGGAGGATTTTATCCACATTGCCGGCAAGATCGCCGACGAGGTAATTGCCCTGGGCAATCGCAATTTTCACGATGCTAATATATCATCGGTGGCCATCCCCACCGCCACAATGCGCCCGCGATGAACCTCAAAGCCTGGATTCACTACTATCTGGCGCGTTTGCAACTTGCGCTCGGACGTCACGAGCAAGCCGCCCGTGCCTACCGTCTGGCGCTCGCCGCCAATCCGCATTTCGCGCTTGCCGCCGCAAGCCTCGGTTTTCTCGAGGCAACGCGCGGGCATCACGCCGAAGCCGCCGTCGCATTCGAGGAGGCCTTGCGCATCGATCCCGCCGCGGCCGATGTCTGGTTCGACCTGGGTTTTGTCCGTCAGCAGATGCAGCAGTTCGAATCCGCGCTCGACTGCTTTCGCCGCGCAATCGAGCTCAAGCCCGCCCTGGACCGCGCCTGGTTCGGCATGGGAATGATCCACAGCGCCCGCCGCGAGCACGAAAAAGCGGTCGAAATGTTCCGCAAGGCCGCCGAGCTGCAGCCGATGAATCCGCACGCTTTCTACGAACTCGCCAAGGCGCACTACGCGCTCAACAACCTCGACCAGGTCAGGAAAATCATCAGGCGCGTCTCCGAATTCGATCCCAAGGTGACGCAACAGCTGATCCGGGAAACCGGGCAGCTGCCGGAAGGGGTCGCCCGTCGGTGACGGCCGAGGTCGTCGATACCCTTGCGGGGATTGCGCCGCAGCAGTGGAACCGGCTCGCCGGCGACGATCCGTTTCTGCGCCACGAGTTTTTTTCCGCATTGCACGACAGCGGCTGCGCGAGCGCCGCCACCGGCTGGACGCCGCGCTTTCTGCTGCTCAGGGAACAGGGCAGGCTCGCCGGCGCGATGCCGCTCTACCTCAAAACCCATTCCTACGGCGAGTACGTCTTCGACTGGGCATGGGCCGACGCCTATTTACGCCACGGCCTGCGCTACTACCCCAAGCTGCTCGCGGCCGTGCCTTTCACGCCGGTCACCGGACAGCGGGTTCTGGCCGATACCCCGGAGCAGCGCGACCGCCTGATCGCGGCGGCGCTCGCACTCGCACACGAGCTGGGCGTATCGTCGCTGCACTGTCTGTTCCCGCCGCCCGAGCAGGCGCAGCGCCTGCAGGCGCACGGCATGCTGCTGCGCCACGGCGTGCAGTTTCACTGGACCAATCCCGGCTACCGCGACTTCGACGATTTTCTGGCCGGCATGAGCCACTCCAAGCGCAAGAAAATTCGCCAGGAAAGGCGCAAGGTGCGCGAAGTCGGCATCACTTTCGAATGGCTCGAAGGCAACGCCATCGGCGAACGGCACTGGGCCTTTTTCGACCGCTGCTACCGGCAGACCTACCGCGAGCACCATTCAACACCCTATCTCAACCTCGATTTCTTCCGGCGCCTCGGCGCCGCCCTGCCCGAGCACACGCTGCTGGTCATCGCCAGCCGCGGCAGCGTACCGATCGCCGCCTCCTTGTGCCTTCGTAACCGCGACCGCCTGTTCGGCCGCTACTGGGGCGCGCTCGAATATCATCCCGCGCTGCATTTCGAGGCCTGCTATTACCAGGCTGTCGAATACTGCATCGCGCGCGGGCTATGCGTTTTCGAAGGCGGCGCCCAGGGAGAACACAAGATCGCACGCGGCCTGCTGCCGGTGCAGACCTTGTCCGCCCACTGGCTCGCGCACCCCGAATTTTCCGCCGCCGTCGAACAATTCGCCGCGCGCGAGGCAGCCGGCATGGCGCACTACATCGACGAGCTGAACGAGCGCAGCCCCTACAAAAGCTGAGCTGCTGGTAAGACAAGCATGCCGGGAGAACCCGAAGCAATCCGGGAAAGGCGCGACAGTTCCCGGGCGCGGTTTTGCGGCAGATCGATGTTATAGTTATATATGGTGACGACGATTCCTGGCGACATGAAATTCTGCAGCAATTGCGGCGCGCCGGTGACCTTCAAGGTTCCGCCGGGCGACAGTCTGCCGCGCCACGTGTGCGACGCCTGCCATACCATTCATTACCAGAATCCGAAAATGGTGGTCGGCTGCATCGTCGAATGGCAGGACAAGATCCTGCTGTGCCGGCGCGGCATCGAACCGCGCTACGGCCTGTGGACCGTTCCCGCGGGATTCATGGAGAACGGCGAAACCACCTATCAGGGCGCGGAGCGCGAAACGCTGGAGGAAGCCAACGCCAGGATAGAGATCGGGCCGCTCTACGCGCTCTACAACATCCCCCACATCAGCCAGGTCTACATCCTGTTCCGCGCGCGGCTGCTCGATCTCGATTTCCATGCCGGCGCCGAAACCCTCGAAGCGCGCCTGTTCGCGGAAAACGAAATCCCGTGGGACCGCATCGCTTTCGCCACCGTGCGCAACACCCTCACCCACTATTACAGCGACCGGCAGCAGGGCGAATACCGCTTTCACATGGGAACGATAGAGCCGCTGCCGGCCAAAAGCTGACCGCGCCGCAACTGGCGTGCTCACTCAAAAATTTATTAAAATCAATTTGTTGCATTAAGGCCGAGGTCATGCCGCACGCAGCGCGTCGACGATGTTGAGCCGCGCCGCGCGCACTGCGGGCAGCAGCCCTCCGGCCAGCCCCATCGCCAGCGCGAACAGCAGGGTTTTCAGAACGATGTCCGGAGTGAGGACGAAGCGAAACGAGAGATCGGCAAAGGTCTGGAAATTGGTGGTGGAAAACGACGCCAGCTGCATCGACGAAGCCAGCGCGAGCCCTGCCACGCCTGCCGCCAGCCCCATCAGCAGCGCTTCCGCGACGAACGCCCACAGGATGCTCGCGCGCTTGAAACCGAGCGCGCGCAAAGTGCCGATCTCGGTCACCCGGTTCGCCACCGACGCGTACATGGTGATCATCGCGCCGATCACCGCGCCGATCGAAAAAATGGCGGAAAGCGTGAGCCCGAAAATGCTGATGAATTTCGACAGCGCCCGCGACTGGTCGCTGTAGAACGCCTGCTCGCGCTTCGCATCGTTGGCGAGACGGGGATCGGCGGTGATATCCCGCCGGAAGCGCTCGAACAGGCTGCCGTCCGCCAGCCGCGCCACCATGACCGAATAGGCCACGCGGCGGAAGGACTGCATCAGTTGTTCGACATCGCCCCACATCTCGGAATCGAAGCCGCTGCCACCGCTATCGAAAATGCCGGTCACGATCCACTCGCGCTGCGCGAAGCGCAGCCTGCCGCCGAGCGCCGTGCCTTCGAAACGCCTGGCGATGCTGCTGCCGACGACGATCTCCGCCGATCCTGCACGGAACATCCGGCCTGCGACCAGTCTCACCTGGGGCCTCAGCGCCATACCCGTCGCGGAAGTGCCGCGGATGACGACGTTGGAAGGGCGGTTGTCGCCGCGGCGGGCGAGCGAAATCAGCACCACCGTTTCCCTCGACACCAGGCGCGCGCCGTCCGCGCCATTGGCGATGGCGGCATGCATCTCGATGATTCCCGCCTGGCTGCGGGAAATGCCGCTCTGGATCTCGGTTTCCGCTCCTTTGCGGAATACCACCACGTTGTCGTACTCGCCAGTGGTGACCAGCGTGCGCTTGAGCCCGGCGTCGAGCATCAGCACCGTCGCAAACACGTACGCCACCAGCGCCAGGCCGCCCACGGTCAGCGCGCTGGTGAGGCGGCGGGTCCAGAGATTGCGAACCACATAGAAAAGCGGAACGGCCATGACAGGATAAAGGGTGGAATGTCGGGCAATCAGCCGATGGCCCGCAGTCCCTCCACGATACGCACGCGCGAAGCGCGTACCGCGGGCACCACCGCCGCCAGGATCGCGACCGCCAGCGCACACACCGCCTGCATGGCGAGCGTCGCCGGCGACACCTCGAAAACCGGGAATATGCCGCCAGTGGCGGCCTGGAAGGCAGCCGCAGCAGACGGTGTGGCGAGCAGCCCCAGCCCGCCGCCGATCGCGCAGATCGCGATCGATTCGCCAAAAACCAGCACGCTGATGAAAGCCGGGCCGAAGCCGAGCACCTTGAGTGTCGCGTGCTCCGCAATGCGTTCGCGCGCGCTCATCGCCATGGTGTTGGCCATCACCGCCATGATGATCACGATCACCACGTATGACACGAGACGGATCGCGGCGATGATCTCGTTCGACATCGCCACGAAACCGAGCTGGAACGCCTGCTCGGTTTCGGTGAGGGTTTCGGCGAGCGAGTTCCTGAAGACGTCATCGATCGCGCGGGAAATAGCGGCCGCGTTCTCGGGATTGTCGATGCCGACGACATAGACGCCGACCTGTTCGGCGAGTCGCGGCGTTTTCCTTTTCAGTGATTCATTGAGGTAATCCCAGTGAAACAGCATGTGGCGCGTGATCTTGGTCTCGTCCGCGCCTTCGAAAATGCCGCGGATCACGAATTCCCAAGTGCCCGGATAAAGCGTGCCGCGCAGCGGCAGCACATCGCCCACCTTGAAACCGAACTGCTCCGCCAGCTGACGCCCCACCACACAACCCTTGCGATCGCGCAGATAGGCGAGGCGCTGCGCCTCGGACAGCACGAAATCGGGATAAAGATCGAAATAGTTGTCGGAAACCGCGAACTGTGGAAAGAAATTCTTCGGCTCCTGGTAGATGCCGCCGAACCAGTTGGAACGGACCACCGAGGTCACCCCGGCCACGGCACGGATGCGCGCCTCGTAGCTCGCCGGCAGCGAAAACACCAGCGAGATCGCGTTGCGCGTCACCAGCCGCGCGCCGGACGCCGCCTGCGCGCCCGCATACCAGGCATCGACCACGGTCTGCAGCAGTCCGTAGGCGAGCACCGCGACCACCATGCCGATCACGGTGAGGGTGGTGCGCAGCCTGTGGCGCAGCGCATTCCTGAAAATCAGCTTCAGCTCGTACATGAGCGCCGTCGTGTCCTCGCTCGCAATCGCAGCTCAATCACAACTCTTTGATTTTTTTAATATTTTTTACCGGTCTCGAGCCAGCAGGCGGCGCAGCGCCGCGGCGACGGGCTCGAACTCCGCCTCCAGCCTGCGCGCGTGTACGCGCACCCGTTGCGCAGCGCCCGATCTCGCCGCCATCTCGATTTCGCTCGCGAGTTGCGCAAGGCGGCGGGCGCCGAGCCGCGCGCTGCTCGACTTGAGCGAGTGCGCGGCCCGTTCCACTTCCTTCAGCTCGCCGTCGGGCGCCTGGCCGATTGCCATCACCAGCTGCCGCGTGCTGTCGAGGTATTTCTGCAGGATGGAATGGAAAATGCCCGGGCGCCCGGCGTCGAGCTGTCGCAGGGATTCGATCGCCAGCGGATCGATCGCCTCGCCGCCGGCTGCGTCTGCGTCTGCGTCTGCGGCCGCAACCGCCGTGCCGTCGCCGGCAGCCGACGCCGTCCGCGACGGTCTCCAGCGCGCGAGCACCGCAGCCAGCTGTCCACGCAGGAAAGGCTTGGCGAGATAGTCGTCCATGCCCGCCGCGAGGCAGCGCTCGCGATCGCCTTCGAGCGCGCTCGCCGTCATGGCGATGACGGGCAGCCGCGTGCCGGCCGCCGCTTCGCGCGCGCGCAGTTCGCGCGTCGCCTGGTAGCCGTCCATCACCGGCATCTGGCAATCCATCAGCACCACATCGAACTGGTCGGTCGCGATGCGCTCGAGCGCATCACGGCCATTGGCCGCGATCTCGACGCTGCAACCCAGGGATTGCAGCATGGCCTGCGCCACCGCCTGGTTGACCGCGTTGTCCTCGACCAGCAGCACCCGTGTTCCGGCGAGATCCATGTTCGCGCCCTCCGAGTAGGTGGTTGCGGCGCCCGCTGCCGCAACCGCGGTGCCGATCCGCAGCCGCACGGTAAACCAGAATTTCGAGCCCTTGCCGGGCTCGCTTTCGAGCCCGATGCGCCCCCCCATCAACGCCACCAGTTCGGAGGAAATGCGCAATCCCAATCCGGTCCCGCCGTAGGCGCGCGTCACCGAGCTGTCGATCTGGGAAAAAGAGCGAAACAGCAGCGTCCGGTCCTGCGGCCGGATGCCGATGCCGGTATCCGTGACGACGAAGCGCAGCACGCACTCTTGCGCGTCGCGCCGTTCCACGCCGACCGAGATGTCGACCCGCCCCTGCGCGGTGAACTTGAGCGCGTTCCCCACCAGGTTCACCAGAACCTGGCGCAAACGCACCGCGTCTCCCACCAGCAGCCCGGGAACATCATCCGCCATTTCGACGCCGAAAGCCAACCCTTTGCGCTCGGCAGCAGGGCGAAACATGTTTTCGACATCGGCGAGCAAAGGGCGCAACGCAAACGGCTCTTCGCGCAAGTCGAGCCGGCCGGCCTCGACCCGGCTCAGATCGAGTATGTCGTTGATGATGTCGAGCAGGGAAATGGCCGACCGCCTGATGGTTTCGGTGTAGCCCTTCTGCAACTCGTCGAGCCGGGTGTCGAGCAGCAACTCGCTGGTACCGATCACCGCGTTGAGCGGGGTGCGGATCTCGTGGCTCATGTTGGCGAGAAAACTCGATTTGGCACGGCTCGCCGCTTCCGCCGCGTCACGCGCCTCGGCAATGCCGGCGGCCATCTCCGCGATCTCGATGCGCTGCGCGATATTGTCGCGCAGATACTGCGCGGTGCGGCGACCGACCTGGATCAGGAAAACGCCGTAAGTGAGCGCCGCGACACCCGTCAGCAGATGATGCCATTCATTCTGCAACGCCAGATAAACCGCAAATACAAAAACCGAGCCGCTGACATAGCTGGCATAGGCCGGCCACCACGCGCCGAAAGTGGCGAGCGCACCGGCCGGCATGCCGATCAGGATGAAAGCGGCGATGAAATAAAGCTCGGTATGCCCAAGCGGAAAAAGCGCGGTGGCCGCAAAACCCCACAGCAGGCCGGAAGAAACAGCAACGGCAAAACAGGCGCGGGCATAAAGCGGCACGGCAGCGACCGGGGGACGCCGCTTTTTCCACAACCAGCTGCCGGCAATGCGCATTGCCCCGAGCGCGTTGAGCGCCACGTACCAGGCAAGCAGCCACGCGCGCGGGACATGGGGCCAGATGACGGCAGCATAGAGGCTCGAAGTCACCAGATTCGTGATGCCCGCCGACATGCCCTGCTGATAGACGAAGCCGATCTGCTCGCAGAATACTTCGGCGGACGCCGCCGCGCCGTCTTTTTCCCCCGCTGACGGTTTATCCGGCAGCATCGCCGAGCACTCCTTTTTCGAGGTGGCGGATGCGATGCGCTCGTTGCGCGGCATGCTGGTCGTGAGTGACCATGATGACGGTCTTGCCGAGTTCGGTGTTGAGCCGGTCGATCAGCGTGAGCACGTCTTCGGCCGACACGCGGTCAAGATCGCCGGTGGGTTCGTCGGCCACCAGCAGCGTCGGATCGGTAACGACGGCGCGTGCGATCGCGACGCGCTGCTGCTGCCCGCCCGAAAGCTCCGACGGATAGTGCTCCATGCGGTCAGTGAGCCCGACCATGGCGAGCGCCGCCATGACATGCTCCCGGCGCTCCCTGCCCGGCAATCCGGTCAGCAGCAAAGGCAGTTCGACGTTCTCGAAGGCGGTCAGCACCGGTATCAGATTGTAAAACTGGAAAACGAACCCGACGTTGCGCGCGCGCCATTCGGCAAGCTCGGATTCGGACAACGAGGTGATGTCGATGCCGCCGACCAGCAGCGTGCCGCTGTCGGGCTTGTCGATGCCCGCGATCAGGTTGAGCAGCGTGCTCTTGCCCGATCCCGAAGGGCCCATCAGCGCGACGAAATCGCCGGCCATGATGTCGAAAGTGATGTCGTGGAGCACGGGAACGATTTCGCCGCCGCGCCGGTACGATTTGGTGAGATTCCGGATCTCGACGATGGGCCGGCAAGTCGGGTCCATCAACGATATCGCCTCGAGCGACGAAGCGCAAGGCGCAAAAAAAAGGGCATGGCGCGCAGGCCGCTGCAGCCGGAACGCCCCGCCTCTGACGCCTTGCGTTTCGCGCCTGTCATCGCTTGCCGCCCGTCACCACCCGGCTGCCGTCGCGCAGCTTGCCGGAGGGCCGCAGCACCACCTTGTCTCCCGCCGTGACGCCTGCGACCACCTCGACCAGCTCGCCCAGGGGCCGTCCGGTCTCGACCGGCGTTTCGGCCACCCTGCCGTCCCTGATGACGTAGACGACGCGGCGGCCGTTGCGCGCGACGATCGCCGCGGCCTGCACCACGGTGCGTGCGCCACGCTCGTCGGCCGCCACCTCCTGCGACAGAAAAGCGACCTTGGCGCTCATTTCCGGCAGAATGCGCGGATCGCGGTCGACAAAGCGGATTTTCGCCATGACGGTCGCCTTGGAACGGTCGACGGTCGGCACCAGACGATGCAGCACGCCGCGCAACCGCAGCTCGGGCAGCGCGTCGAGCTGGATTTCGCAGGGCTGATCGACCCTGACTTTGGCAAGACTCGATTCCGAGACGTCGGCTTCGACTTCGAGCGTCGACATGTCCGCCATGGTGACCACTGCAGCCTGCGATCCGGTAGCGGAAGAAAACGGCGTGATCACGTCCCCCACGTTGGCGTTCTTGGTCAGGACCACGCCGTCGAACGGCGCGCGGATCATGGTCTGTTCGACAGCGACCCGGGCGGCGCGATGGTTGGCCTGCGCCACCGCGATTGCCGCCCTCAGTCCGCTCACGGCGGCCTGTGCCTTTTCGTAGCGTGACACCACCGCATCGTGGGCTGCCTGGGAAACGAATTTCCCGGCGAGCAGCTCGCGCGAGCGCTCGAGCGCACGGCCGGCCTCGGCGAGTTCGGCCTGTCCCTGCTCCAGATTGGCCTGCGCCACCTTGATGCCCGCTGCCGCCTGCTCCATGGTGGCTGCGACATCCCTGCTTTCCAGGCGCGCCACGACCTCGCCGCGCTTCACCCGGCTGCCTTCGCGCACCCCCAGCCACTCCAGCCTGCCGGTCGCTTTGGACGCCACCGCCGCCTTGCGCTGGGCCACGACATAGCCTGTCGCATTGAGCACGGTATAAGTCTGGGAAGGATACCTCGCGGTTACCGTCGCGGCCTCCACCTCTACCGCTCCGCCGTAACCCAATGCCAGATAAACGCCCGCGGCGGCAACGGTGAGGGCCGCCGCCACCCACCACAGCGGATTGCGTCGCCTTTTTGCTGCGACCGTCACCGCGTTCGTGCTGCCGCGATCAATGCGCAGTCTCGACAAGTCTTCGCCCGCCACCGATGCACCTTCACCTCAGCAGTCGCCGCGCGGCGACACGAACGTTACGGGAAACCGGGAAATATGTGAAACTATATGGCCAATTCTAGCAGGAGAACACCATGACAGCACCGATTCCGGCCAGCAAGCCCGCCTTTCGATGGGAAGATCCGTTACTGCTCGACGAACAGCTCAGCGACGAGGAGCGCATGGTGCGCGACTCGGCGCGCGCCTATTGCCAGGAAAAGCTGATGCCGCGCGTACTGGAAGCCAATCGCCACGAGAAATTCCACCGCGAGATCATGAACGAGATGGGCGAAATGGGTTTTCTCGGTTCCACCCTCGAAGGCTACGGCTGCGCCGGCGTGAGCAACGTGTGCTATGGCCTGATCGCACGCGAAGTCGAACGCGTCGACAGCGGCTACCGTTCGGCGCTGTCGGTGCAGTCCAGCCTGGCGATGTATCCGATTTACGAATTCGGCTCCGAGCAGCAGAAAAACAAATACCTGCCGAAAATGGCGAGCGGCGAATGGATCGGCTGTTTCGGGCTGACCGAGCCCGGTTTCGGTTCCGACCCCGCGGGCATGGTGACGCGTGCGCGCAAGACCGGCGACGGTTACATCCTGCACGGCGCCAAGATGTGGATCACCAACGCACCGCTGGCCGACGTGTTCGTGATCTGGGCCAAGGACGATGACAACCTGATTCGCGGCTTCATCCTAGAAAAAGGCATGAAGGGACTTTCTGCGCCCAAAATCGAAGGCAAGTTCAGCCTGCGCGCTTCGGTCACCGGCGAAGTGGTGATGGACGAAGTGCCGGTGCCCGCAGAGAACATGCTGCCCGGTGTCGCGGGCCTCAAAGGACCATTCAGCTGTCTCAACAAGGCACGCTACGGCATCGCCTGGGGTGCGCTGGGCGCCGCCGAATTCTGCTGGCACGCCGCGCGCAACTATACGCTGGAGCGCAGGCAGTTCGGCCGTCCGCTGGCGGCAAATCAGTTGATCCAGCTCAAGCTCGCCAACATGCAGACCGAAATCACGCTGGGGCTGCAGGCGGTGCTGCGCCTCGGCCGCCTGATGGACGAGGGCCGCGCCACGCCGGAAATGGTCTCGCTGCTGAAACGCAATTCGTGCGGCAAGGCGCTCGACATTGCGCGCATGGCGCGCGACATGCACGGCGGCAACGGCATCTCCGACGAATTTCACGTCATCCGCCATGTCATGAATCTGGAGGCGGTCAATACCTACGAAGGCACGCACGACATCCATGCGCTGATCCTCGGCCGCGCCCAGACCGGCATTCCGGCGTTCAGCTGAGAGCAGGCGGTTTTTCGCGGAAATAACGAACGCCGCCGCGAGCCCTGCCGCGGTTGCCAAGCCGCTAACGTGCGCCGCGCGCAAGCAAAGGACTAAGCTCGCGCACGTCGGTCAGCGTTTCCAGCGCGTTCACCCGCCGGATCACGTCTTCCGTCCGCTCGGCGCCGAGTACCGGCGCCATCAGCAGCCGCGCTTTTGCGTTCACGCTTTCCGTGTCCATCGGATTTTCCTTGGTGCCCGGCGCATGGCGGGTAAAGTGGCTGACAGTGCGGCCATCGCGCAGCGTCACCTCCACCCGGCCGCTGCGTGGCGCGGCAGGGTCCATGAGCTCGCGGTCGGCGATGAGTTGCACGCGCGCTTTTGCAGCGCGCACTTTCGGGTCGTCCATCCGCTCGTAGGAATGGCTGCCCTCGAATGACACGGTGCCGTCTACCAGGGCGAGCGCGATGATGTGCTGGCAGTTGACATCGGGCATGGCGCGATCGTTGACGACGCGCGCGCCGTCTTCCGGCAGCCGCACCACGATGCGCTCGACGTTGTCGACGGTGAGGCCGTGCTCGCGACGCAGCTTGAGAAACGCATCGAGCGGCGCCTGTATCGGATAGCCAACCGAGAAAGGCTTGATCGCGGTTTCGGTGACGAAATAGCGGCTCCCCAGTTCCGCCACCATTTCCCCGGGTTTCGGCTCGCTCGAGAGCGCGATCAGCACATTGTGTTCGCCGTCGAATACGTCCCATACGCCGGAAAATCCCAGCTGTGCCATGATTGCCGCAGTGACGCCATTGCGGGCGCCCATGCCGGAAAAATCGAAAGCTTTTTCGACGTGCTCGGCATCGCGCACCCAGCTCCAGATTCCCGATACCTGCTGCGCCGCGTACGACAGCGCGTGGCGCATGCCTTTCTCGTCGAGCCGCGCCAGTGCGGCCGCGGCGCCCACGCTGCCCATCGTCGAGCTGGTGCCTTCGGCGCTGCGATGCGTCGCGCGCACGCGGTCGGCGCCGAGCGCCAGCAGAAAGCGGCAGCACAGATCGTAGCCCAGCGCGACCGCATTGAGCAGCTGCCTTCCCGAACTGCCTTCGCGCTCGGCCATCGCCAGCGCCGCCGGCACGACAGCGCAGCCGGGATGGGCCTTGGTCGCCGGATGAAAGTCATCGGTTTCGTCGGCGTGGGCGAACATCGCGTTGACGAGAGCGGCGTTGACGGCCGTGGTTCTGATATCGGTCGTGACCACGGTCGCTTCCTCGATCCCGCCTTGCGACCGCGCATACTCGATCGCCATTTCGCCAGGTTTGAGACAGGCCCCTGACACCATCGCCGCCAGCGCATCGAGGATGCGATGTTTCGCCTCCCGCGCCACTTCCGGCGCGAGATCGCGCTCCCGCGCTTCAACCATGTATCGCGCCAACCGTCCGCTAATATCGGCCGCAGCCATCTGGACTTTCTCCTTCCGCATTTCGTCATTGTCTACACGCTTCGACAAAACGATTTTATCGGAAACGGGGGCCGTCCGACGCGCGAGCTGCGCCGAAAAAACAGAAGGCACGACTTGCGTCATGCCTTGGGGCTGGGCTTCAGCGCTCCGCCCGGGACGACCCTCAGGCAGTCGGGTCCAAGGTGGTTGCCGCCCGCCCGCATCAGGTGCGCCCGCAGGAAGGGGCGCGCACAACAGCGGACTTCGCCAGCAGCATCCGGGGCATCATCTCCTTGGCCTGGGAATCCGCCCCGGCCGGAACGCTGAAGCTACATCTGTCAACGGCCTTTGCCCGAAAAAGTTTAGCGCCACCACCAGTGGTCGCGAAGCTCGGGCAAAGCGCGAGCCTTGCCACCGTCATCGGAATGCAAAGCGAGGATGTCTTCGCAGCGGCGTTTTCCTCGATTTCAACGCAGCGACCGCCCATCCGGCAGCCTGATTTCCCTGCCCACCGGATAACCGAGAACGCCATTGTGCGCAAAGACGTAGCAGCTGTTGCGGCCCAGATCGCCGGTCACGACGATCATGTAGTCCTCCGGTTTCCACACGAGAGGCACCATGCGGTTCGGATCGTCGGATTCGTGGAATACCTTCGGAATGCGCCCCGCCTCGTGCTCTGCGGCGAGATTCCAGACCGGCTTCTGGGTCCAGTCGCGCAGATAGCGTTCGAACATCCACGCCGGCATGCGCGCGTGATCGAAAAGTTGCCGTTTCAGATCCTGCTTGGACCAGCCGCCGCCGGCGATGGTCTCGGCAAGTATCGGAGACAGCAGTATCAGCGGCCGCAGCGTTCCCCGGCCCTGCCCCACCGTGAACATGATCTGCCATGAGTATTGCCTGACCACGGCGTCGGCGATGTACGGCAGCAACGCCTGCGGTGTCGCGCCCGATACCGATGAAATGTGATTGCCGCCAGTGTAGCGGCCGATGGCGACCGCGTTGGTGCCGGGGGCAAAACCAAATTCCGCGCAATGCGGCGGCCAGCCGATTTTCGCCAGCACTTCCTCGTTTTCCGCCACCACGACACGCCAGGTGTTGCCGAATGTCGCCTTGTCGTTCTTGTGCGGCAGGAAACCGGCGACGTTGCGCAGATAAAGCCGCCAGAAACGGCCGACGGTCGTGTTCGCCTGGAAACCGTCGCGCATCACACCCTGCGTGTAATTGAAACCGAGTTCCTTGATGATGGGCCCGTTCAGCACGATCAGCGTTTCGCCGCCCGGCGTGTTGCCGCTGTGCTCGACGCCGTAAGCGGGATCGGCCATCGCCTCGATCAGCGCGACCAGCACCGGCATGTACTCGGGGCGGCAGCCCGCCATCACCCCGTTCACCGCCACGCTCCACACGGTTGCGGCGCGGCTGTCGGGCAGCAAGACACCCAGCACCTCGTCCGGCTGCCGGTCGGTATGGCGCAGAAAGGTTTCGACTTTTGCGACCGTGGGCGGGACGATCGGCAGCCCGTCGGACAACCCATGGGTGATGAAATAGTCGTTGACTTCCTCGAACGTGCCGCGGCACACGACGTCGCGCGCGCCGGGTTCGCTGCCCGCCGCCGCCTGCGCCGGCGACCCGAGCAGGTTGTCGATCACGCCGGCCAGCGTGACCTCGCGGATATTCCGCTGCAAAACTTCCTTGCTTTGCAGACCGGGATGACCCGGCACCGCCGCCACCTGCAGATTGGGCATGCCGAGCCCGAGCGAAGCTGCTTTCGCGAGCCCCATGAAACTCTCGCACACCAGTGTCGAGGAAGGGATGCCCGCAGCCTCGGCCGCCGCACTCGCCCGCAACACGGCGGGCGTGCAGCTGCCTCAACAGCCGAGGCCGGAAACGACGGCGTCCACCCCCAGCGTCTTGAGCTTGCGCGGCAGGGCCGCCACGACTGCGCGTTCTTCGCTGCCGTGGGTGTTGCCGAACTCGCTCCACGACACGAATTTCATGCCCGGATAGCGCGCCCTGAGGCTCTCCTCGAGTTGCGCGAACACTTCGTCGCCGCGAAACATATAATCCCAGACCCACGCGATGGTCTTGCCTTCGAGGGTATCGAGCCGCCTGGCGAGAGGTTTCACTTTGGCCTGGCGCGGACTGCGCGGCCACAGCGCTTCATACTGCGCGCTTGCCGAGTCTGTCATGTGATTTTTTTCCTGCATCGTGAAAGAACAAAGGATATCGCATCGCCACAAACGCGCATAGCAGGCCGCAGCGGAATCAATTGCTCGCGCTCATCCCAGCCGCTTTCACGATGCGGGCGGATTTCTCCATTTCGGTTTTGAGAAACGCCGCAAACTGCTCGGGCGTGCTGGCAACGATGTCGGCGCCTTCTTTCATCAGACGGTCCCTGATCTCCGGCAGGTTGAGAATGCGTGCGATCTCACCGTACAGCCCGGCAATCGAGGGTTGGGGCGTGCCGCCGCCCGGCGGAAACGGCACGACCCAGCGGAGGGGGCCCGAGGGATAAGGTTGCGCGGCAGCGGCAGGGCCGGAAAACGAAGCCAGGAAAACAAGCAGTTGCAACAATGCCCTGAATCGCATCACGGCGGTCTTCCCCTATGTTTTCCGAATCATCCGGACGCATGGCGCGCAGGCCGCTTCACCGCGCTCGATCATACCGAAGTTTTGAAAAAAAGGCGGCGGCGCTGCATACTGCCCGGACGGACCGGAGGTGAGCTGGTGGCGAGCTGCGCGAACGCTGCCAAATCATTTCCGGATTTCGATGCCGGGCATAAAAATCATTACTGTGAATCAACATGTTATGCAATACAAACATGACGAGGGGTTGCGGCTGAGGCAAACCGCATGCCTTTCCCGTTTTCTGTTTGATCAAGATCAACGATTGAGTGAGTTTACCCCGCTAGCATATGGTCATCATGTGTTGCCGAGCGCATGATGGTCGGGCATCGGTTTCATGTCTTCGTTTACCGGAAAGACGCCACCAGCGGCCTTGTTGTAGCCGCGTTCGAGTGAAAGCTTCTCATGTCACCCAGCATGGTTTGCAGAACGCCCCGTCAGGGCATGATGTTGCGATTGGTGCTTCGCCTTGCGACGCTACTGTTCACACTCTGGGCATCGCCGGCAAGCCTCGCCGCCGCGCCTTCGACCGACGAATCCAATACGATTTTCAGCTACGCCGAAACAGCCTACGCTCAATATCTTTCGCCGGCCGGCGCAGTCTCGCAGACCGCCGGCGTCTATTACTACCGCTACTACTCGGGAACCAATGCGTATATCGCCACCGCCAGTGACGGAAGGTTCTACTATCTGGGGCCGGCATCGAACAACCAGATTCTCGATCTGGGTCCTGTGTCCGACTGGCTGTCACTCAGCCGCAACGGCTTCGTCCTCGAATCCAAAAGCCAGGCCGTGACGGCGGCGCAGGGCGGAACGATCACCCTTCCCGGCGGCAGCAGCGTGACCATTCCCGCAGGAGCGCTGGCCGCCGACCAGACCGTCACGCTTTCGCTCACTTCGAGACTGCTGCAGCAGCCCCCCGGCGGCCTGATCCAGGGCGTCGGCCCGGTGCTCTCCCTCGCGTTCGGCACCAGCCGGCCGTTTGCGCAGACCACGGCAACGCAGGGCGTTCAGTTCGTCCTGAGATACGGCGCGAATATGCCAGCACGCCTCGCCGGCGCCATCCCCATCGTGGATATCGTGGACGCCGACAATTACGCGGCGCTCGTGTCTCTTCCGTGCGACTCGAACAGCGGCTGCACCGTGGTGCCTTTGAACCTGATCCAGAAGCTTCCGGTCACGGCCAGCATCCAGGTCAGCGCCGGGAATACGGCAACGGACCGGGTTCCGCTGCCGCAACTGGGCAACCAGAGCTGGAACGGGAACAACTGGGAGCCGGGCGTTTACGCGATCGATCCCACCCAGAAATACCTCATCCTTGTCCACGGCATGCTGAGTTCGACCGAGGACGCTTTTGGCGACCGCAACACGGTCGAAAACATACGCCGCGCCGGCGGATACGATAAAGTGCTGGGGTTCAACTATGACTGGTCGAAAGGCGTCGACGAGAACGGCGCCGCGCTCAGCAGTTTCCTGACCAGCCTGAAATCGGCCGGGCTCCAGAATGTCGATATCGAAGCCCACAGCGAAGGCGGTCCCGTCACACTCTCCGCGCTGTGCAGGAACAACGACATCAGCATCGGCAACGTTGTCATGCTCGGCAGCCCCGTGACCGGAACACCGGCGGCCGACCTCGGATCGGCAACCCAGATCGCAGGCAGCGTGAATCCGCTGGCAACCGTCCTGCTGAATCTGCCGTCCCGCTACCTGCCTCCCGGCGGGCAAACCGCGCAGCAACTGCTGGCGGGGCAGTTTGCTACGGACCTGAGGCCGGGGAGCAACGCGCTGAACTACAACAACGGCTGTGTCGCGAGCAAGATGAACCAGGCGACTTCGACGCTAGGCACCACGCAAATCGTCTGCGTCGGAGGCAGCGATTACACGGCGTCCGGGGATGTCAGCTTCTGGTTGGGAACCGCGATCCAGGACCATTTCGGCAGTACGCCTTTCGACGGTGTCGTGCCGACCTCTTCCGCCATGTGCGAGGGCTCGGGCTTCGATGCCGCGAGAGTCAAGGCGACCTCCTTCCCCCTGAGCCATACGCGACTGCAATCCGACACACAGGTCGCCAACTGGGTGGGCAACGCCGTCAATACCGCCGCGCCAACGACGGCGGCCTACACAGGACAGTTCAGCGGCTCCGGAACATTCAACAGGCCGTTCCCGGGCTACACCACCTGCACGTTCAGCAACCAGTTCACGGGAACGATCACCGTGACGGTCACCACGCTCGCCAGTGGAACATCTTCCTCGAACGTCGATGTTTCGGGTAACTGGATATCCACCGCCGTCGCCGGCTCCATTCCCAACGTATTCACCTGTCTGAATTCCAGCACCAGCTGGAGCAACACGCTGCAGGCCACCGGCACGCTGCCGAGCATCGGCTGGACCGATATTTTTTACACGCCGGGCGGATCGACCGTGACAGGAACCTTTACCGGCACGCTGAGCGGCAACACCATCAGCGGCACGCTGCGTGAAACCATCGACACTTCGACCGGCTCCGCCTCCATCCCGGTCACGCTGACGAAGCAATAGTCCGCCGGAATTTCCTCCGCGCCCGGGAGTCGGCAGATCGCCTCCGTCGCGCTGCGCACATGGGCGAGCAAACGATGTTCCCGATATAATCCCTGCGCTACTGCGCTGCGTAACCCGTCTTTTACACCTTCCGGATGCCGCAATCCCATGACTTTCCCCGTTACCCGCGGCATTGTCCCGCACGGCAATCACCAGATCGAAGTCTATGCGCGCGGCAGCGGCCCGCGCGTCGTGATGCTCCCTTCGCTCGGCCGCGGCGCGACCGATTTCGACGACATCGCGAGCCGCATCGCCGCCGCGGGCTACCGCGTGCTGTGCCCACAGCCGCGTGGCATCGGCGCCAGCAACGGCCCGCTGAAGAACATCACGCTGCACGATTACGCGAGCGACGTCGCCACCGTGATCATGCACGACGGCGGCGGGCCGACGGTGGTCGCAGGCCACGCGTTCGGCAATTTCGTCGCACGCGCCACCGCCGCCGATCATCCCGAACTGGTGAGGGCCGTCGTGCTGCTCGCCGCTACGCATACCTGGCCGCTCGCGCCGGCGTTGCGTGACTCGATCAACAAAAGCCACAAGATGTCGCTGCCCGACGAGGAGCGGCTCAGGCATCTGCGGCACGTGTTCTTCGCGCCGGGCAACAATGCGCGCGTGTGGCTTGACGGCTGGAACGAGGACGTGATGCACGCCGAGCGCGACGCAACCGAAGCCACGCCCAGGGAAGAGTGGTGGACCGCGGGCAGCGCGCCGGTGCTCGACGTGCTGGCGCTCGACGACCCGCTGTCGCCGCCGGGGAGCACCCATTGCTATCGTGACCAGTGGGGCGCGGACCGCGTGGAAATCGCCAGCATCTCCAACGCCGCTCACGCGCTGCTGCCCGAGCAACCGGCGGCGGTCGCGGCAGCGATCATCTCTTACATGAAACGCCTCCAACAAATGTAGCCCGGATCCGGCCGCAAGCGCAATCCGGGGGCTGCCAGTCCATCGTTTCGCTCCCGGATTGCGCTTCGCTTCATCCGGGCTGCCTGCCTGCCGTTCACATTTCGGAATAAGGCACCCGCCCGCGTGCAATCGCGGTAAACTTTTCGGGCCGCCTCCATTCATCAAGAACAGTGGCCCATCCTAACGCTCCGCCAGCCGCACCCGATCTCGCGCGTTTTCTGCATCCGCGCGGCATCGCGGTGATCGGCGCGTCCCGCGACATGTCGCGCATCGGCGGCCAGCCGCTCAAGCTGCTGACCGAGTTCGGCTACGCGGGCCGGGTCTATCCGGTCAATCCGAAATACAGTGAAATCAAGGGCCTGCCCTGCTATCCCGCTATCACCGCGGTGCCCCGGCCGTGCGACGTGGCGCTGATCGCGCTGGCGGCGCCGCTGGTGCCGGCAGTGATCGCGCAATGCGGCGAGGCCGGTGTGCCTTTCGCGCTGGTGCTCTCCGCAGGCTTCAGCGAAGTCGGCGACGAAGGCAAGGCGCTGCAGGAGAAACTGCTCGCCGCGGCGCGCGAGCACGGCGTGCGCGTGGTCGGCCCCAACTGTCTCGGCCTCATGAATCTCGTGGACCGGGTGCGGATCGGCTTCGGCGGCACCATGCAGCTGAAAACGCTCAAGGCCGGCTCCATCGCCATGGTGACCCAGAGCGGCGGTTTCGGTTTCGGCGTGGCAGCGATCGCGTGCTACTACGGGCTGGGCTTCAATTACATCATCTCCACCGGCAACGAAGCCGATCTCACGACGCTCGACTGGATTGCCGATCTCATCGAACGGCCCGAAGTCGAGATCGTCACCGTCTTCATGGAAGGCATCACCAATGGCCGGCGCCTGATCGCCATCGGCGAACGCGCGCTGGAGCTCGGCAAACCCGTCCTCGTCTGGAAAGTCGGCAACACCGACGTCGGCAGCCGCGCCGCCACTTCGCATACCGCGCGCATGACCGCGGGCTATGCGCTCTACCGCACGGCATTCCGCGCTGGCGGCTTCGTCGAAATCCGCGACGTCGATGATCTGATCGACATCTGCAAGGTGTTCCGCGCGCGCCGGCTGCCGGCGGGCAAGCGCGTCGCGGTGCTGACGCTTTCAGGCGGCGCCGGCGTGCTGCTCGCCGACCGCTGCGTCGAGCACGGCCTCGAACTGCCCGAGCTGAGCGCGGCGACGCAGGAAAAGCTCAAAACCATCCTGGTATCGTTCGCCTCCGCCGCCAATCCGATCGACGCCACCGCGCACGGCTACAACGACAATTTCGCTTCCTACAGCCGCGCCCTCCGCGAAGTGCTCGCCGATCCCCGCATCGACATGGCGATCGCGCGCGTGCCGCGCGGCAGCGCGGCGCGGCCGTGGGCGGAAGGACTGATGGAAGTGCTGCGCGAAAGCGACAAGCCGCTGGTGCTCAACTGGCCGACCGCGCCCGACGACAACGGCGAGGTCATGGCCTATCTCGAACGGCACCACGTGCCGTGCATCCTCGCGCCAGGGCGCGCAGTGCACGCGCTCGCCGCGTTGAGCGATTTCGCCGCGAGAAAACGCGCTTTCCGGCCGCCCGCCGCGAAAACGCTGCCGCGGCTTGTCGCGCCGCAAAAGCTGCAACTGCCGGCAGCCGCCATCACGCT
Organism: Burkholderiales bacterium; assembly: GCA_046313915.1. Lineage (GTDB taxonomy): Bacteria > Pseudomonadota > Gammaproteobacteria > Burkholderiales > SG8-41 > CAKKQX01. The sequence continues at coordinate 47,142 of JBKBXX010000001.1, read as the reverse complement.
GGGCGAACACCATTCCAAACAGTTGCTCAAGGCCTACGGCGTGCCGGTGGTCGAACAGGTGCTGATGCAGGCCGCCGATATCGAAGCGCTCACGCGCTGCTCGCTGCCTTTTCCGCTCGCGGTGAAGCTCGAATCGCCCGACATCCCGCACAAGACCGAAGCCGGCGTGGTGCGGCTCGACGTACGCGACCTCGACGGCCTCAAGCGCGCGGTGCGCGACATCATGGCCGCGGCCGGACATCATCACCCCCACGCGCGCATCGACGGCGTGCTGCTGCAGCAGATGGCCAAAGGCTTCGAAGTCATCGTCGGCGCCGTCAACGATCCTTGCTTCGGTCCGGTGGTCGCTTTCGGCATCGGCGGCGTCCACACCGAACTGATGAAAGACGTCACTTACCGTTTCGCCCCTTTCGACGTCGCCGCCGCCAAGGCGATGATCGCCGAAATCAAGGGTGCCGCACTGCTCACCGGCTATCGCGGCCAGCCCGCGCTCGACATCGAGGCGCTCGCCGAGGTGCTGGCGCGGGTGTCGCTGCTCGCAACCGACCACGCCGAGCGCATCGCCGAAATCGACATCAACCCGCTGTTCGTGCGGCCCGCCGGCCACGGGGTGGCCGCCGCCGACGCGCTGATCGTATTGAAAGGCAAAACCACATGAGCATACAAGTCACGAAACAAAACGGCGTCGCCACGGTGCTGCTCAACCGTCCCGACAAGCTGAACGCGCTGTCGGCCGGGATGTACCATGACCTTGCCGAGCAGTTCGACGCGCTGGGGCAGGACGACGAGGTGCGCGCGGTGATTCTCAGCGGCGCCGGACGCGCGTTCTGCGCCGGCGGCGACGTCGGTTCCATGGGCAGCTACGACGTGGTGGCGGGCCGCAAGCGTTCGCGCGGCCACCACCGCGCCATCATCAGCCTGCACAACCTCGAAAAGCCGGTGATCGCGGCGATACGCGGTCCCGCCGCCGGTGTCGGCGCGAGCCTCGCGCTCGCCTGCGATCTCATCATCGCTTCCGAAACCGCCTATCTGCTGATGGCGTTCAAGAACGTCGGCATTCCGCCCGATGGCGGGGCGGTGTATTTCCTCACGCAGTACCTCGGCGTCGCGCGCGCCAAGGAACTGGTCTACACCGCGCGCAAGCTGCCGGCAAGCGAAGCGCACGAACTGGGCATCGTCATGAAAGTGGTGCCCGACGGCGAACTCGAAGCGCAAACGAATGCGCTGGCGCAGGAACTCGCGACCTCGGCCACTTACGCGCTTTCGCTCGCCAAGAAACTGTTCCAGTCGATGTATACGCCGACGCTCGAACAACTGCTGGAAATGGAAATTCTCGCCGTGGGCGGCGCGCGGCTCACCCACGACCACCAGGAAGGCGTGATGGCATTCAAGGAAAAGCGCAAGCCGAACTTCCGGGGACGCTGAGGCCCGCATCGCAAACAAGACCGCAACCACATGTTTTAATTAATAAAAAAGGAGGCGCCATGGAGGATCTGAAACACGGTTCGCCGCTCAACACCTACCTCGAGCACTGCAAGAAAGGCGAGCTCGCCTACCAGGTGTGCACCGACGATGACACGCCGGTATTTTTCCCGCGCCTGGTCGCACCGCGCAGCGGCAGCACCCATCTCGAATGGCGCGTCTGCCGAGGATGGGGCACGGTATACGCGACGACCGTCGTCTATTACAAGAACGAGCCCCCGCTCAACGTCGCGCTGATCGATCTCGACGAAGGTTTCCGCATGATGAGCCGCGTCGAGGACATCGACGCGGCACGGGTCAGCATTGGCATGCGCGTAAAAATGCGCATGCACCCGGGCGACGACAAACAGCCGCCCTATCCGGTATTTACACCGGCGGCAGACATCAGATGAGCGGGCTCAAGAAAGGCAGCGTCGCCGTCGTCGGCGTCGCGGAATCGGATCTCGGCCAGGTCGCGCTCCATACCAGCCCGATCGACCTCATGGCCCAGGCGACGATGCGGGCGCTCGCCGACTGCGGCCTCGGGCTCGCCGACGTCGATGCAGTGCTCTCGGCCACCAGCCAGTCGCGCTACTCGGCGATGGCGTTGTGCGAATACCTGCGCATCAAGCCGAAATATTTCGACGGTACCATGATCGGCGGCGCTTCCTTCATGTCGCACCTCGCCCACGCGCAGGCGGCAATCCAGCAAGGCGTGTGCGAAGTCGCGCTCATCGCCTACGGCAGCACCCAGCGCACGGTATCGCGTGCTGCGGCCTCGCCGCGCGAATACAATCCGTACGAAACGCCCTATCGCCCTTTTCTGCCGGCTTCGGCCTATGCGCTGGCCGCTTCGCGCCACATGCACGAATTCGGCACCACCCGCGAACAGCTGGCGGAAGTGGCCGTCGCCGCGCGACGATGGGCGCTGATGAATCCGGTGGCGTGGGAAAAAGAGCCGCTCACCATCGAGCAGGTGCTCAATTCACGCATGGTGAGCTATCCGCTGACGGTGCGCGACTGCTGTCTGGTGACCGACGGCGGCGGCGCCATCATCGTCACTTCCGCCGCCCGCGCGAGGACGCTCAAAAAGAAACCGGTCTACGTGCTGGGCGTGGGCGAGGCGCTCGGCCATACCACCATTTCCAACATGCCCGACCTCACCGTCACCGCGGCGGCCGAATCGGGTCCGCAGGCTTTCCGCATGGCAGGGCTGGGGCCGTCGGACGTGGACATGCTCTCGCTCTACGACGCTTTCACCATCACTCCCATCTTGTTCCTCGAAGACCTCGGTTTCTGCCCCAAGGGCGAAGGCGGGCGCTTCGTGGCCGATGGTGCCATCGCTCCCGGCGGCAGACTCGCGGTCAACACCAGCGGCGGCGGACTGTCGTATTGTCATCCCGGCATGTACGGCCTGCTGGTGATGATAGAAGCGATCCGCCAGGTGCGCGGCGAATGCGGCAAGCGCCAGGTGCCGGGGTGCGAAGTTGCGTTGGCGCACGGCAACGGCGGCGTACTTTCTGCACAATGCACGGTGATCTTCGGTTCGGATTCGGCTCTGTAGCAGCCGTGCGTATCCCGCCTGCGCGGTCGCATCCCGCAAGCGGAGGGCACGATGCGCCCCTGGCGGGCAGCTGGCATCACAGCCCGAGGATGCGTCCGATTTCGGAAATGTACTGGCCGACTTTCATGCTCTCGGCAAGCGCCGAGTCGAGTTTTTCCTCGAGGCCCGTGCGCACGCTGTGCAGTCCGTCGCGCACCCAGTGGTGCCTGCGTACCGGCGAGTTGAGTACGTTTTTGAGCGTCTCGACTTCGTCTCTCAGGTGCTGGAGATCCTCGGATCCGCTGCGGACCCTGGCCAGATCCTGCTCCAGAGCCTCGATCAGCTTGCCCACTTCTTCCAGATCGATTTCCGGCGCGCTTTCCTGCGTGCCTTTTTGCTCGGTCACTGCCTGCCTCCTTCAAAAATGATTTCCGGTCTGCCGCCTCCACAGTGTAATCGACATCGCGCCTGCCTGTCATAGTGGAAGCATCTTGCGAAAAGAACGCCGCCCGTGGTTGGCACAAGCCCGGGCATTTGGCGTAATATGTGAAGTGTAGAACATGGGCAAGGCAAAAATTACGCTGCGGCTCGCGCAACCCGCCGACGCTTACGAAATCGCGGTGATGTCGCGCTACCTGATCGAGATCGGCCTGCGTGGCTGGTCGTGGCATCCGGAACGCGTAGCGAAAGCGATCCGCGCGCGCCACACCATCGCGCTCGCCGCCGAAGTCGGCGGGAAACTCGCCGGTTTCGCGATCATGGAATTCGGCGATAGCCGGGCGCACCTCGCGCTGCTGGCGGTCAAGCCCACGCACCAGCGCTGTGGTATCGGCACACGCATGATGGCCTGGCTCGAGGAATCAGCGCTCACCGCCGGCATCGAAACCATCACTCTCGAACTGCGCGCCAACAACTTCGGCGGCCGCGGCTTCTATCACGCCCTCGGTTACAGGGAAGCAGCCTTCATCCCCGGTTATTACCAGGGCGCGGAAACCGCGCTCAGGATGTCGCGCGACATCCGCCGCTCGATACCGGACCGCATCAGCTGAGGCTGAGGCTGAGCGGCGCGCCCCTCATGAACATCTCGGGCATCAGGGTGCTCGCTTTCGACACTTTCGGCACGGTGGTCGACTGGCGCTCGAGCATCATCGCCGATTTTGCCGTCTTCGGCAAAGGGAAAGGCCTCGCTATCGACTGGGCAGCTTTCATCGACGACTGGAAAGCCGCTTACCAACCGGGCATGGATGCGGTGCGCAACGGCGAGCGCCCGTGGACCACGGTCGACGCCATCTACCGCCACAAACTCGACGAATTGCTGCCCCGCTACGGACTCGGGAGCCTGGACGAAGACGAGCGCACGCATCTCAACCGCGTCTGGCATCGCCTCGATCCCTGGCCCGATGCCGTCGCAGGGCTTGAGCGGCTCAGGAAAAAATACGTCATTTCGCCGCTGTCAAACGGCGATGTCGCGTGCCTCGTTCACATGGCAAAGCACGGCGGCCTGCCGTGGGATGTGATCCTGTGCGCCGAGCTGTTCCGGCATTACAAACCCGATCCGGAAGTCTATCTCGGCGCGATCGAGCTGTTGGGCTGCGAGCCGCACGAAGTGATGATGGTCGCGGCACACAACTACGATCTGCGCGCGGCGCGCTCGCACGGCATGCGCACCGCATTCGTCGCGCGCCCGACCGAATACGGCCCCGGTCAGAGGACCGACCTCGAAGCCGAGGAAGACTGGGACGTCGTCGCGCGCGATTTCGGCGAGCTGGCGACCGCGCTGGGCGCCTGAAAACGGCTCGCGTCTATAAATATAACTTATTGATTTTAAATAAATTTATTTAGAAAGGTAACCGCCGTCGATCACCAGGTTATGGCCGGTGATGTATTCCGCCTCGGTTGAAGCGAGAAACAGGATCGCCTCCGCGACTTCCTCGGGTCTGGCAAAACGCTTCATGGGAACGTCGTTCAGGCGTTGCTCGGGAAGATCGGGCTCCATGACCCAGATTTCGCTTTTCGATTCGGTGTCGACCGGCCCGGGGCTCACCGCGTTCACCATGATGCCTTCGGTCGCCAGCTCCAGCGCCATCGACTTGGCGAGATGGATCAGCGCCGCCTTGCCCATGCCGTAGAGCGCCGCGCCGGGCGTGGCGACGCAACCCAGCTGGCTCGCGACAAATATGATGCGTCCGCCGCCGCGTTCACGCATCACCTGGCTCACCGCCTGCGCCAGCATGAAAGGCGCATGTAGATTGACGGCGACCAGTCTTTCGAAATCCGAATCCGTGAATTCGCCGAAACGCCTGCGCACGCGCACGCTGGCATTGCTCACCAGCACGTCTATGCTTCCCATCGTATGCAGCGCGGCATCACAGACGCGCCGCGGCACCGCCGATCCCGCCATGTCGAAAATGCCGTATTCGGCGCGCGGCGCGCCCGCTTCCAGGCATTCCGCGACCACTTCGGCGAGTTCCTCGCGCGTGCTGTCGGCCACCAGATAGACGCTCGCGCCGGCCGCCGCAAACATTTTGGCCGTGACGCTGCCCAAGCCGTGCGATGCCCCGGTAATCAGCGCCACCTTGCCTTCCAGCTTTTTCATTTCGATTCCGGTGATTTGACCCTCAGCCACGTTACGGCATGTTCGGCCGCCGGCTTGAGGCTCTTTCCGCCACCGCGCCGAGCAGCTCGGCGCACGGTCCGACGTTCATTAAAAAATCATTATATATCAATATATTATAAACGACAAGCATTCCTGCCGGAGCACCCCAGCGCCCACGCCACGTGCTCGCGCACCAGCGCCGAGGGATGATCGGCGCGCGCCTCGAGCGCGGCGACGATGGCCGCCGCTGCCGGCGCATCGCCCAGCGCGTCCAATGCATTCCCCATCCCCACCGCCAGATTGCGCAGCCAGCGCTCGTGGCCGATGCGGTGGATCGCGCTGCCCAGCAATTTGGCATGGAATTCCGCCTCGCTCCAGCCGAACAGCTCGACCAGCGTCGCGCCGTCGAGTCCGTTGCGCGCGGTGAAATCGGCCTCGCCGCTCGCCTGCGCAAACCTGTTCCACGGACACGCGAGCTGGCAATCGTCGCAGCCGTAGACGCGGTTGCCGATCAGCGGCCGCAGCGGCTCGGGAATGCTGCCTTTGAGTTCGATGGTGAGATAGGAAATGCAGCGTCGCGCATCGAGCTGGTAAGGCGCGACGATCGCCTGCGTCGGACACACGTCGAGGCATTTCTGGCAAGTGCCGCAATGGTTTTCCAGCGGGGAATCGACCGGCAGCGGCAGATCGGTGTAGATCTCGCCGAGGAAAAAGTATGACCCGGACTCGCGCGAGAGCAGCAGTGTGTGCTTGCCGCGCCAGCCGAGGCCGGCTTTCTGCGCCAGTTCCACTTCCATCACCGGCGCACTGTCGGTGAACGCCCGGTAGCGGAACTCGCCTACCGCCTGCGTGATGCGCTCGGCGAGCTGCTGCAGCCGGCGCCGCAGCACCTTGTGATAATCGCGCCCCAGCGCATAACGCGAAACGAAAGCCTTGTCCGGCGCGCCGATCACGGCCCGGCTGTCGCGGACGGCGGGCGGCGCATAATTCATGCGCGCGGTGATCACGCACAGCGTTCCCGGCACCAGTTCCGCCGGCCGGCTGCGTTTTGCGCCGTGCTTTGCCATATAATCCATGTCGCCGTGCCAGCCTTTATCGAGCCACTCCGCGAGACGCGCCTCGGCTGCGGCAAGATCGCAGCCGGCGACGCCGACTTCCTGAAAGCCGAGCTGCTTTCCCCATTGCTTGATGTCGCGCGCGAGCGCGGCAAAATCGATAGGCTGTGACCGCCGGACGAGACTTTCTTGCATACCCCGCATCATAAACCACCCGCTGTCAGCCGCTATCTGGCGACCGAAGCCGATACGCTCGCGCTGGGTGCCGAACTCGCTGCCGCGATCCGTCCCGGGATGGTGATTTACCTGTCGGGCGAGCTGGGCGCCGGCAAAACCACCCTCGCCCGCGGCCTGCTGCGCGGCCTGGGTTACCGCGGCAGAGTCAAAAGTCCGACCTACACCCTGGTTGAAGTTTACGAATTTTCTAGGTTATACTTGTATCACTTTGATTTTTATCGGTTCAATGATCCGCGGGAATTGGGTGAAGCGGGCTTCCGGGAATACTTCAATCCCGATTCGGTGTGTCTCGTGGAATGGCCGGAGAAAGCCGCCGCCGAGTTGCCGGCGGCGGACGTGAAGATCCAGATGCAAGTCGACGGTCCGGGCAGGCGCATCGGGATCTTCGCCGAAACGGAGGCGGGCAGACTTTGTATAGAGCGTCTCAAGCATTAGCGCTGCGCCATTCTGCCGCGATGGCCGTTTCGCGGCGTGCGCCTCGGGCCATGCGGCTGCTGCGCTTCCTCGGCCTCGCGCTGGCATTCGCCGCCGGCATCATTCCGGTCCGCGCCGCCGATATCGCGATCACCTCCAGCCGCGTGTGGCCGGCAACCGACTACACCCGTATCACGCTCGAATCGCGGACACCGATCCCGCACAGGCTGTTCGGCCTCGAAAATCCCGAGCGGCTGGTGCTCGACCTCGACGATGTCGACCTCGGCGCAGCCTTGAACGGACTCGCCGACAAAATTGGCACCCACGATCCCTACGTGCGATCGCTGCGCGTCGGTCGCTTCAAGCCCGGCACCGTGCGCCTGGTTTTCGACCTCAAGGCCAAGGTGAGGCCCCAGGCTTTCACGCTGGCGCCGGTCGGCGATTACGGCCACCGCCTGGTACTCGACATCTATCCGCTCGAACCGCCCGATCCGCTGCTCGCTTTCCTCGACAAACACCAGTCGCAGCCTTCGCCCCCGGCAGAGCCGGCAGCAGCCCGCCCCCCCGAGCCGGCAGCACTTCAGCCCGCCCCTCCTCGCACCGCCGCGATGACGCGCGACGACCCTCCCCGCAAACTGCGCGCCGATGCGGCGCGGCTGCTGATCGTCGCGATCGACGCCGGCCACGGTGGCGAAGACCCGGGCGCCCGCGGCCGGCGGGGCACCTATGAAAAGGATGTGACCCTTGCGATTGCGCGCAAGCTCAAGGCACGCGTCGACCAGGAACCCGATATGCGCGCGGTGCTGATCCGCGACGGCGATTATTTCATCCCCCTGCACATGCGCGTGGCCAAAGCGCGGCGCGTGAATGCCGATCTGTTCGTCTCGGTCCACGCCGACGCTTTCATCAAGCCGCACGCGCGCGGCTCTTCGGTGTTCGCGCTGTCCGAGCGCGGCGCGACTTCGGCGGCGGCACGCTGGCTCGCCAAGCGCGAGAACGAGGCCGACCTCATCGGCGGCGTCAATCTCGACGTGCCCGATCCCTATCTCAAGCAGACGTTGCTCGACCTGTCACAGACCGCGACCATCAACGACAGCCTCAAGCTCGCCAAGGCCGTGCTCTCGGAACTGGGCGAAATCAACACGCTCCACAAACCCCACGTCGAGCAGGCAGGATTTGCCGTGCTGAAAGCGCCTGACATTCCGTCGATCCTGGTCGAGACCGCTTTCATCAGCAATCCCGAAGAAGAGAAAAGACTCAAAGACGATGCCTATCAGGACAGGATGGCCGAAGCCATTTTCGGCGGCATCAAACGCTATTTCGCCAAGAACCCGCCGCTCGCACGCGATCAATTGGTGTTATATCAATAACCTGGGCGCCGCCGACCGTCGGATGATTTGCCGCCCGGATCTCGCGCTCAAGTTCCGCGGCGTGGCGACGTAACGCAAAACATGTACACCGGGAAAAATCCCGTTTTCATGCTCGCGCTGGCGCTCGCCGCCGGCTGCGCCGGCGTTCCACCCGCGCCCGAGCCTTCGCCACCACCGGTTTCGGCTACGGAGGCGGTCGTCCTGCCTTATGTCAAAAGTTTCTCCGACAATCCGTCGGCTGCAGCCGCGCCCGGCGGCTGGCAGCCCTGGACGCTTTCCAGATTCAAGAAATCGACGCAATACAGCCTGGTCGACGACGCCGGCAGGACCGTGATCAAGGCGCATGCTCAGGCCTCGGCCTCGGGTCTGGCGCACGCTCTCAGGCTCGATCCGCGCCACTACCCGCTGCTGCAATGGCAATGGAAGACCACTGCGCTCATCGCGAGCGCCGACAATACCAAGAAACACGCCGAGGACTCCCCGGTCCGCGTGATGGTGAGCTTCGACGGCGACATCGACCGCCTGCCGCTCGACGACCGCATGTTTTTCGACAACGTCCGGCTGCTGACCGGACAGCAGCTGCCTTACGCGACGCTCATGTACATCTGGGAAAACCGCGCCCCCAAAAACACCATCATCCCCAGCCCGCACACCTCGCGCATCAAGATGATCGTCGCCGAATCGGGGCGCGACAAGGTCGGACAATGGCAGCAAGTCGTTCGCAACATCCACGAAGATTACAGACGCGCCTTCGGCGAGGAGCCGGGAAAAATCACCGCGGTCGGCATCATGACCGATACCGACAATACTGGAGAAAACGTGCACGCCTACTACGGCGATATCGTGTTCCGCCGCATTGCGCCTGCCCGTTTCACTTTCACGACGGACTGATCACGCGCCCGGATCGGGCGCCGTGCGTGCGGTTGTTGTAATCGCCGCCGCTATCCGCGAAAATGACGAAAACCGGGCACGGTCGGGACAAGGAGCTTTCATGCTCGAATCCATACATAAATTCGGCAAAGAAATCAGCGACGAACTCGCGCATGCCTGGGACAGCCTGTCGGAAGGCTGGCGCGAGCTGCTCACCCATAGCAGCAATGCCCTCACCCGCTTCGCGCACAAGGAGAAACGATCGGCTGCGGCAACCTCTCCCGCCGCTCCGCTGTGGGGACTGGTCAGCAGCGACGTCATCGACATGGAAGACGCGATCGTGGTGCGGCTGGAACTGCCCGGCGTGGCCAAGGAAGACTGCGAAATTGTGGTCGACGACACCACGCTCTACATCCAGGGCGAGAAACATTACGATCACGAGCATCTCGGCGGCTCGTTCCATCTGCGGCAGTGCGCGTACGGCAGCTTCCAGCGCGCGATTGTCCTGCCCCATAACGTCGACGCCGGGCACGCCTCGGCCAAGTTCAAAGACGGCGTGCTCATCATCACACTGCCCAAGACTCTCTCCATCGAACCACGCCGCATCACGGTCAAATGACTTGCTCGGCGTGCCTCGCCCGGCTGCAGGGTCGCATCCCCGTCAAATAAAAAACGGCCGCGCCCGAAAGACGCGACCGCTTTCTTGCGACCGGCACCGTTCAGGTTTTCAGCGCCACCAGCACCTCGTCCAGCATCTTCTTGGCATCGCCGAACAGCATGCGAGTGTTTTCCTTGTAGAAAAGCGGGTTGTCGACACCCGCATAGCCCGAAGCCATGCTGCGCTTCATCACGATCGAGGTCTTGGCTTTCCAGACTTCGAGCACCGGCATGCCGGCGATCGGACTGGTCGGATCGTCCTGCGCTGCCGGATTCACGATATCGTTGGCGCCGATCACCATGGCGACGTCGGTGTCGGGGAAGTCACCGTTGATCTCATCCATTTCGAGCACGATGTCATACGGCACCTTGGCCTCGGCGAGCAGTACGTTCATGTGACCGGGCATGCGGCCGGCGACGGGATGGATGCCAAAGCGCACATTGACCCCTTTCTCACGCAAGTACTTGGTGAGTTCGTAGACCGAATGCTGCGCCTGCGCGACCGCCATGCCGTAACCGGGGACGATGATCACGCTCTTGGCCTCGCGCAGCAGCTCAGCCGTCTCCGCGGCGCTGACCGGGTTCACTTCGCCCGCGGGCTGCACGCCACCGGCTGCTGCCGGCGCTCCGGCCTCGGTGCCGAAGCCGCCCGCGATCACAGACAGGAAATGGCGGTTCATCGCACGGCACATGATGTAGGAAAGAATCGCGCCGCTTGAACCGACCAGCGCGCCGGTGACGATCAACAGGTCATTGCTCAGCATGAAGCCGGTGGCCGCCGCGGCCCATCCGGAATAGCTGTTCAGCATCGAGATCACCACCGGCATGTCGGCGCCGCCGATCGCCATCACCATGTGGATGCCGAAGAGCAGCGAGATCACCGTCATGACGATGAGTGGCGTCATGCCTTCGCTGATCGAAGGTGCGTTGATGAATTCGCGGCCGTACCAGATCACGACCAGCAGGCCGATCAGGTTGATCCAGTGGCGGGCCGGCAGCAGCACGGGCTTGCCGCTGATCTTGGCCGAAAGCTTGCCGAACGCGATGATCGAACCCGAGAACGTCACTGCACCGATCAGGATTCCGATATAGATCTCGAGCTCGTGGACCGTCTTCTCGGCACTGGTAAGGGGCACGCTCTTGCCATCGGTGAGGTGGAAAGCCGTGGCCGGATCGATGTAGTTCGCGAAGCCGATCAGGACCGCGGCGAGACCCACGAGGCTGTGCATCAGTGCGACGAGCTCGGGCATCTGCGTCATCTTCACCTTGCGCGCGGCGTACAGCCCGACCGCCGCGCCCATGACCAGCGCGCCGACGATGTACGGAATGCCGGCCGGGGTGACACTGGGGCCGAACACCGTCGCAAGCACGGCAATCGTCATGCCGATGATGCCGTAGAGGTTGCCGCGGCGAGAGGTCTCGGGATTCGACAGCCCCCCGAGGCTCAGGATGAAGAGGATCGTGGCTCCGACGTAGGAGACAGTTGCGAGTGTTGCGGACATGGCTCCGTCTCCTTTACTTGCGGAACATTTCCAGCATGCGCTGGGTCACGGCGAAGCCGCCGAACATGTTGATCGCGACGAGCGCGATGCTCACCACGGCCAGGCCGACGATCCAGCTGGCCGGGCGATCGGCGAACTGGGCGACGTTCGGCGGCGCGACCTGCACCAGCGCACCGATCGCAATGATGCTGCTGATCGCGTTGGTCACGCTCATGAGCGGCGTGTGCAGCGCCGGCGTCACGTTCCAGATCACCATGTAACCGACGAAACACGCGAGCACGAACACGGTGAAGTGCTGCACGAATGCTTGGGGCGCGTTCGCGCCGATGAACCAGAAGATCGCTGCGCCGGCCAGGAACACGATCGCCGTCGCCTTGGCCGAGGCCGGCGCTCCGCCGCCGTCGTGACCGTGGCCACCGCTTTTCGCGGCAGGCGCCGGCGCCGCAACCGGTTTGGGCGCGGGCGGGGCGGGCAGCTTGAGCGGCGGCGGCGGCCAGGTGATCGCGCCATCCTTGATGACCGTCAGGCCGCGGATGGCATCGTCTTCCATGTTGACGTTGATGAGACCGTCCTTGGTCTTGCAGAGCTCCTCGGTGAGACGGAGCAGGTTGGTGGCATACAGGGTCGAAGACTGCTTCGCCAGCCGGCTCGCGAGATCGGTATAGCCGATGATCGTGACGCCGTGCTTCACCACCGCCTTGCCCGGCTCGGTCAGCTCGCAGTTGCCGCCCTGCTCGGCCGCCATGTCAACGATGACACTGCCGGGCCTCATCGATTGCACCATTTCGGCAGTGATCAGCCGGGGCGCCGGCTTGCCCGGGATCAGCGCGGTGGTGATGACGATGTCCGCGTCCTTCACCTCCCTCGCGTACATCTCGCGCTGGGCCTGCTGGAAGCCCTCGCTCATCACCTTGGCGTAGCCGCCTCCCCCCGAGCCCTCTTCCTCGTAATCGACCTTCACGAATTCACCGCCCAGGGATTTCACCTGGTCGGCCACTTCGGCGCGGGTGTCGTTCGCGCGCACGATCGCGCCGAGGTTGGCGGCGGTACCGATTGCAGCAAGCCCCGCCACGCCCGCGCCGGCAATGAACACCTTGGCCGGCGGAATCTTGCCCGCGGCAGTCACCTGGCCGTTGAAGTAGCGGCCGAAGGCATTGGCAGCCTCGATCACCGCGCGATAGCCGCTGATGCTCGCCATCGAAGTCAGCGCATCCATTTTCTGCGCGCGGGAGAGCTGGCGCGGCAACGAGTCCATGGCGAGCACGGTGACCTTGCGCGCGGCAAGCTGCTGCATCAGGTCGGGATTCTGCGCCGGCCAAATGAAGCCGATCAGCGTCTGACCCTCATGCATGAGGCCCACTTCTTCAGCGGTCGGCGGGCGCACCTTGAAAACGATGTCTGAAGACGCCCATAACTGCGCGGCGTCGGGGATGACTCCGGCGCCGGCGGCACGGTAGGCCTCGTCGCTGAAATTCGCCGCATCTCCGGCGCCCGACTGCACCTGGACCTTGAAACCGAGTTTGATGAGTTTCTCGACGACTTCGGGAACCGTGGCAACGCGCTTTTCGTCCGCCGCCGTCTCTTTTGGCACACCAATGACCTGAGGCATGAATTCCCCTTCTCGATTAAATCGCTTGATGATGACAATCGATTATACCAAGGCGGCCGTGAAGCCCTTGCGCCTTGATCTGAGTCAATTCAGCGTGGAACCCCTTTCCGCGCCGGTACGCCGGGGTTCGTTGCCTTGTTTTCCTTCCCTGCCATTGTCGTCACTTGTCGCAGGCATATTGGGCTGGCTGGAGCGGCATTATAGGGGATTGCCGATACCCGGCTTTGACCTTGATCAAGGTTCTTGATGTCGGTGCGGAACCGCGCTGCGGCAAGGGTGCCACGGAATTCCCGTTCGCGTACAGTCACTTCCTCACCCCCGACAATTCCTCGAACAGCAGGCCGAGCGCGGCGTTGTCGAGCCCTTCGCGTCCCGAATTGCACAGCGCCGCGAACATCTGGGCACCGAGCGCCGTGACCGGCATGAAAGTCCCGCTATCGCGTCCCGCGCCCATCGCGAGCCTGATATCCTTCAGCATCAGTTCGGCACGAAACCCCGGCGCGAGCGTGTTGTCGAGCAGGCGTTTGCCGTGATTCTGCAGCACGAAGCTCTGCGCTGCGCCGCCCAGCAGCGCCTCGCGCACCTTGTGGGGGTCTATGCCCATTTTGCGGGCGAGCGCAAACGCTTCCGAAATCGCCATCAGCGTGCCGACGATCACCAGCTGGTTGCACGACTTGCACGCCTGCCCCGCGCCACTCGCGCCGACATGGGTGAAAGTCTTGCCGATCGCCTCGAACACCGGCATGCAGCGCGCCACGATCTGCGCTTCGCCGCCGATCATGCACGACAGCGTGCCCTCGTGCGCGCCCTTGGGTCCGCCGCTCACCGGCGAATCCAGCAGATGCACGCCGCGCTCCTTGAGGCGCGCCGCAAAGGCGACCGTGGCCGTTGCGGAAATCGTGCTGCAGTCTATGACCACCGCATCCCGTTTCAGGCCGTCGGCCAGACCGTCCTCACCAAACAACACCTGCTCGACATCCGGCGTATCCGGAACGCAGATCAGCACCACCTCCGAGGCCCGCGCCACACCCGCCGGCGATCCGCCAGCGCGCGCGCCGGCGCGCACCAGCTCCTCGACCTTGCCGTGGCTGCGATTGTGCACGGTGAGCGGAAAACCGGCCTTGAGCAGATTGCGCGCCATCGCCGCGCCCATCACTCCCAGACCGATAAAACCGAGCGGCGTATCCTTGGTTACCGTCGTCGCCATTGTTTTTCCCTGTGCCGTGAGTTCGTAAAATCGCGCGGGATTGCCGGATCGCCGGCCGACGCCCCCATCTCAGCTCTGGAGCGAACGCAAAAACATGGTGCGCTCGCGGCCGCCGGCCATCATGAACGCGATGTCCGAGCCGCTGAGAACGAATCTGGCGCCCATGCCGATGAATTTCTGCATCAGCCTGTGATCGTAGACGCCGCCGATGCCGGGATATTTGCCGTGCTTGCGACACGCCGCCACCACCGCAGCACAAGCGGCCTCCGCCTGCGCTCCGCCGAAATCGCCGGGCACCCCCATTTCCGCACACAGGTCGTTGAAACCGATCAGTAACACGTCCACGCCCGGCACCGCGGCCATGGCGTCGGCATTGGCGATCGCCGCGGGTGTCTCCAGCATCACCACCACCAGTGTTTCGGCGTTGACCAGGCGCATGGCCTCGCCGGTCGGCATGGTCCTGAATCCCAACTGGGGCTGCGCGCCGGCGATCGAGCGATGACCGAGCGGCGGAAACTTGCAGTAGGACACGATACGGGCGGCCTCTTCGGCGGTATCGACGTGCGGCACGACCACGCCTTGCGCGCCGGCATCGAGCAGCCGGGTCGCATGGTAATGCTCCTTGCCCGGCACGCGCACGACAGGCGCGATGCCGGCGCCGAGCGCGGCCATCGCGATCTGCGAAGCGACATCGACGTCCATGGAATTGTGCTCCATGTCGATGAACAGCCAGTCGAAATCGAGGGTTTTGGCGATGGTGGCGATGTCCACGGTGCGCGCCTGGCGCAACCCCATGCCGAGCGACAGCTCACCGGCCGCGAGGCGACGCTTCGCCGCATTCTGGATGACGCTCATGTCTTCTCCCTTTGATAAAACTGCAGTTTGTTGCGCATCGCAGTGCTGATCACGAGGCGCGGATCGCCACAAAATGCGGGGGGCAACCGCAGACCGGCAAGGCAGCCCTGCCGCACGCGCCCGGTGGCAACGACTTTTCCCGGATTGCCGACAATGCTATTGTGCCCGGCAGCGATGCGCAAGCCGCAACAGCGGCAGGCCGCACCGCATCACCATCACATACGCAAAGCGAGGGGGGAAAATCATGCTGGCCTTGGTGCGTCACTTCCTGGCGTTCGCAGCGCTGATCTGCGGCGTCCCGCCGCTGCAGGCGCAGACCTTCCCTGTCAAGCCGGTGCGCATCGTCGTCGGCTACTCCCCCGGTGGCGCCACCGACGTCACGGCACGCCTCATCGCCCAGGAACTGGGCAGGGCATGGGGGCAACAGGTCATCGTCGACAACCGCCCCGGCGCGAGCGGCACCATCGGCGTCGAGTTGACGGTAAAAGCGGCAGCCGACGGCCACAACCTGCTCATCTCCCCCCAGACCAGCGTCGTGACCGCACCGCTGATTTTCCGCAAGGTGAATTTCGACACCCTGAGGGACCTCGCTCCGGCGGGCGTGATCGGCTCCACACCGCTGATGCTGTTCGTGCACCCGTCGCTGCCGCCCAGAAACTTCAAGGAATTCTCGGCCTTCGTCACAGCCAATCAAGCCAAACTGAGTTACGCCACGGGCGGCATCGGCTCCACGCCGCATCTCGCAAACGAACTGCTCAATCTCTCGCTGGGCGTCAAACTCGTGCACGTGCCCTACAAGGGCGAAAACCCCGGCGTGGCGGATGTCATCGGTGGCCAGGTGCCGATGATGTTCGCCAATCTGCCGGTGGTGCTGCCGCATGTCAAAGCCGGCAAACTCAGGGCGCTGGCAGTCACCAGCCCCAAACGCTCGCCGCTCGCGCCGGAATATCCGACGATCGCCGAATCGGGACTGCCGGGTTTCGATATCGCGACCTGGATGGGCCTTTATGCGCCTGCCGCCACGCCTGCCGATCTCGTCGACCGCCTCAACCGCGATCTGAACAAAGTCATGTCGCCGCCCGAATTCAGGCAGCGCATGCTGGACCAGGGTCTCGATCCGGCGGGCGGCACGCCGGAGCAGCACGCCGCCTATCTCAGATCCGAATTCAAGACCATCGGCAGGATCGTGAAGGAAGCGGGCATCCGCGCCGACTGATTCCGTACAGCCGCTATAATGCGGCATGTCCGTCATTCACATACTGCCCGACCTGCTGATCAACCAGATCGCCGCCGGCGAAGTCGTCGAGCGCCCGGCTTCGGCGCTCAAGGAACTGCTCGAAAACAGCCTCGATGCCGACGCGCGCGCCGTCACGGTGCAGCTCGCCGCCGGCGGCACCAAGCTGATCAAGGTGAGCGACGACGGCAGCGGCATCGCCCGCGACGACCTCGAACTGGCGCTCGCGCGGCACGCGACCAGCAAAATCGCCTCGCTCGGCGACCTCGAACGCGTGGCGAGCCTGGGTTTTCGCGGCGAGGCGCTGGCGAGCATCGCCGCGGTTTCCAGCCTGACCCTCACCAGCCGCCGCGCCGGCGAGCGCCACGCCTGGAGCCTTTCTGCCAGCGGCCGGGAACGCTCCCCCGTCGTTCCGGCGGCGCTCGATGCCGGCACCAGCATCGAAGTGCGCGACCTCTACTTCAATACGCCGGCGCGCCGCAAATTCCTCAAGTCCGAGGCCACCGAGTACGCGCACTGCGAGGACATCTTCAAGCGCATCGCGCTTTCGCGCAGCGACGTCGGCTTCGTGCTGCAGCACAACGACCGCACCCGTTGGCACCTCAAGGCCCACGGGCTGGAAAACCGCATCGCTGCGCTGCTGGGCGAGGACTTTGGCGCCGCAGCGATCGCCTTCGACGAGCGCAGCGCGGGCTTCAGGCTCTACGGCTGTGCCGGACTGCCGGCGCACTCGCGCACCACGCGCGAGGCCCAGTACGTGTTCGTCAACGGCCGTTTCGTGCGCGACAAACTGATCAGCCATGCCATTCGCCAGGCATACCGGGACGTGCTGCATCACGAGCGGCATCCGGCTTTCGTACTGTTCCTCGAAATCGATCCGGCCCAGGTCGATGTCAACGTGCATCCGACCAAGATCGAAGTGCGTTTCCGCGATGCGCATGGCGTCCACCAGTTCATTTTCCATGTCCTCGACAAAGTGCTTTCGCAAACCGCTGCCGCCACGGCCACTGCCGGCGAAGCGGCGGCCGTCGCGGCGCCCCGCTTTACAACCGGATACGGACAGCAGCACACCATGGCGCTGGAAGCAGCGCAGGCCACCGGATTTTACGAAACGCTGTTCAGCCAGCAGCGCACCACGCCACAGTCGCGGCCGGAAACGTCCGCATCCTTTCCGGGTGACTCTCCGCCGCTCGGCTTTGCGCTGGCGCAGCTTTCAGGCATCTATCTCCTGGCGCAAAACGCGCGCGGACTGGTCATCGTCGACATGCACGCGGCGCACGAGCGCATCGTGTACGAAAAACTCAAGCAGGCGCTGGACACTCGGCAGATTCCGATGCAGTCGCTGCTGGTGCCGGCGGCGTTTTCCGCCGACGCGCTGGACGTGGCGACGGTCGAGGAAAACCGGGATGCGCTGCAACACATCGGTTTCGACATCGCCCCCGCATCACCGACCACCCTGGTGGTGCGCGGCCTGCCCGCGATGCTCGCCGACGCCGATGTGCAGCAGCTCGCGCGCGACGTGCTGGCCGAAATGCGCGAGTTCGGCGCCAGCCGCGTGCTGACCGAACGCCGCAACGAACTGCTCGGCACCCTGGCCTGCCACGCTGCGGTGCGCGCCAACCGCAGGCTGACCGTGGCGGAAATGAACGCGCTGCTGCGCGAAATGGAAGCGACCGAGCGTTCCGGACAGTGCAACCACGGCCGGCCGACCTGGCACCAGATCACGATCGCCGAACTCGACCAGCTGTTCATGCGGGGACAGTGAGCGGTAATGGGTAAAACCAGGCATCAGGTTCCGGAAAAGAAATCCGCGACCCGTCACGCATCACCCATCGCTCATCGCCCGAAATGGCCGCCGGCCATTTTGCTGATGGGACCCACCGCCAGCGGCAAGACCGCGCTCGCAGCGGAGATCGCCGCCAGATTGCCGTGCGAAATCATCAGCGTCGATTCGGCTCAGATCTATAAACATATGGATATCGGCACGGCCAAACCTCCGGCCGAATTCCTGGCGCACACGCCGCATCATCTGATCGACATCATCGAGCCGCACGAATCCTATTCCGCAGCGCGTTTCCGTGACGATGCGTTAACGCTGATGCGCGAGATCACCGAGCGCGGCCACATCCCGCTGCTGGCAGGTGGCACCATGCTTTATTTCCGGGCGCTGACCGAAGGCTTGAGCGAGCTGCCCGAGGCCGACCCCACGATCCGTCTGATCATCGACACCATGGCCGAAACCTCGGGCTGGCCGACGCTGCACGCACAACTTTCCCGCATCGATCCGGAAACTGCCGCCAGACTCGATCCCAACGACGCCCAGCGCATCCAGCGTGCGCTGGAGGTCTACTATCTCACCGACAAACCGCTGTCGGAATTTCACAGAAAGCCGAAATACGTCTATTTTCCCTACACGCCGCTGAAAATCGCCCTCGTACCCGGTAATCGCGCAGTGCTGCACGAACGCATTGCGCGACGCTTCGAGGACATGCTGGAACTGGGGCTGATTGGCGAATTGCGCAGGCTGCGCGAGCGATACGCGCTGGAATCCGACATGCCTTCCATGCGTTGCGTCGGCTACCGCCAGACGTGGCAGTACCTGGACGGGGAATTCGGCCTCGCAATGCTGCGTGAGAAAGGCGTCGCGGCGACACGCCAGCTCGCCAAACGCCAGCTTACCTGGTTGAGATCGATGGCCGATGTCACCGAATTCGACTGTTTGGCCGCCGACGTCGCGAGCCGGATCCTCGACTTCCTCGAGCGCGAACTGCGACGCTGGTCTGCGCCTCAAGAAAACAATTAACTACTTGTTTTATATCTATTTTTTGCGCGAAGCGAGGCTGCGCCCGCGTTTGGCCGACGGCACTCCGCGCACCAGCAACACCGGCACCGGGGACGAGCGCACCACCGCTTCGGCATCGCTGCCGAGAAGCGCATGGCTGATCCCGCGACGGCCATGCGTGCCCATGACGATCAGATGGGCGCCCCACTTCCGCGCTTCCCCGACGATGAAATCGGCAACACGGCCGTTCAGATTGCGGCGGATCACGGCCTCGCTCCTGACCCCGTGCCGCTTCGCCAGCGTTTCTGCGTCCGCGAGCGCCTTTTTGCCGCTTTCCTCGAGCGCATCGAGCAACTCGCCTGCGCCCCCCAGGGTGTCGATGCCCTGGATCACCCCCCACTCGTCGACCACGTGCAGCAGGCGCAGTCTCGCCTGCTGGCTCTTCGCCAGCTTGACCGCTTCCTGCAATCCCTGAATGGCAGTATGACTGCCGTCAACCGGCACCAGAATCTTTTTGTACATGACCGTCCTTTCCGCATTGCCGAAAAAATGATTGCCGCTTGCCGGCACAACGAAGCGCAGACCATCTCATGCCGGCAAAACCAGGGTCTTCGCCTCCGTCATCGCGAGAAAGCGCAGCGGCGTCAGTGCAGATATTCCCGCTGCCATTTTCTGTAGTCCTCGCTTCTGACCAGATAGTCCATTTCCTGCGGCGAGGCGATTTTCGACTTGAGATCGGCGGGGGCGCCGCCGTTGAACAAATGGCTGTAGGTCTCGTGCAGCGCCTTGACTGCGGCGGCCACCGGCTGATGGCCTTGCAGCAGGATACGCGCGCCGCACGCGGCCAGATCCTCGCGTCTGAGCGCAGCCGGGGCGGAGCCGACGATGACCGGCAGCTTCGCTGCTTCATGCACGGCTTTTACCTGTTCCAGCGACTCCACGCCGATGATGAAAATGGCGTCCACGCCGGTGGCGGCATAAGCCTTGACGCGCTCGACGGTGCGCGCGGTATCTTCCACCTTGAGCGCCGCGGTACGCCCGGCGATGATGAGCGAGGGATCGCGCCGCGCGGCGACCGCGGCTTTCAGCTTGCCGACCATCTCCGCAGGACCAATCAGCTCGTCCCTGCCCTCGGCCTGGCCGAAGCGGATGGGCAGCGCGGTATCCTCGATGCTGAGCGCCGAGACACCGGCGTGCTCGAGTTCTTCCACGGTACGCATGACGTTGAGGGCATTGCCGTAGCCATGGTCGGCGTCAACGAGCAGGGAAAGCCTGCTCGCACGCATGATGCGCCGGATCTGTTCGGCGAACTCCGTCAGCGTCAGCACGATCAGATCGGGTGCTGCCAGCGTCGTATTCGATGCCACCGATCCCGCCAGCATGCCAATTTCGTAGCCGACCGCTTCCGCCACGCGCGCCGACAGCGGATCGAACACGCTTGCCGGCGACAGACACCGCGATCCGCTCAATATCGCACGCAGCCTGTTGCGCTGTTCGTTGTGATTCATGGCGTTCCATCCTTTCCTTTTGTTTGCCCGCCGTCGCGTTGTTTTCAGATACGTTGTACGCCGCCATTCCGCGCCCGCCGCACCGCGCGGCAAATCCCTGACGGGATTGTATCAATGACGACACCGTAAATCGGATAGAATAGCACCCCTTTATATCGACCGTACCCATACAGGACTATGAAACGTGTGGATGATTTTCGCCTGCGCTTCGGCAAAAGAGAACTGGTGCCGATCGTGGTGGGCGGAATGGGGGTGGACATCTCGACGGCCGAGCTCGCGCTCGAGGCCGCGCGGCTGGGCGGCATCGGTCACATTTCCGATGCCATGGTGCAGACCGTCTCCGACCGGCGCTTCCGGACGCATTTCGTCAGGGAAAAGAGCAAGCTCTACAAATACAATGTCGCGAGCTCCGACAAATCCAAGGTGCTGTTCGATCTCGACCGGCTTGCGGAAGCAACCCACAGCCACGTCGGCCGGACGATGGAAGCCAAGCGCGGCGACGGGCTGATCTTTGTGAACTGCATGGAAAAACTCACGATGAACGCCCCGCGCGAAACGCTGCGCGTGCGTCTGTCCGCCGCGCTCGACGCCGGCATCGACGGTATCACGCTTTCAGCCGGGCTGCATCTCGGCTCGTTCGCGCTGATCGCCGACCATCCGCGTTTCCGGGATGCCAAACTCGGCATCATCGTCTCGTCGCTGCGGGCGCTGCAGCTGTTCCTGCGCAAGAATGCAAGGCTCGGCCGGCTGCCCGACTACATCGTCGTCGAAGGGCCGCTCGCCGGCGGCCATCTCGGCTTCGGCATCGACGACTGGACAAAATACGACCTGCGCACGATCGTGGCCGAAATCCTGCAATACCTGCGGTCGGAAGAACTGGACATTCCGCTGATTCCGGCAGGCGGCATTTTCACCGGCAGCGACGCCGTGTCCTATCTCGAGATGGGCGCCGCGGCGGTACAGGTGGCGACGCGCTTTACCGTGACGCACGAGTGCGGCCTGCCCGCCAGGGTGAAACAGGAATACTTCAAGGCGAACGAAGACGACATCGAAGTCAACACGATCTCGCCGACCGG
Source organism: Burkholderiales bacterium (assembly GCA_046313915.1). GTDB lineage: Bacteria > Pseudomonadota > Gammaproteobacteria > Burkholderiales > SG8-41 > CAKKQX01. The sequence continues at coordinate 25,166 of JBKBXX010000001.1, read as the reverse complement.
CTATCCGATGCGCATGCTGAAGGGCAGCCCGGCGATCGGCGCCGGCATCCGGCCCAATTGCGAGGCCTATGGCTATCTGCTCGACGGCTCGGGCAATTGCGCCTACATCACGGCTTACAACCGCGAGGTCGCCGCCCACCCGAACGCGAAAAAGATCTCGGTGATGGACAAGACCTGCCTGTGCACCGCCATGCGCAATTTCGACTGCTGGACTTGCGGGCACAACACCTACCGCCTCAAGGACACCTCGCGGCGCCTGCCCGACGGCAGCTATCAGTTGCTCAGCGCAGAGCACGTGTTCCGCGATTATCAATTCAGCACCGACCAGAAAATCGCGCTGCCGCCCTGATCTCTCAGCCCTTGCGCTTCACCTCGGCAGCGGCCCGCCCCCGGGCGAAAGTGATGGTCAGTTCTGCGCCGATCGCAATCTGCGCGCTGTCGCGCACGATTCTGCCATCCGCGGTCGCGGCGATGCTGTAGCCGCGCTCCAGCACCTGCTGCGGATTGAGATGCCTGAGATGGGCCTCGAGCCCCGCGAGCCGGATGGCGGCAGTCCGGAGCCGATCGCGCGCCGCCTGTCGCAGCCGCCGCGCCGCCTCATCGCTGTGCCTTGCCAGCGCATCGAGGTCCGGACGGGCCGCGGCGAGTTGCTGCGCGAGGTCGCGCACGCGCCATAAACCGCTTTCCACCTCGCGCCGTGCCGCGCTGCGCAGACGGCTTGCCAGATGCTGCAAATGCTGCGTCTGGTTCCTGATGCGCTCGCCCGGATGCGTGAGCCGCCGCGACAGGTAATCGAGCCGCTGCATGCGCTCTTCCAGCATGCGTCCGGCCATGCGGGCGAGCCGGTGCCGCCAGTGCGCGAGCCGCTGCGCGAGCTCGGCACGGTCCGGACTCACGAGCTGCGCCGCGGCGGTCGGCGTCGGCGCGCGCGCGGCAGCCACGAAATCGGCAATGGTGAAATCGGTCTCGTGCCCGACGCCGCTCACCACCGGGACCGGACAGGCGGCGATCGCGCGCGCCACCACCTCTTCGTTGTAAGCCCACAGATCCTCGATGCTGCCGCCGCCGCGGCAAACGATGAGCACATCGCATTCGCCGCGTGCGCCCGCCACCGCAATGGCCTGGGCGATTTTTTGCGCAGCACCCTCACCCTGCACCGGCGCCGGATAGACAATCACCGGCAGCGCAGGCATGCGGCGCCTGAGCGTGGTCAGCACGTCGCGCAGCGCCGCCGCCTGAGGCGAGGTCACGATGCCGACTGCGCGCGGAAACGCCGGCAGCGGCTGCTTGCGCACTGCGTCAAACAGGCCTTCCTTCTTTAGCTTGGCCTTGAGCTTTTCGAACGCTTCGTAAAGCGCGCCAAGTCCCGCCCGGCGCACGTTTTCGACATTGAGCTGGAATTTGCCGCGGGCTTCGTAAAGCGTCGGCAAGGCCCGTACCTCGACCTGCATGCCGTTTTCCGGCAGCCATTCGAGATACTGTGCCTTGTGACGGAACATCACGCAATCGACCTGCGCCACCGCGTCTTTCAACGTGAAATAACAATGCCCGGAATCGTAGCGTTTGAAATTGGAGATTTCTCCTGCCACCCACATCAGCGGAAGCTGCTGCTCCAGCGCTTCTCTGGCCAGGCGGTTGAGTTCGCCGACCGTGATCACCGCCGGCGACAAGACTGCGCGAAAATCGAGCATGGTCCCATTCTAACATCGCGGATTTTCGCATGATTTCGGCGTTCGCCGTTTTCCGGCGAGTCTGCTGTACCATCCACAGTAATTGCGGCTTCGGCACGAGAGTCGGTCATGTTTTCCATGATTATCGGATTGCCGATACAACTCATTGATTATTAAGCATATAATTTCCGCACAAAACTTGGGCGCGGCAAAAAAAACCATATGAAAAACTTACTTAGCGAATCTGCTTACAGAATATTCACATGGTTATCCACAAACTTTGTGGACAAACAAAAAACCTGTTGTGCATGATGCGCTTAAAAAAATTTCATAACCAAAATTCTGGATTCCGGCCTTGCTGAAAAACCGTCAGCCGGATAGAGTTACGGCCACTTTTCACGGAGCATCGCCTTGTTTGCCATCATTGAAGCCGCCGGCTGGCCGATCTGGCCGCTGATCATCTCCTCCGTCATCGCCCTGGCCATCATCGGCGAACGTTGCTGGTCGTTGCGGCAATCGCTGATCGTCCCCAGGAATCTGCTGCTCGAGGTAACGCAGGAATACCGCCAGAACGGCGTGACGCCGCAGATGCTGGAACGTCTTTCCGCCGGTTCGCCGCTGGGTCAAGTATTCGCCGCCGGGCTCAAGAACGTCAGAAGCACGCCGGCGATCATGAAGGAGGCGATCGAGGAAGCAGGACACGGTGTGGCCCACGAGCTCGAGCGCTTCCTCACCAGCCTGGGAACCATTGCCGCCATCGCCCCCCTGCTCGGTCTTTTCGGCACCGTCGTCGGCATGATCGAGATTTTCGGCTCGCAATCGCCGCAAGGCGGCAATCCGCTGGTACTCGCGCACGGCATTTCAATTGCGCTCTACAACACCGCCTTCGGCCTGGTCGTCGCAGTGCCGAGCATGATTTTCTACCGCCATTTCCGCGCCAAGGTCGACGCGCTGCTGATCGAGATGGAAATGCAGGCGGTCAAGCTGGTGGAAATCATCCACGGCGAACGCCAGGTGTAGCCGGCAATGAAATTCCAGTCGCGTTCCGTTCGCGAAGATCCGGAAATCAATTTCATTCCGCTGATCGACGTGTTGCTGGTGATACTGATCTTCCTCATGGTCACCACCACTTACTCGCGCTTCGCCGAGTTGCAGATCAATCTGCCGAGCGCCGAGGCGGGCACCCCTTCCGAGCGCCCGGCCCAGATCGACGTCGCCATCGATGCCCACGGCAGGTATGCGATCAACAGATCGCCCGTCGTTTTCAGCGGCGCCGCGGCTTTCAGCCAGGAATTGCGGCGCGCCGCCGGCGACATGAAGGAACCGGTGATCGTCATCAGCGCCGACGCCAATTCCCCGCACCAGGCCGTGATCAACGTGATGGAAGCGGCGCGCATCGCCGGCTATGGCAAAATCACTTTCACCACCCAGGCAGGACAGAAATAAGCGGTGAGCCGTAAGCGGCAAATCACCGCTTTTCCCCGCTTACCGCTCACGCTGGCTGCTTACGTCCCCCGATGAACTGGCTCGAACGACACTGGCAGCGCGTCACCCTGCTGGGGTTTTTCCTCTACCCTTTAAGCCTGTTTTTCCTGCTGGCGGTAAAGTTGCGCCGCGCGCTCTATCGCGCCGGCATTCTTCCCGCAGCGAGGCTGCCGGTCGCAGTCGTCGTCGTCGGCAACATCACTGTCGGCGGCACCGGCAAAACCCCGCTCGTGCTGTGGCTGGTGAATTTCCTGCGTGAGCACGGCCTGCGCCCCGGCATCGTCAGTCGCGGCTACGGCAGACGCGGCGCCTCACCGCGCGCGGTCACCGCCGCCAGCGATGTCGCCTCGTGCGGCGATGAACCGGTGATGCTGGCACAACGCGCCAACGTCCCGGTGTGGGTCGGCGCCGATCGTGTCGCCGCGGCACGGGCACTGCTGCAGGCGCACCCCGAATGCGACGTCATCGTCAGCGACGACGGCCTGCAGCATTACGCCCTGCAGCGCGACCTCGAGATCGCAGTCATCGACGGCGCGCGCGGCCTCGGCAACGCGCGGCTGCTCCCGGCGGGCCCGTTGCGCGAACCGGCAACCCGTCTTGCTGCGGTCGACGCCATCGTGGTCAATGTCAGCCAGTCGGCGGGGGTCGGACTGCGGACAGGCGCGCCCCCGGCGTTCGCCATGACGCTGCAAAGCCGCGGTTTTTACAATCTGCTCAATCCCGATCACAAGGCCGTGGCGGAACAATTCATGAACCGCCGCGTTCACGCAATCGCCGGCATCGGCAATCCCCGACGTTTCTTCGAGCTGCTGCAGCGCCTGGGGCTCACCTTTACTGCCCATCCTTTTCCCGATCACCACGCGTTCAGCGCCGGCGAACTCGCCTGCGATGACGCCGACTTTGTCGTGATGACCGAGAAAGATGCGGTAAAATGCCGTCCATTCGCCACCGAAAAGCACTGGGTGCTGCGGGTCGAGGCCGAAATCGATCCGGCATTCGGCGAACTGGTGCTGAAAAAACTGGGAAAGTGAAATGGACAGCAAGCTGCTCGACATTCTGGTGTGCCCGTTGTGCAAGGGGTCGCTGGTTTACAAAAAAACCGAGAACGAGCTGATCTGCAAGCCGTGCCGTCTCGCCTATCCGGTCAAGGACGGCATCCCGGTCATGCTCGAAGACGAAGCACGCCAGCTGGCGCCGCAAGAAGAGCCGTAAAAAGTGAACCGTAGAACCGCCATGCTGCGCCACGCTTCATGGCCGACGTCCGCGCATTTCACGCCGTGAAGTTCTCGGTCGTCATCCCCGCGCGCTACGCCTCATCGCGCTTCCCGGGCAAGCCGCTCGCCGACATCGCCGGCAAGCCCATGGTGGTGCGCGTCGCCGAGCGCGCCAGCCGCAGCGGCGCCGCCGAAGTGCTGGTGGCCACCGACCATCCCGGAATCGCCGCCGCGGTGAAACAACACGGCTACGAAGCGGTGATGACGCGAAGCGATCACGTTTCCGGCACCGAGCGCGTAGCCGAAGTATCGCAACGGCGCGGCCACGACGCGCGCCACATCGTCGTCAACATCCAGGGCGACGAGCCGCTGATCGCGCCGGAACTGATCAGGACGGTGGCGCAAAACCTCTACGATCACGCCGATGCGGAGGTGGCGACGGCATGCCACCCGCTCGAAAATCCACCCGACATTTTCAACCCCCACATCGTCAAGGTGGTCTGCGATCGTAACGGCTACGCGCTCTATTTCAGCCGCGCCCCCATTCCTTTCGCGCGGGATGCGTTTGCGCGCCTCTACGATCCCGCGACGGGTGCCCATGCCGGCGACATCGCCGCGCTGCCCGCCGGCATGCCCGCGTACCGTCACGTCGGAATCTATGGTTACCGCGCCGGATTTCTCGCGCGTTATCCAACGCTCGCGCCTTCGCCGCTCGAACAATTCGAAGCGCTCGAGCAATTGCGCGTGCTGTGGCATGGTTACCGCATCAGCGTCACCGTGAGTCCCCACCCTTCCCCGCCCGGAGTGGACACGCCGGAAGATCTGCAACGGATCGTGCAGCTGCTCGCCAACGCCTGAGACGGGGGCAGGTTTTGCCGGAACCCAAATCCGTTTATACTTCGACTTTATACATGAATAAAGCGGCCTTATGACTGCCCGCCGGCTTCGTTCCAGGCCGATGTTTCAGATGATGGCACCGCGGGTCGCTGCCGCAACAACCGCTCCCGAGTTCCCCAACCCATGCGTATCCTGCTGTTAGGTATGCCCGGTGCCGGAAAAGGCACACAGGCGCAATTCCTGATCGAGAAGTACAAGATTCCCCAGATCTCGACCGGTGACATGCTGCGCGCCGCGATCAAGGCCGGCACCCCGCTCGGCATGGAAGCAAAAAAATACATGGACAAAGGCGACCTGGTCCCCGATCACGTGGTCATCGAACTGGTCAAGCAGCGCATCAAGGAGCCCGATTGCGCCCATGGCTTCATCATCGACGGCTTCCCGCGCACCATCCCGCAGGCAGAAGCGCTGCGCGAAGCGGGAATCGACATCGATTTCGTGATCGAAATCGAAGTCGGCGACCAGGAAATCCTGCGCCGCATGAGCGGACGCCGCGTGCACCCGGCCTCGGGACGCAGCTACCACGTCGAATTCAAGCCGCCGAAAGTGCCCGGCAAGGACGACGTGACGGGTGAAGACCTGGTGCAGCGTCCCGACGACCAGGAAGAAACCGTCAGAAAGCGCATCGCCACCTATCACTCACAAACCAAACCCCTGATCCAGTACTACATGGACTGGGCCGCGTCGGGCGATCCGCGCGCCCCGAAATACGTCAACATCTACGGCCGCGGCTCGGTCGAGCATATCCGCGACAAACTGTTCGCCGCCCTGGCGGCCAAATCGCCCCCGTGAAACAAATACCGGATTTCACCGCCGCCGACCGCTGGGTGGTCGAAAGCGCGCTCCAGGAGCGTTATGCCAAGCGGGTGCAGGTCGAACTCGCTGACAGCGAAGTCAGGCTGGACCCGACTTCCCCCCAAATCACGCTGTGCCCCACCTTTTACTGGGAGGAGCGCGGCGTGGAGTTCGTGATATTCAAGATCGCCGCAACCCGCTTTCGCAGCCAATTCTATTATTCGGCCACCGAGCAGTACGGCACCGGGCGTGATTTCGATGATCTCGCCGAGTGCGTGACCATCACCCTCAGGCTGCAGGCCGATCACGAAAAAAATCGCGCCGGCGCCACTTCCGGCAAGACCGGCGCCGATCTGTAATGCGGCGTGCGGCACACGGGATCAAATTCAAGGCATTGATTCCCAATGTTTTTACCTGCGAAGCCGTGTGCTAGAATATCGTTTTTTCCAGACACGAAACACGCAATAGTCCCATGGCCAAGCGTAATGCCATCTACGCCCAGTCGGGCGGAGTGACCGCAGTGATCAACGCCACCGCGTGCGGCGTGATCGAAACCGCGCGCAAGTACGACGATCGCATCGGTAAAGTGCTTGCCGGCCGTGACGGCATCATCGGCGTACTCACCGAAGATCTGATCGACACTTCCCGCGAAACGCCTGCGGCGATCCGGGCGCTGCGCCATACACCGGCCGGTGCTTTCGGCTCGTGCCGCTACAAGCTGAAAGGGCTGGAAGAAAACCGCGCCCAATACGAACGGCTGATCGCCGTGTTCAGGGCGCACAACGTTGGTTATTTTTTCTACAACGGCGGCAATGATTCCGCCGATACCGCCTGGAAAGTGTCGCAGCTTTCCGCGAAGCTCGGTTATCCGCTCAACTGCATCGGCATTCCCAAGACCGTCGATAACGATCTCGTCGTCACCGACAACTGCCCGGGTTTCGGTTCAGTCGCGAAATATGTGGCCACCAGCATCCGCGAAGCCGGCTTCGACGTCGCATCGATGGCGCGCACTTCGACCAAAGTATTCGTGCTGGAGGTGATGGGCCGCCATGCCGGCTGGATCACGGCGGCCTGCGGTCTCGCCGCGGAACGGGAAGGCGACGCACCGCACATCCTGCTGTTTCCCGAAATCCCTTTCGATCCCGCGAAGTTCCTCGCCCGCGTCGACCAGGTGGTCAAGCGCCATGGCTATTGCACGATCGGCGTTTCGGAAGGCCTGCGCAATGCCGAGGGCAAATTCCTGTCCGAGTCGGGCCTGAAAGACGCATTCGGCCACGCGCAGCTGGGCGGGGTCGCGCCGCTGATCGCCAATCTGGTCAAGGACCAGCTCGGCTACAAATATCACTGGGCGGTCGCCGACTACCTGCAGCGCTCGGCACGCCATATCGCCTCGAAAACGGACGTCCAGCAAGCCTATGCGGTTGGCAAGGCGGCGGTCGAATTCGCCATCAAGGGCCACAACGCCGTGATGCCGGTGATCGTGCGCAAATCCAACCGGCCTTATCGATGGTCGATAGGCATGGCCAGACTGGAAGACATCGCCAACCGCGAGAAAATGATGCCACGCGACTTCATCACCGGAGACGGTTTCCATATCACCCCCAAATGCCGGCGCTACCTCGCGCCCCTGATCCAGGGAGAAGACCCGCCGCCTTACAAGAACGGTCTGCCGGCATACGTGAAACTCAGGAACGTCGCGATAAAGAAAAAACTGCACGACGCATTCAGGATCTAGGTGTGATGCGGGCATGACCCTCGAAAGAGCAAAACAGCTTCTGCAGGTACAGGCCGGCTTCGGAGGGTTCTATAATGCCAATTCGTCCAAGCTGATCCTGTCGGAGGTAATGAGGGAACACGGACAGCAGGCGGTAGACGAGCTGATCGTCGAGCTCGAGCTCGATCGCATTTTCGGTTTCAGGACCGGCACGCGCTTCGAGGGCGGCCTGGCCCTGGGTACCGACAAAGGCCGGGAGAGCGGCCTCGAAAATCGGTGAAAGCCGGTGAGCTGCGGATCGGGCGCTGCCAAACGCGGACAGCTACAGGGAGCACGGGGAAAAGCGGAGCACGGTAACGCCGGGGGTTCAAGGGTCTCACCCCTCGCGACTTTCATGTCCTCCGGCGGAAAAAATTGGTAAGAGGCAAAACGGCCTGCCTTAACGGCCGATAATCAACGGGAGCAATCATGTCTGGTGGTCTGTTAATCGCGCTACTTTGCGCCATTGCCGCGCTTGCTTACGGCGGCATTTCGATCAAGTGGATTCTCGCCCAGCCCAGCGGCAACGACCGCATGCGCGAAATCGCCGCGGCCGTGCAACAGGGCGCATCGGCGTATCTGAACCGTCAATACACGACGATCGGCATCGTTGGCGTCATTCTTTTCATCGTCATCGGTTTTGCGCTCAAGTCGTGGGCGACGGCGGTCGGCTTCGCGATCGGCGCCCTGCTGTCGGGACTGGCGGGCTATATCGGCATGAACGTCTCGGTGCGCGCCAACGTGCGCACCGCCGAAGCCGCACGCACCGGTCTTAATGAAGCGCTCGCCATCGCTTTTCGCGGCGGCGCCATCACCGGCATGCTGGTGGTCGGGCTCGGGCTGCTCGGCGTCACCGTGTTTTTCTGGACACTGCTCGGCAGCGCCGAACACGGCGCTTCGATCAAGAAAATCGCCGAACCGCTGGTGGGACTCGCTTTCGGCGGCTCGCTGATCTCGATTTTCGCGCGGCTTGGCGGCGGCATTTTCACCAAGGGCGCCGACGTCGGCGCCGATCTGGTGGGCAAAGTCGAAGCCGGCATTCCCGAGGACGATCCGCGCAACCCTGCCGTGATCGCCGACAATGTCGGTGACAACGTCGGCGACTGCGCCGGCATGGCGGCCGATCTGTTCGAAACCTATGCCGTGACCATCATCGCCACCATGCTGCTGGGTGCACTGCTGCTGTCCAAGCCGGAAGCCGCGCTCACTGCCGCCACCTATCCGCTGGCGCTGGGCGGTGTTTCCATCATCGGCTCCATCATTGGCTGCTTCTTCGTCAAGGTTTCACCCGGAGCCAAGATCATGAGCGCGCTCTACAAGGGTGTGATCGTATCCGGCGTGATCGCCGCGGTCGGCTTCGTCATCGTGACCTACAGCATGATGGGCAACATCGGCGCGCAATACCCCGAGCTCTCGCCGCTCAAACTGCTCGGCTCCGCGCTGGTCGGCCTGGTGCTGACCGCGCTGATGGTGGTGATCACCGAGTACTACACTGCGACCGAGTTCGCGCCGGTGCGCCACGTCGCCGCCGCCTCCACCACCGGCCACGCCACCAACATCATCGCCGGCCTCGGCGTATCGATGAAATCGACGGCATGGCCGGTACTCGCGGTGTGCGCGAGCATATACGCCGCCCACGCCATGGCAGGACTTTATGGCATCGCCATCGCCGCGACCGCGATGCTGTCGATGACCGGCATCATCGTCGCGCTCGACGCTTACGGCCCGATTACCGACAACGCCGGCGGCATCGCCGAAATGGCCGACCTGCCGAAGGAAGTGCGCGCCATCACCGATCCGCTGGATGCAGTGGGCAACACCACCAAGGCGGTGACCAAGGGTTACGCGATCGGTTCGGCAGGGCTCGCTGCGCTGGTGCTGTTCGCCGACTACACCCACGCGCTCGAAGCAGCCGGAAAATCGATAGCGTTCGACCTCTCCAGTCACATGGTCATCATCGGCCTGTTCATCGGCGGCCTGGTGCCTTATCTGTTCGGCGCAATGGCGATGGAAGCCGTCGGCCGCGCCGCCGGTTCGGTAGTGGTCGAGGTGCGCCGTCAGTTCAGGGAAATCAAGGGCATCATGGAAGGCACGGCCAAACCCGACTATTCACGCGCGGTGGACATGCTCACCCGCTCGGCGATCAAGGAAATGATCGTGCCCTCGCTGCTGCCGGTGCTGGTCCCGGTGGTGGTCGGCATCGTGCTCGGACCGCAGGCGCTGGGCGGGGTATTGATGGGTTCCATCATCACCGGCCTGTTCGTGGCGATTTCGATGACCACCGGCGGCGGCGCATGGGACAATGCCAAGAAATACATCGAGGACGGCAATCACGGCGGCAAGGGTTCTGACGCCCACAAGGCGGCAGTGACCGGCGACACTGTCGGCGATCCCTACAAGGATACCGCCGGCCCCGCGGTCAACCCGCTGATCAAGATCATCAACATCGTGGCGCTGCTGATCGTGCCGCTCCTGTAGGGCGCCAGCGGTGCATCACACGCAGACGGCCGGCGGACACCATCCCGCCGGCCGTCTGTCATTTACGTCGCCCTTTCCGCAGCCGCCCCGCCGCTGGGTATAATCGGGCTAACGGACGGAGGAAGAACAGCCCATGAAATTTTCCATCGGGGACCGCAAGGTCGTCTGCAAAGGCGACTACTATGTCGCACACAACGCCACCGTCATTGGCAGCGTGGTGCTCGAAAACAATGCCAGCGTCTGGTTCGGCTGCGTGGTGCGCGGCGACAACGACGTCATCACGATAGGCGAAAACTCCCAGCTGCAGGACGGCTGCGTGCTGCACGTCGATCCCGGTTTTCCGATCACCATCGGCAGGAACGTAAGCGTCGGCCACATGGCCATGCTGCATGGCTGCACCATCGGCGACGGCAGCCTGGTCGGCATCAAGAGCGTGATCCTGAACGGCGCAAAAATCGGGAAAAACTGTCTGATCGGCGCCAATTCGCTGATTGCCGAAGGCAAGGAGATTCCCGACGGATCGCTGGTGATCGGCTCCCCCGGCAAGGTGGTGCGCCAGCTCTCCGCCGAGGAAATCCAGCGCATCAACGCGGCTTCCGACCATTACGTGAGGAAATTCAGGTTCTACAGGCAGGAACTCAGGCCCGACGAATCGTGACGGCAAATGCCGGAGCGCGGCAGCGAAGGAGCGTCCCCATGAACAAATACGGCTTCAAAATCAGGACACGCGGCGGAATGGTCGTGGAAAACCTCATGGTGCAGGCGCGTGACCGCACCGAGGCCGAGAACAAGATCGGCCAGATTTACCACAATTGCGAAATCCTCGAATGCCGCGAATCGGAACCGAGCACCCGCGGCGAGGCGCTCGATCTCGAAGGCATGATCTCGTTGATCGGCAGGCAGGATGAGGGCAGGTAAGCGTGAGCAGCAAGCGGCGAGCGGAACAAGCCCAGCTTGTCCTTTCACCGCTTGCCGTTCTACTGCAGGAAACCACAGGCTTCGAGTTCGGCGAGCAACGCGGCGTAGTCGTGCGCGCCGCGGCTTTCCGGCGCGTGCCCGAATACATCCTTGCTGTACGAGGGGCTCTCGGCGATGCTGACATTCTCGGCAATGCGCGTCTCGCACACTTCCGCGCCGAAACGCTCGCGCAACTGGCGATCGATATCCCATGACATCTTGCGCCGCGTGTCAAAGCGCGTGATGACGTAGCGCCTCACGACACGCTTTTTCAGCACGTGCTCGAGCGCTTTCAGCGTACGCTCCATCTGCAGCGCGCCCTTGATCGCCAGATAATCGGTGGAAATCGGCACCAGCACGCGATCGGAAGCAAAGATGCCATTGAGCGACAGCACGCCCAGCATGGGACACGAATCCATCAGGATCGGCCGATCGGTATTGAGTCGCTCTTTCACGATGCCAGTGTAAAGGCGGTTGAGAATATTCGGCCCCTTGCCGAACTGGGTATCGACTTTGGACAAATCGAGATGCGAGGGGATGATTTTCCAGCCACCGTTGCTGTTGCGGATCAAGGCGGTCAATGGCACGGCGTGGGAATAAAAACCGTAGAGGCTGTGCTCCGATTCCGCCACCGTGGCACCGCACACTCCTGACAGATGCGCCTGGGGATCGAGATCGATGACCAGCGGATCGGCGCCGCGCCGGGCGAGCAGCGCCGCGAGATTGAGCGTGGTCGTGGTCTTGCCGACGCCGCCCTTCTGGTTGAACACCACAATCCTTGCCACGATGAGCCCCCGGCCGTAAACCGTCATCCAGCTACATCCATTTGATGAACTGCATATTTTGCCCCCTTAATCAGGCCCTTGGCAATTCCCTTTCGAGCAGCCCCTGAGTAATCACGGCAAAGCTCCCGGAAGATTTCAGAAGTTTCAGCCCAGCCCCTGCGATGGGAATCAGGACGCACGCTTCGGAACGCAGCTTAATAACCTAATAAATCAATATGTTATAATGTGGCAGCCCGCTCGCATCCGAATTGCCACACAGCTTTGCATCTGTTTCGCGCTTTGCCGCAATGCCGTTCCTGCAATAATCCCAGTGTGAAAATTCGCCGCCTGCATTGCCGGCAGGCGCAGTAAAGTCACGAACCCGAGGAGGCCCTCGATGAAAGCTCCGTCAGGAAACAAACCAGCCGCGAACGCAATACAACCGCAATGCCGCCGGTTCGCCCCGCGGCTGCTCGCCATAGCAATGCTCGCCGCCGCCAATACAGCGTCGGGCGCGCAGCCCGCGCTGCTCGACGTGCTGCGGCAGAAAGCCATTCTGACCGAGGACGAATACCGCAACCTGCAACGGGCGCCGGCCGGTGATGCGGCGCTGCTCGAACTGCTCAAGACCAAAGGCATCCTCACCGCCGCCGAATACAACCAGGTGAAGTCGGCACAGGCGCAACCGGCCGCGCCGACCGTGCGCACGGCGGCAAAACCCGCTGACGGCACCGTCTTCGAGGACCGCTCAGCCGGCCTCAAGGTCAAGGTCGGCGGTCGCCTCCACGCCGATTATCGCAGCTATGATGCGCGAACCACGTCGCGCACCACCAATACCGCCGAAGTGCGGCGCGCGCGCCTGGGCGTCGAACTCGAACTGGGAGACTGGCTCGACGCCGAAATCACCGGCGATTTTGCTTCGACAGCCAAAATCGACACTGCTTACGTCAATTACAAGCTCGCGAACGCAGCCCAGCTGCGGCTGGGGCTGTTCAAAATGCCTTTCAGCCTGGAGGAGATGACCAGCTCCAATTTCATCGACTTCCAGGAACGCTCGCTCGCCAATTCGCAGGCGCCCGGCAAGGAGCGCGGCATCATGGTCCACGGCCGCCCCGCCAAAGGCCTCTACTACGGCGTGGCACTGTCTAACGGCAACGGCGATGCCGATACCGACGACAACGACGGCAAGGACCGCATCGGGCGCCTGACCGCCAATGCCGCCGAATGGACCGGCAGCAAGAATGCGGTGCTGCACGGCGGGATTGGCGTCACGCGCGGCAGCCGCCCCGTCGGGGACGTAGGATTCAACGGCCGCACCGAAGCGCGCGGCTTCCGCTTCTTCGACCCCGCCGCCTTCACCGGCGGCCCGGTCGGCGTCAGCCGTAACGGCATCGAGGCAGCGTTCGCGTGGGGTCCGTTCAAGCTCCAGGCCGAACACATTGCGACCCGTTTCGACGGCGTGAGCGCAGCCGGCGTCGCCTACGACCGCGAAATCAAGGCGCAATACGTGAGCGCGAGCTGGCTCGTAACCGGCGAGCATTATGCCGATGCTTACCGCAATGGCGCATTCAGAAACATCCGCCCGAAATCGGACTTCCGTGCCGGAAGCGGCGGCCGCGGCGCGCTGGAACTGGGCCTGCGCTACAGCAGATTCGACGCCTCCGACTTCCAGCTCACCAATCCCGCAGGCAGCGGCGTCCTCGGTGCAGGGCTCACCGACGGCGCCGACGCGTGGACGCTGGGCCTGAAATGGATACTCAACCCCTATTCGCGCGTAATGGTGAACCTGGTGGAAACCCGCTTCGACACGCTGGTCACGATCGGCGGCGTGCCGACTTCGCGCGAGCGCGCGCTGCTGTTGCGCGGACAGGTCAATTTCTGATAAGAAGGTACTCATGCACCGCTGGCTGCTTTCCGCACTGTTCGCCTCGCTGGTGGCCGCAGCCGGCCCCGCGGCAGGCCGCACCCTTTTCGTGGGATCGATCTCGGGCAAGCCGGACAAGGAAATCAAGATCTTCCATCCTTTTGCGCACTATCTCGCCCAGCAGTTGAAGGACATGGGCATTGAGCAGGGCAAGGTGGTAGTGGCCGGGGGGATACCGGAAATGGCGGAGAAAATGCGCACGCGGCAGGTCGACATTTTCATCGACAGCCCGTTTCCGACGGTCGCCGTGAGCCGCCTCGCAGGAAGCAAAATCCTGCTCCGGCGCTGGAAAAGAGGACAGGCGGAATTCAATTCCGTTTTCGTGGTGCGCGCCGACAGCGCAATCCACGCGCTCGCCGACTTGAAAGGCAAAATGCTGGCGTTCGAGGATCCGTACTCGACGACGGGTTATTTTTTGCCGAAGAGCGCCTTGCTCGAGTCCAAGCTCGCATTGCGCGAGTTTTCGGACAACGGCGCGCCGGTCGGGCCGCGGGAAGTGGGTTTCGTGTTCAGCGGGGAAAAGGAAACGACGCTGCTGTGGGTCACGCGTGGCAAGGTCGCCGCGGGCGCGGTCGGTATTCACGACTTTGAACAGTTCCGTAAAGCCCAGCCCGATGCCTTGCGCGTCATTCACGAAACGCCAGCCGTACCCAGGCACTTGGTCAGTCACCGCAAAGACCTCGACGAAGCCCTCGTCAAACGCATCCGTGAAGTGCTGCTCGCCATGGAGAACACGGAACAGGGCAGGCAGGTACTCGCGGCGTTCGAGCAGACCGTCCGCTTCGACGATCTGCCCAGCGGCGTCCAGAAATCCTTGGCACCCATCCTGCAGCTCACCAAGGACATTGACCGGGAAATCGTCCGCCGGTGAACCTGCATTTCAGTCTTCGCAGCAAGCTGATCGCCTACAGCCTCTGCATCACGGCGCTGGCGAGCGGCGCCGTGATCCTCTACGACTTCGTCCTGGAGCGTCAGAAAACGCAGCAACATGCCGTGGAAACCGGCGTGGCAGTCGCACAAGCCGTGGCAGCCAACCTGGTGGATCCGATCTACAAGCTCTCGATAGACGACATACGCAGGCAGCTACAGTCCGCACACGCCGTGCCGGAAGTCCTGCTGGCTCAGGCTCTGGACCAGACAGGATTGGTGGTGGCCGACTCCGAGAAACAGTTTGCTTTTCAGAAGGCGCAGTCGCTCCCATCCGGCATGCTCGCCGAGGCCCGTGAGACAGGCCAGCCGGTCGTGCGCATTCTGGATGATGCCGTCAAAGTCTTGCAACCGGTGCGGCTCGCCGACGGCGAAATCATCGGTTTTGCCTACTTCAATTTCTCGCTGGCGCAGGCACGCCGGCAACAAGCGGAAAACGTGGGGCGGACCGCGGCGCTAGCCGGCGTGCTGCTGCTGCTGGCGTTGCTGCTTGCGTATTATTTTTCGCGCTCGTTTTCCGCGCCGGTGGAACGCATCGTGGACGCGTTGCATGCGGTGCGCGACGGCGACCTAGATACGCGCGTGTCACTGAAGCGCCACGACGAGCTGGGGATCCTTTCCGCCAGTCTGAACGACATGGTGGCAAGCCTGAAAGCGATGACCACCGCGCTCCAGCACGAAAAAGAGGCGGCGGAAGCCGCCAACCGCGCCAAAAGCCGTTTCCTCGCGAACATGAGCCACGAAATCCGCACGCCGATGAACGGCGTGATCGGCATGACCGAACTGCTGCTCGACGGCGAGCTCCGGGACGAGAGGCAACGCGGCTACGCGCTCACCATCCGCCGTTCCGCGGAATCGCTGCTCGCCATCATCAACGACGTGCTCGATTTCTCCAAGATTGAAGCCGGCAAGCTGGAACTGGAGCAGGGCGATATTGTGCCCTGCGAATTCGTTGGCGAAGTGATCGAACTCCTGGAAGAACGCGCCATATCGAAGGGAATCGCGATAATCGCGACGGTCGACGATGCGGTCCCCTCGTGCGTGCGCGGCGATCCGCACCGGCTGCGGCAGATCCTTTTGAATCTCGTCGGCAACGCTGTCAAGTTCACCGAGCACGGGGAAATCCGGTTGCGGATTTCCATGGTGCAGGAGGAGCAGCCGCCGCACGCCCTGCACTTTGAAGTCAGCGACACCGGCATCGGCATCGCGCCCTCGAAAATCGACACCCTGTTCCAGCCTTTCGAACAGGGCGACACCTCGACCACCAAGCGCTACGGCGGCACCGGCCTCGGGCTCACCATATGCAGACAGCTCGTAGAGCGCATGGGAGGACGGATCGGCGCGACCAGCGAACCCGGCGTCGGCTCCACATTCTGGTTCGAACTGCCGCTGCCGCCTGCCGCCCCACTCGCAACGGCGACAAGCCGGCCGCGACGCGTCGCGCTCGTCGTCGCCGATCTCGAAATGGAACGCCGGGTCATCGCGCGCCATCTTGCCCTGCTGGGCGTACGCTGTATCAGCGCGTCCGGCGCGGATGAAGCAATTGAACAACTGCGCGCCACGCCGGAAACGGATCGCCTCGATCTCATCGTTCTGGACGTCAGAACGTCAGACGACGGCATAATCCGCATGCTCGCCGCGCTGCAAACGCTGCCAGCGTGCCGGGAGACGCCGGTCGTGGTCGCGACGTGGGGAGCCGGGCTTCCCGCGGCGATCAGGCGGGAGCAGCCCGGCAAAGTGTTTGAGCTGCGCAGACCTGCGCGTCACAACGAGTTGAGACGGCTGGTACGCTCGGTGCTCGACGGACGCGACGAGCGTGGAACCACCGCCGCAAACTCAACGCCAGTGGCAGGCGCGGAATTCGCCGGCCTGAGAGTCCTCCTCGCCGAGGACAACGAGGTAAACCGGATGTACGCGGAGGCCATGCTGAAATCGACGGGCTGCGAACTGGTCTGTGCAAAAGACGGCGACGAAGCGCTCGCACGATGGGAAGCCGCGCCGTTCGACCTGCTGCTGCTCGACTGGCAGATGCCGGGAATGGACGGGCTGGAAGTCTTGACTCACATTCGCGCCCGGGAAACCGCGCATACGCCGGCGATTGTCATCACCGCCAACGCCATGCAGAACGACCGCGAGCAATGCCTAGCGGCAGGATTCGACGACTATCTGGCCAAGCCTTTCCGCAAGGCGGAACTGCTGGAGACCGTGCGCCGGGTGCTGCGCGCCTCCCCGCCCGCGCCTTCACGGCAAAGCGCGGCGGGCCAGAACACCGCGTCGGCGGCCTTTCGGGAAAACGACGTCATCGACGCGGCAAAAATCGAGGAGCTTCGCGCCGCCCTGGATGGGGACGATGCAACCGTCAACCAGGTCATCCGGCTCTTTCTCGACGGTGTGCCGGCCATGCTGGAAACACTGGCGCACGCCCGCGACATACGCGACAGCGGGACCGCCGCCCGAGCCGCCCACGCCCTGAAGTCGAGCAGTGCCTACGTCGGCGCCGCCCGGGTAAGCGCGATCGCTGCGCGTATCGACGCCGCATTCAAAGCAAACGAAACCGCCACGCTGTGGCCCGACGTCGAAAAATTGACCCAGGAAATCGCTGCTGCCCGCGACGCATTGCAGCATCGTCTCGCGTCCTGAGCCCACGCGCTGGGAAACGCAGGGTCACTTCGCCCATTCGCGGGATCTCGATACCGCCTTCTGCCAGCAGCGCATCCGCGCCGCAGCCTCGTCGCGCGACAACGCGGGCTCGAACACGCGCTCGGCTCGCCATTGCGCCTCGATGTCCTGCGCGCTTTTCCAGAAACCCACGCCGAGGCCCGCGAGATAAGCCGCGCCCAGCGCGGTGGTTTCGGTGACGGCAGGGCGCACCACGGGCACGCCCAGCACATCGGCCTGGAACTGCATCAAGAGGTCGTTGCGCGTCGCGCCGCCGTCGACCCGCAATTCGGCGAGCCCGATCCCGGAGTCCGCCCCCATCGCGCGCAGCACATCGGCGGTCTGATAGGCGATGCTCTCCAGCGCCGCGCGCGCAATGTGTCCCGCGGTCGAGCCGCGCGTCAGTCCCAGCAACGTGCCGCGCGCATACGGATCCCAGTGCGGGCTGCCGAGTCCGGCGAACGCGGGCACCAGGTAGACGCCGCCGTTGTCGCCGACGCTCGCCGCAAGCCTTTCGACTTCCGCCGAGGACTTGATGATCCCGAGACCGTCGCGCAGCCATTGCACCACTGCGCCGGCGACGAACACGCTGCCTTCCAGCGCGTACTCGCGCCCGGCGCCGATGCGGGCGGCGCTGGTCGTCAGCAGTTTGTTGCGCGAGCCGACCGGCCGCTGGCCGGTATGCATCAGCATGAAACAGCCGGTGCCGTAGGTATTCTTGACCATGCCGGGCAGGACACAGCGCTGGCCGAACAAGGCCGCCTGCTGGTCGCCGGCGATGCCCGCAATCGGGATCGATGCGGCAAAAAGATTGTGCGCCGTTGCGGCGGCCACACCGCTCGAAGGGATGACACGGGGCAATATCCCGCGCGGCACATCGAACAATCGCAGCATCTCGTCGTCCCATACGTCATCGTGAATGTTGTAGAGCAGCGTGCGCGAAGCGTTGGTCGGATCGGTGACGTGCGCGGCGCCGCCCGAAAGTTTCCAGATCAGCCAGCTGTCGACGGTCCCGAAAGCGAGTCGGCCCTGTCGCGCCTGCTCGCGCGCGCCTGCGACATGGTCGAGCAGCCAGCCGAGCTTGGTCCCCGAAAAATAGGCATCGAGCACCAGCCCGGTCTTGGCGCTCACCATGTCTTCGCAGCCCGCAGCCTTGAGCCGGTCGCAATGCGCGGCGGTGCGGCGGTCCTGCCAGACGATCGCGTTGTAGATGGGCTCACCGCTCGCACGATCCCATACCACAGTGGTTTCGCGCTGGTTGGTGATGCCGATGGCGGCGACGTCTCGGGCATGAACGCCGGCGCGCGCCAGCGCTTCGAAAGCCACGGCGATTTGCGTTGTCCAGATCTCTTCCGGATCGTGCTCAACCCAGCCCGGGCGGGGGAATATCTGCGCAAACTCTTTCTGCGCCACGGCCTTGATGGCCCCCGCGTGATCGAAGACTATCGCGCGCGAACTCGTGGTACCCTGGTCAAAGGCGAGCAAATATGACATGAGTATGGCACCTCACGGACGTTTTCATTGCAGAACGGCGCGCGGCACCTCAGCCGCGGCCACTGGCCGCCGCACTCGCGACATCCTGCCGCCGACGCGAAAATCGTTGTGCAATGCAACAGGAGCAGGCATTTTGTCCTGTCATTGCGAGCCTTTTTGATCTATTCTTGTATTTTGTTGAACATCATCTATGTGCCCGACACCCCCATGACCCGGCGCGAGCGTCAGCAGCAAACCGGCTTCTGCCGCGGCAACGGCGCGGACCGCGGGCGTCGCGAACGGCGACACATTGCCATCCATCGGCACGACCCCCGACAAACAAGGCAAAGGGACAGCAAATGATTTTCTATGCCTTCTATGCAATCGCAATCCTCATCCTGGTCCTGCATTTTACCGGCTGGTTGAGACGCAACGGCCTCGAATGGCTGGTGCTGGTGCTCGCCGCCGCGGTCTTTCCCGCCGTCGTTTTCCTCAAATGATTTTCGCCATTCTCCCATAACGGCGCCGCACCGCAGCCGTCTGCGTCTATTTGAACAACAAGGCAATGCCGCTGCATAACAGCACGGCGCCTACGATGCGATTGAAAGTCAGCTGGTCGATGCGGCCCGCGATCGCGCCGCCCAGCCAGGCGCCGGCCAGCATCAGCGGCAGCGCCGCCGCCAGCATGAGCAGCGTCGCCCGGTCATAAAAACCGATTTTGAAATAGCCGGCGACACGCATCACGGCCTGGGTCATCAGTATAGTGGTGATGGTCACCCGGAAGCTGTCTTTGCCGAGTTGCAGGGTTCTGAGGTAGATCACGTAGATCGGGCCGGCGGCACCGCCGAACAGCGTACCGACCAGCCCGGCGAGCGTGCACAGTACCGCCGCAAGCGGCCACAGCATTTTTCGCGACGGCGCGAGCGCGCGTTGCGCCATCGCCAGCGAGTAAATCGCATACAAGATCACGAAACCGCCGAATGCCCGGGTCAGGGTGCGCGCGTCCAGCGTCTCGAAAAGATAAAGACCGGCCGCAACACCGATCAGCGTGAAAGGCGCAGCCCTGAGGATTTCGGTCCACACGATTCTGCGCCAGTCTCCCAGCCAGTGGCCGAGCGATGACAGCACCGTCAGCACGGTGACGGCCGCGACCACGTTCTGCATCGGCAATACCAGTGTCAGCAGCGGCACCGCGATGGCGTTGCCGCCAAACCCCGTCGTGCCGCGCACCGCAAATGCAACCATTACCACCACGGCGCAGAATGCGAGCTGCGCAAATCCCGGCGTTTCCATGAAAAAGCTCGCAGCGACTTCAGCCGTGCAGCGCGACCCGGCCGGTGACCGGATATTTGGGATCGGTATAACCCGGCGTCGAGCAATGCCCAGGAGCCACCAGCGAGTCGACCAGCGCCTCGTCTTCGGCGTCGAAGCGGTAATCGAGTGCGGCAAGATAGCCCTGCCATTGCGCATAAGTGCGCGGACCCGCGAGTACCGAGCTCACCAGCGTGTTGTTGAGCACCCAGCCGAGCGCAAAGTGCGCGAGGCTCGTGCCTTTTCTCGCTGCGTGCTCGCCGAGTTTGCGTGCAATGGCGAGCGATTCGGGACGGAACTCGGTTTCCAGGAAACGCTTTTCCCCCCGCCCCGCCCGCGAGTCGGCAGGCGGTCTTGCCCCCGGCAGGTATTTCCCGGTCAGAACGCCGCGCGCCAGCGGGCTGTAGGGCACGACACCCAATCCATGGTAGCGGCACGCCGGAAACATCTCGACCTCGGCAATGCGGTAGAGCGCGTGATAGCAGGGCTGCAGCACGATAGGCCGGGGCAGCCCCCACTGCCGGCAGCACGCGATGACTTCGGCGATGCGCCAGCTCTGGAAATTGCTCAAACCGAAATAGCGCACCTTGCCGCTGCGAATCAGATCGGCCATCGTTCCCAGTGACTCTTCGAGCGGCGTGTCGCGGTCGTCACGGTGGAAATAATAAACATCGATGTGATCGGTAGCGAGTCGTCCGAGACTGCCGTCAACCGCCTGCAACAGCCATTTTCTTCCTGCCCCGCCCGAATTCGGGTCGGCAGGATCGATCTTGTTGGTAAACTTGGTCGCGACTACCCAGCGCTGACGGTTTTTCGCAATCAGCTTGCCGACGATGCGTTCTGATTCGCCGCCGCCATAGGTATCGGCGGTATCGATGAAATTGACGCCGGCCGCGTATGCCGAACCGACGATACGGGCGGCGGTCGCGGCATCGGCATGCTCGCCGAACATCATGGCCCCCAGGCAGATCCTGGAAACCTGCAAGCCGCTGTTTCCCAGCCGGCGATATTCCATTGGCGTTTTCACATGCAAGCTCCTGGTAGCCGCGTGGCCGACGCCGCGCGGTATTTCACATCGCTTCCGGTTCGACATCCGCGCCCTGCGCCGGCCTCAGTAACAGCCAGCCGGCGAACGCGACCAGCGCCAACGCGCCGAAACACGCGGTATAGCTGCCGACGAAGCGGTAACCGAAAGCGAACAGCGCCGGCCCGCTCAGCGTGCCGGCGAAAATCCAGACCATGAGGCCGCCGGTGGCAACACTCACCATGCCTTTCGGGCTGAGTCGCGCGATCTGGGCGTGCAAAATGCCGTTCCAGCCGTAGGCCATGGCCCCAAACACCCCATACAGCGCCGCCAGCAGCGTCGGCGGCCAGGCGGAGTTGACGAACGCAGTCATGACGCAACAGGCCGCCACCACCAGATCCGACGCCGCCAGCACCGTGACGCTGCGGCCGGTCGCATCGGCGACCCAGCCCAGCAGCAGGCGTCCCGACATCCCGGCAATCTGGAGCAGCGAAAACATGAATCCCGCCGCCACCAGCGTATAGCCCGCCTCCTTGACCAGCAGCGTCACCGTGAAAGTACCGAGGCACAGCTGCACGAACGAGAAAAAAAACGCGGCGCATGCCAGCCGCCTGAGCGCAGGAAAACGCCACAGCAGCCGCACACCGGCCAGTAGATGCAGTTGCGCCGCTCCCTGGGGATTGCGGTCATCGTCCCACCGCACGCGGACCCGCTGCAGGAAGAACAGTACGGCCACGCCATAGAGCATGATCACGGCCAACGACCAGCGCCAGCCGAATGCCAGCGTAATGCCAGGCGCCAGCAGCGCGATCATCGCCCAGCCCAGCGGCACCCCGGTCTGCTTGATGGAAAAGATCAGGTTGCGGCGCGCTGGCGAACTGAAACGAAACAGCAGATGCGCAGCCCCCGCCGCGACCAGCGCAGCGCTGGCGCCGACCAGCAGCGCCGCGACAACGACGGAAAAAAGCTGGCCGGACATGGCAAGTGCCATGCCGCAGACGGATAGCGCGGTTGCGACCTGCATCGAGCGGCATGCTCCCCAGCGCAGCACGGCCGTACCTACCAGCGGCGATGCCGCCATCGCGGAACCGAACAGCAGACTCATCAGGTAGCCCACCAGCGAGGCGTCGACAGCGAGGAGCGGCGCAAGCTGCGGCGCAATGACCGGAAACACCGCGATGCTCATCGCCGAGGTCACCTGCGCAGCGGTAGCGCCCACTACCACGCCGGCGACGAATCGCCTGCTGTCCGAAGGTGCGGCGGCGACGCCGGGAACTGCATTCACAATATGGACGTTCATGGCAAGGTGCTCGCGTCCCATTATACGGGCAGGCGGTGTAGGATATCGTTTGCCTGGCAACTACAGTACACGTGTGAGCGATATTCATCACAGTTCATGACCGCAAAAAGGAAATCTCGCGAATCCCAGCCGAGAAAACGGCTGATCGTGGCCATCACCGGCGCCACCGGTTCGATTTACGGGTTGCGCATCCTGGAGACGCTGCGCGCGCTCGGCGGCTGGGAAACACACGTGATCGTCTCGGAGGCCGGAGCACTCAACGCCTGGGAAGATCATGGCCTCGCGCGCAAGGACATCGGCAGACTCGCCGACGTAGAATACAGCCCGCGCGACATCGGTGCCGCCATTGCCAGCGGCTCCTTCATCACGCACGGCATGGTGATCGCGCCCTGTTCGATGAAAACGCTGGCCGCCGTCGCCCATGGCTTCTCGGACAATCTGGTGAGCCGCGCCGCGGACGTGATTCTCAAGGAACGGCGACAGCTGGTACTGCTCACGCGCGAAGCGCCGCTCAACCTCGCCCATCTGCGCAACATGGTCGCGGTCACCGAAATGGGCGGCATCGTCTTCCCGCCCGTGCCCGCTTTCTACAGCCGGGTCAAGACTGTCGACGCCCTGGTCGACCACACCGTGGGACGGGTACTCGACTTGTTTGGCATTGAACACGACACTATCGTGCGCTGGCAGGGCATGAAAAAATCCACTGCCGGTAAATAACCGTTACTGTTGCCCCACCACCGATATCACATCACCTGCACCGCATGACGACCGGAAAAATCCGCGTCCATATTGAAAACGCGCGTAAAAAAGCAAGCATTTTCCACATCACACAGGCGCTGTGGGACGCAGCCTGCGCGCGCCACCGCGACCTGGCCGGAAAGCTTGATGTCACCATCGGCTGGGACGGCGACGTACTCGATGACGCGCTATGCACGGCGGACATCGTCATCGGTGTTCCCGCGCGCCGCAACGATCTGCGTGAGCGGGCGCCGCGCCTGCGGTGGCTGCACGCGACTTCGGCGGGCGTCGACGGCCTGCTGCCGCTCGACTGGCTGCCGCGCGGTGTCGCCTTCACCAACAACCGCGGGGCCCACGGCGTCAAGGCCGAGCAGTACGTCCGCATGGCGCTCACCATGCTCAACACCCGTCTGCCCGAAATCCTCACCGACCAGCGTGCGCGCCGCTGGCGCCAGTTGTTCTCGCCCAGCATCGAAGGCAAAACCGCGCTCATCGTGGGGCTGGGCGATCTGGGCGAAGGCGCGGCGCGCGCGGCAAAACAGCTCGGCATGAAAGTCATCGGCGTGCGCCGCCGGGAGAAGCCGTCGCGCCTCGCCGACGCGGTCCATTCCTACTCGCGGCTCGATGCCCTGCTCCCGCAAGCCGATTTCGTGGTGCTGGCGGTTCCGCTCACGCCCGAGACGCGCAATCTGCTCAGCCGCGAGCGCCTCGGCCTGATGAAACCCGCCGCCGGCGTCATCAACATCGCGCGCGCTCCCGTCGCCGACTACGATGCCCTGCGCGACAAGCTCGCGCGCGGCGAACTGGCGGGCGCCGTTCTCGACGTGGTCGATCCCGAACCGCTGCCGCCCGATTCGCCGTTGTGGGACACGCCCCAGCTCGTCATCACACCGCATATCTCGTGCGACGACGGCGAGCATTACGTCGATATTTCGCTCGACCTGTGGTTCGGCAATCTCGCGCGCTTTCTCGCAGGCAAGCCGCTCAAAAACCGCGTAGCCCCCCGGCTCGGCTACTAATTTATTAACAAAATCAATATGTTATAGAAATAACAGAAAATAAAAAAACCCGTCACGCGCAATGCGCAGGACGGGTTTTGTGTAATACGCGGATTATTCGAGCTTGATGCCCGCGGCCTTGATCACCTTGGAATACTTGTCGAGCTCGGTTTTGATGAGCTTCTGCATTTCCGCCGGCGTGCTGGTCACCGGCTCGGCGCCGTTCCTTTCGAACTGCTCTTTCATTTCCGGCGACAGCGCAATTCTGGTCAGTTCGTCCTGCAGCTTCTTCAGGATGGGCGCCGGCGTGCCCTTGGGCGCAAAGAAACCCATCCACAGCGAAACCTCGAAACCGGGGAAACCCGATTCGGCCACGGTCGGCACTTCGGGCAACGCCGGAGAGCGCTTCGCCGTACCCACCGCCAGCGGCCGCAGCTTGCCGGACTTGGCGTGCGGCAGCACGGCCGGCATGCTGCCGAACAGCGCCTGCACCTGACCGCCGATCGTCGCGGCGCCGGCCGGACCATTACCATTGTACGGAATGTGCACGATGTCAAGACCGGCAGCGGCCTTGAGCATCTCCATCGCGAGCTGCGTCGTGGAACCGGTGCCCGCCGAGGCATAATTGAGCTTGCCGGGCTGGGATTTGACCAAGGCGATGAATTCCTTGAGGGTGTTTGCCTTGACTCCCGGGTGTACCACCAGCAGATACGGCGTCGATGCCACCAGCGTGATCGGCTCGAAATCCCTGATGGCGTCGTACTTGAGTTTGCCGTAAGCCGCGGGTGCGATGACGTGAG